>JAEELH010000061.1 GCA_016288825.1 Lachnospiraceae bacterium | reverse complement strand
CGATACAGGACCGCACAATCCCTGTAGACTGCATCTCCCTTGTAAACGCGGCTCTTGATGCTTCCAGCAATAAACTGAGCCTCTTCATAGGCACTGTCAAACTGTCTGAAGCGAACCTTTTCTCCCGTCTCCTGCTCAGTCCAAAGTTTTTTCTCCTTGCGGGCACTGTTGTTGGCAATAACACCATTGGCTGCAGTAAGGATATTGCCGGTAGATCTGTAATTCTGCTCCAGCCTGATAACCTTGGCCTGAGGATAGTGCATCTCAAAATCCAGGATATTGCGGATATTGGCTCCCCTGAACTTATAGATGGACTGATCGTCATCACCTACTACGCAAAGATTGCCGCTACCGGCTGCCAAAAGTCGTACCAGTTCAAACTGTGCAGTATTGGTATCCTGATACTCATCAACCATCACATACTTGATACGATTGTGATAATTGTTGAGAACTTCTCCGTCCGTCCTGAACAGATTAACCGTATAAAGGATCAGGTCGTCAAAGTCCATGGCATTATTGGCTCTGAGTCTGGATTCATACTCACGGTAGACACTGACCTGCATCCTGGAGATGGGATCAGAGCCTGCCCTTTTTGCATAATCCTCAGGTCCGATCAGTTCATTTTTAGCAGATGAGATCTCATTTAAAAAGAAACGCTCCTTGTAGCGTTTCGTATCGACATTCAGCTTCTTTAAGACTTCTTTCATTACAGCCTTGGAATCATCTGCATCATATATTGAAAAATTAGTATCATACCCAACATGGTCGGCGAAGCGTCTCAGGATCCTCACACAGGCCGAGTGAAAAGTTGAGATCCATACTGCCTGAGCATCAGGCCCTACAATGGAATCCACTCGACTTCTCATTTCTCCGGCCGCCTTATTGGTAAAGGTAATAGCCATGATCGCTCTGGGCGAAACCCCTTTTTCACCTATCAGATATGATATCCTGTGAGTAAGCACCCTGGTCTTACCACTTCCGGCCCCGGCCAAAATAAGGACGGGTCCGTCAGTAGTATAAACTCCATCCAGCTGGGGCTTATTAAGCAGTTTTCCGTAATCCATCAATCGTCTCCTTCACCGTCCAGTCTCTTAAGTACGAGATCATACCCGTCATCGCCGTAATCAAGGGCGCGTCTGACCCTGCTTATGGTGGCAGTCGACGCTCCCGTAGCCTCAGCTATATCCTGATATGTCTGATCACTACGGAGCATCCTGGCTACTGCAAACCTCTGCTGAAGAGCCTCGATCTCACCAACTGTACAAAGGTCTTCAAAAAAGCGATATGCCTCCTCCCTTGTACGCAGTGTAAGGATACCGTCTAACAGATTATCTAAATTTTCAGAATGAAGATCTTTACTCATATTACTCCCCGATCTGTCAAAACTAAAGAATTATAACCCCCTTTGAAGCGGCATAGTCCACTTCCTCATCCGGCCAAATTGAAACCTGAACTTCTCCGATATGGCACTTGCGCAGGAAGAACATACAGATCCTGCTCTGTCCGATTCCTCCGCCTATGGTATAGGGAACCTTGCCCTCAATGATAGCCTTTTGGAAGGGAAGCTCAAGCCTCTCTGTGCAGCCTGCCTTTTCAAGCTGTGCAGGAAGAGATTCCTCGTCAACTCTGATACCCATGGATGAAAGCTCCAATGCGATATCAAGAACGGGATAGTAAACGATGATATCGCCGTTGAGCTGCCAGTCATCATAGTCCGGTGCACGGCCGTCATGCTTCTGTCCGTCTGAAAGAAGATCACCTATCTTCTGAAGGAAGATAGCTCCGTATTCCTTGGCTGCAAGGTACTCTCTCTCCCTGGGATCCTTGTCCGGATATCTGTCCAAAAGCTCCTGAGTGGTGATAAAAGTTATATCCTCAGGAAGGAAACATTTGATGTATTCATAACGATTGGACATGTACTTTTCCGTCACACGAAGGGCCTCGTAAATGCTCCTGACTGTGGCAAAAAGTGTCTTTTCGTTACGTTCCTCTTTTGTAATGATCTTTTCCCAGTCCCACTGATCCACATAGATCGAATGGATATTGTCCGTATCCTCGTCACGGCGGATAGCGTTCATGTCTGTATAAAGGCCCTCTCCGGGTCCGAAGCCGTACCTTCCCAGAGCACTCCTCTTCCATTTTGCAAGAGAGTGAACGATCTCCATGGGACGGTCACCCTGCTCCTTGATACCAAAGCTTACGGGACGCTCAACACCATTAAGGTTGTCGTTAAGTCCGGACTCGGGTGTAACAAAAAGGGGTGCTGAAACTCTTCGCAGGTTAAGCTCAGCCATAAGCTGGCTCTGGAAAAAGTCTTTAACTCGCTTGATGGCGATCTGGGTTTCCTTGAGGTTCAACGCCGGCTCGTAGCCGTCAGGTATAACTATCTTACTCATTTTGTCTTCCTTTTAAAGTTCACAGTTATTAACGGTTCTGGGGAAAGGTACAACATCACGGATATTGCCCATACCTGTAAGATACATCACGCATCTTTCAAATCCGAGGCCATAACCTGCATGGCGGTTGGAACCATAGCGGCGAAGGTCAAGGTAGAAGTCATAGTCCTCAGGCTTCATACCCAGCTCGCGGATGCGGCTCTCAAGGATCTCCAGGTCATCCTCTCTCTGGGAACCACCGATGATCTCGCCGATACCGGGAACCAGGCAGTCCATTGCTGCAACTGTCTTGCCATCGGGATTGAGTTTCATGTAGAAGGCCTTGATATCCTTGGGATAGTCGGTAACAAATACAGGCTTTTTGAATACCTCCTCAGTAAGGTATCTCTCATGCTCTGTCTGGAGGTCGCAGCCCCAGCTTACCTTGTAATCAAATCTATCATTGTGCTTGGAAAGTTCCTCAATAGCATCTGTGTAAGTGATGCGTCCGAAATCAGACTCAGCCACATGACGGAGACGCTCAAGAAGGCCCTTATCCACAAACTGATTGAAGAATGCCATCTCCTCAGGAGCATTTTCAAGTACGTAGTTGATGATGTACTTGATCATGTCCTCTGCCAGTTCCATATCATCCTCAAGATCCGCAAAGCAGATCTCAGGCTCTATCATCCAAAACTCAGCCGCATGGCGGGTGGTGTTGGAGTTCTCTGCTCTGAAGGTAGGTCCAAATGTATAGATGTTACGGAAAGCGCAGGCAAAGGTCTCACCATTGAGCTGACCCGAAACCGTAAGATTGGTGCTCTTTCCGAAAAAGTCCTTGGAAAAATCAACGCTGCCGTCCTCTTTTCTGGGAGGATCGGAAGGATCGATGGTGGTTACGGAGAACATCTCTCCAGCACCCTCGGCATCACTTCCGGTGATAATGGGAGTATGTACATACACAAAGTCCCTCTCCTGGAAGAACTTATGGATAGCATATGCTGCAAGGGATCTCACACGGAACACTGCCTCAAAAGTATTGGTCCTTGCACGAAGATGAGGGATCGTACGAAGAAACTCCATACTGTGACGCTTGGGCTGTACCGGGAAGTCCGGTGTGCTGGCACCCTCGATATCCACTGACTCTGCCTTAAGCTCGAAAGGCTGCTTGGCATCAGGAGTAAGAACAAGCTCTCCTGTAGCAACTACTGCCGCACCTACGTTAAGATGTCTGACCTCCTCAAAATTGGAAAGGCTATCCTCAAAAACTATCTGAAGGGGCTGGAAGTATGTACCATCATTAAGTACGATAAATCCAAAGGTCTTGGAATCACGGATATTCCTGATCCAACCGCCCACCTTTATCTTTTTGCCGGCATAACTTCCGGTGTCCTTAAAAAGCTTTCTTATCTCGATAAGTTCCTTTGTCATATCACGCCTCCTACTCATAAACGATAACTTTTATAGTTTACCCTACTAAAGGTTATATTTCAAGCCTGCCCCGGTAAAAAAGGCATATAAAAAGGACCACCGGATCAAACCGGTGGTCCCTGAAAAACCTTGTATTAAAGTGAGAAATCCTCGCCTCCGCGGATAACAGGTGTATCTGTCTTAGCTGCTGCACGCTCACCAAGGAATGTCTGATACTGATGAAGAACCTCATCCTTCTGCATATCGCTGATAGCCTGCTTAACATCGGATATTCTCATATTGCTGTCAGACTGAAGCTGGAAGCTGTCTTCGGGCTTGTACTGATTTGCAAAATCATAAGCGCCGAATGTCTGATTAGCTCTGGCACGTGAAAACTTTGAAATATCGGATTCTTCAGCTTTGACCTGTGTCAGATCCTGCTCCTCGAGGGGCTGCAGATAAACTCTTTCCTGCTCTGTAGCGCCTTTTACGGGGCTGTATGTCTGTATTGTCTGATAACCGCCAATGGGGCGAATTCCTGATATATTCATGAGCGTTTCCTTTCGCAATATCCGTTTGCGCTGCCGGTCTCCCTGACCTTCACTTTATATATCGGACGTTGCTTCGGAAACTTAACCCCCTGATCAGTCTTTTTCGGTCATCAGTTTCTTAAGCTCGTTCATAAAGGTCCCGACATCCTTAAACTCTCTGTAAACAGAAGCAAATCTAACGTATGCAACCGGATCCAGCGGACGTATCTTTTCCATTACTATGGAGCCAATCTCGTCAGCTGAGATCTCACGCTCCTCACGGGAAAAGATCTCTGTCTCGATAGAATCCACAAGCTCGGTTATCTGCATTGCAGATACAGGGCGCTTATGGCAAGCAAGCAGGATTCCCTTTTCGATCTTGGACCTGTCGTACTGCTCGCGATTATTGTCCTTTTTAATGACAATAAGCGGGATCGTCTCTACCTTTTCATAGGTGGTGAATCTCTTGGTACAGTCGTCACAGAGTCTGCGGCGTCTGATGGATGAATTATCATCCGCCGGACGGGAGTCTATAACTCTTGTGTTGTCTGATCCGCAATACGGACACTTCATAGTATGGATCCTCCTTTAAACGTTAAACCTGAAAAGTATCACATCTCCGTCGTTAACTACATATTCCTTGCCCTGCTGACCTACGAGGCCCTTTTCCTTGGCGGCATTATGAGATCCGCACTCAACCAGATCCGTATACTTAACGACCTCAGCGCAGATAAAGCCGCGCTCAAAATCTGTATGGATCTTGCCGGCTGCCTGGGGTGCCTTGGTGCCCTCTTTGATGGTCCAGGCACGGGTCTCATCCTCTCCTGTTGTCAGGAAGGAGATCAGTCCCAAAAGTGAATAGCTGGCTTTTATAAGCTTATCAAGGCCGGACTCTGAAAGTCCCAGATCCTCAAGGAATTCCTTTTTCTCATCGTCGTCCAGCTCGGAGATCTCTGCCTCGATCTCGGCACAGACTACAAATACCCCGCTTCCCTCCTCTGCGGCATAGGCTCTAACCGCCTGAACATGGGGATTGGAAGCTGCATCATCAGCCAGATCATCCTCAGCCACATTGGCTGCATAGATAACAGGCTTAGCTGTCAAAAGATTATAGGAAGCAAAGATGGCCTCCTCATCCTCATCTGCAGGCTCAAACTTTTTAGCCAGATTACCCTCCTCAAGGAAAGGACGAAGCTTCTCAAGAAGCGCTGCCTCCTTTTGAAGAGACTTATCATTTTTAGCCTGCTTAATTACCTTAGCTGCCCGGCGCTCCAAGATCTCCATATCGGAGAAAAGAAGCTCCAGATTGATGGTCTCGATATCACGCTTAGGATCAACGGAACCGTCTACATGGACTACATTGGCATCCTCAAAGCAACGTACCACATGAACAATGGCATCTACCTCTCTGATATTGGCCAAAAACTGGTTGCCAAGACCCTCGCCCTTGGATGCGCCCTTGACAAGGCCTGCGATATCAACAAACTCTATAGTGGCAGGTACTGTCTTTTTTGAATGATGCATGTCTGTAAGAACGGTAAGCCTCTCATCCGGTACGGCTACCACGCCTACATTGGGATCGATGGTGGCGAAAGGATAATTTGCTGCCAACGCTCCCGCCTTGGTAAGTGAATTAAAAAGGGTACTCTTTCCGACATTCGGAAGTCCCACGATTCCTAATTTCATTAATCTGTAAACTCCTTGCTGTTACTCTATTGAGGGCCTCCTTGCCAAAAAGCAAAAAAAAGCCACTACATATGGTATGATACCATATATAGTGGCCCTTTTCAATCATAACACTAAAAAATTATTTCTTGATCTTAGCCATCATCTCAGCAATGGTTCCAACAAACTGTGTCAGAGGCTGTGTCTGGAGTACTACGCGTCCGGGACCGGTAACTACGGTATTGAAGAGACCCTCGCCACCGAAGAGGATGTTGCCTACGCCCTTGATCATAACGATATCGATAGATACGGAAGCGTCACACATTACCAGATATCCGGTATCGATCGTCATGGTCTCGCCAGCAGCCAGTTCATACTCAACCGCACCACCGTCGATCTCCAAAAGAACGTCGCCTGATCCGGAAAGCTTGTTCATGATAAAGCCTTCACCACCAAAGATACCGGAGCCGATCTTCTTCTGGAAGAAGATTGAAAGATCAACGCCCTCGTCCATTGCAAGGAAGGATCCCTTCTGAACTACAATGGGCTTGTCGGGTGTAAGGGAAATCTTGCGGATCTCACCGGGTGCATGAGCGCCGAGAGCAAGAGTTCCGGGTGCTTCTGCAACATAACGATTCATGAAAAGTGACTCACCGGAAAAAGCTCTTCCGAGCATCTTGCCAAGACCACCACCAGTGTTGGTTTCCATCTTGATTCCGCCATTTAACCATGACATTGCACCGGATTCGCAGTTGATTGCTTCACCTGATGCCATTTCGCAAATAGCAACCGGGAAATTTCCACCTTTGATTTCAGCTTTCATTTTACTCCTCCTTCTGTTTCTGTGTTTCAAAAATGCAACTAATGCTGTCTGATTCCCCAGCCGGGAAAAAAGAAGTTAAGTCAATTTTATCTTTTGTCGCTCTATTCTGTCAACACTTTTTTTCCTTAGTCGTTATCTTAAAATTCATTATTTGGTCGCCAGTTTAACATCCGGCATACCGTTAACTTTCAGATTAAGCATAAGAGTATAAAGTTGGATCACATCAGGATCCTTTTTTTCCGATATCTCTTCATACTTTGCAAGAAGATCCTCGTAAGAAAGCTTAAACAACGCATCAATGTCAATATTCCGCATGGCCGGCTTCTCATAATAATTGATCAATATATCATAATAGGATGTAAGCTTTCCCATTTCGTCCCGCTTCTTTTCAATAAGCTCAAACTCTTTCTTATTGTTCTCAAGCGTGATCCCCCTGTCATCCTTCAAGAGATCTCTGTAATCCTGGATAAAGATCTCGCAGTCAAAGGCCATTTTAGCCATCCTGTAATTTTCCCTGAACTTCGGGGATCTGACAGTCTCCGAAAAGCTGGCAAATTCAAAATTCGACATATCATACTTTAAGATCATGTCAAAGCACTCTTCCATAAGTCTGACCTTAGCCTCCTTTTCCCGTTTTGAGGCTCGCTCAGCTTCTTTTTTGACGCTCTTATCAAAAAGATCTGTCCTGAGGACTCTATAGGTCTCAGAACTCCTGATAATATTCGTATAAACACCGCCCTTGGCCTCCATCAGGGAGAAAGCCACCATCTCCGTAGTACGGTCCACATTGTTTTTACCGTGCTCTTTTTTGAGTATCCTGCCAAAATGAGTAATTTCATATTCCATGCTGCCAAGCCCATGTACGGCATGAGTAAGGGACCTGGTATCCACGGCAATATCACTCATATCCTGTTTGCCTCTTCGAAACTCCACTTTAGGCCTGTTTATCAGATCTAAGATCGTATCTTCCTTTTTCAGCAACTCTTCGTTTAATGACACTGCAGCAGATGCTGTCTTAAGCTTTTCCAGATTATCTGCCATGTAGGCCCTTGTAGCTACAACTGCCCTGTACCTCTTTTTATGCCAGGGCCAGAAAGGCTCACCGCGACTGATATAGATATCGCAATTCCTAATGCCTTCTTCCATCTTCTCCCTGGCCAGATTGATCTTATCCTCCCGCTCAAGCGCGTATCCCATAGGTTCCCCCAGGATCCTGTCTATCTCTTTTACACTCTCCTTTACAGCAACCATTTTTGCACTGTCTCCGAGGAGTTTTTCCATATTGATGAGCTGGAAATTAGAGTTTCTCTGGACACGAAACTTAAGGCTTTGTCTTTCTTCCACAGGAATCTGTAAAATACTGGCGTTTTGCAAAAGTTCCTCTATCTGGGCATTCTCCTGAATGGCGCTTTGAACCGTGTGATACTGTTGCATCTCGGGAGACATGGTTGCCTGTTCATTATCTGCCAGCCGGACATCAGTGCGGAATTCCTGAGTTTTTATCTCTTCATATTGTCTTTTTAATTCTTCTTTGTGGATGGCTTGATCACTCATGCCTTCTCGTCCCCCTTTCCTTTCAGCTGCTTATAATCACTTGTATGCGCCGTAAGGATCATTCCGCATTCTGCCTGTCCAAAGATCTTCTCAAGCATATCATTGTCTTTTTCGTCCACGGCCTTTATAAATACATTCTTGTCTTTTCCGTACTTTTTCTGTGCCGCAGCATGAGCCGAAATGATAAGAGCTGATGCATCTTCATCACTTCCCGCACAAAAAACCGTAGGTATCAAAAGTTCTCCCGTATTTTGCACAATGATCCCACCGTAGGGTTCTCCGGAATCTTCATACAAAAAGCTGATATCCGGATCCACAAGCCCCGTCATCTCCTCCTTGGGATGAAGGGTTTTTGTCTCCGGGTATCTAAGGAGTTTTTTATAAACCTCAGCTCTTTCCTTTTTAGGAATATCAGAAAAGGCGACCGGTTTTTTCAGGTCCTTAACATCCTGCTTAAAAAACTTGCTTCTGCCGATCCCCTGCAGCGTAAGCATCCTGTTTCCGTAATACCCACTGTCGGACTCAAAAAGCCGCTCCGAGAAATAATCGTAAGCCGATTCATCAAGTCCCTCTCTTATCATTTCAAAGGGAATTGCCGCAGAAATCTTTTTTACCTTTGCCTTCTCCGCCATATCAAAGACCTTAAGAAGGAGCTCATCTCCATAGCGATTACCCTGATGATCCGGGTGAACTGCGATCCAGTCGATGGTAAGCCTGTCACTGCAGAGCATACCGATGAGAAGGGCTGCAACCTCTGACTCCTCACCCTCGCTCACAATTCCGCCAAGAGCAAAGGCATAGGAGTCCTCCAAAATGCTCCACATCCCGAAAGGATCCAGGTCCTTAAAAAGCTCAGCATCTTCTCTGTCTAATCTTACGATCCTCATACATTACCCCTTTTCCTCTTCTTTCTCTACCGGATTAAGCTTAGGCTTCTCTTCTTCAGGCTCATAAGTATAGGTATTGGCCTCATCCTCGTAATTCATCACCACCAGATGGTTGTACGGGATGTTGACGTTGTGATCATCGAATAGGATCTTGACCTCACGAAGCAATGCCCTGACAACTTTTTTGCGCTCAGAAGGTACTGTATATACCTTGATACGCAGGGTAACACAACTTTCGTCCAGAGAACTGATCCCATCGTATTTGGGCGGAGCCAGAAGGCCGCTTACGTTCTCTGCCATCCTGGGCAGTTCTTTTACCATAAGCTTTTCCACTTCCCGAATATCTGTCTCATAGGAAATGGAGAACAATACAACCTCCTTGGCCACGTCTCCGCTGCAGTTTATGATATCTCGCAGAGACGAGTTGTTGAAGATCTTGGTGTCTGAATGATAGGTCACTTTGGTAGAGCGAATACCTATCTCCTCAACCGTACCTTCCCAGTCATCTATAATGAGGTAGTCGCCGATCTTGAAGGTGCCTTCAAAGATGATAAAGATCCCGGCAATAATATCATTGACCAGATCCTTGGCTCCGAAGCCTATCATCAGGGACAAAACACCTGCCGAAGCCCACAGTGTCTTGGTATCTACTCCAAACTTTGCCAGGCCCACGTATAAAAAGCCCAGGGCGCATCCGTATTTTAATGCATTACGGATCAAAAGAAAGATAGTTTCTTTTCTCAGGTCCGAAATCTTTGCCACACGGTACAGGATCTGATTGATAAGCTCCTGAAATACATAGAGTACGCAAAACAGATACAGACAATATGAGAATGAAAACAGACTGATCCCCGGCTCCCAGTTTCCCAAAAGCACATAAGTGAATCCGTCCAGATTGCCACCCGTCCCGATCATGGTTATCACAAAGATCTCAAACAGCACCAGGAAGGTGGAAAGGATCAGCAATATCCTGTAAATTATGCCTCCCGCACGCATCTCGGGCGTCTGCTCATCCTTTGGAATGGAGCTTTGCTTTTTCCAACGATTCTCAAAGCCTTCCTTCTCACGGGATCTGATCATGCCCTTCAGCCTGCGGATGATACCACGTTTCTCGGCTTCTTCACTGCTCTCTTCGATCTCATCAGCAGCTTCTGCCTTTTTAGCATCTTCAGCCTCCTGTGCCAAAAGCACCTTGCTATATCCAAACATTGAAACAAGGGCAATGAGCAAAAATACTCCCGCACAATAAAGGGCAAGTTTTGCGGATACATCACGGGAAGATGTGTTATCCGACGCCCTGCAGATGGGCATCAGGTACATATCTTCCGATTCACAGATGCCTCCGTAATAGGTAAGTCCGTTGATGTTAAAAATGCCGTTGAAATTATCTTTTATCTTTTTCTCACTAATGCCCAGATCACTGATACTTGTTTTTTTATACCCCAGCCCCGTAGTGGCAACTATCTCCATTGTGTCCTTATCAATAGCCAGAGCATATTGAGGCAGTCCTATTACCAGATTGTCAAGTACAGTCTGAACGCCGATGGGAGCCAGAAGCCGGTTTCTAAGGTCCGGATCTATAGCTATCTGAACAAAGCCATCTGCCAGATCGTTCTCATCCCTGATACTGACACCCACATACTGCATCTCGTCACCGGCAGACTCATCCTCTTGTACATCCTGGATCACATATTCCGTGCCATCCAAAAGAGTCCTGAAGGCGTAGGACTGATCCTCCTCATTCTCACTTATGACAAAATGATCATAGGGCGAGTTTGTGACCTCAACCTTTCCATTCTTGTCGAAAACATAAATGTATCTGACTCCCAACTCATCTGCATATTTTGCCAAATCTGCTCTGGTAACGTTGTCCCTTCCTTGGGATAAAACAAGCTGAGTAGCCAAACGGCACTGGTCCAGATACTGTTCATCCAGCCAGTCAGAGAGTTCTTCTCTATATTCCTTGTATGTGTTTAACGTCTCTACCGCAACCTGAGCATGCTCATTCATTGTGGCAATGTCACCCGTCATGTTCTGCATAGTCTGATAGTACCAGGTGACTACAAACATGAGGACTGTAGCCAGTGCGGCGTAAGACAGGATCTTTCTTCGGAAAACCTTTTTTTCATCCTTATGCCATGCCAGGCAAAAGCCTGCATAGCGCACTAATACCCAAATAACCGCGAAGAAAATGAGTGTGGTGATAATGCATCTTACGATCACATAGGTCAATACTTCGTCCAGAGTTACCCCACATATAATATAGGTATCTCTGTATGCGAAAACGCTTCCCAGTATTCCCGCGTCCAGCATATCCAGGCTAAGCCCGGACTCCCCTTTCATATCAAGAAATGATTTCGGGAAAAACAGATGAAAGTTATCGGAAGCATCACTTTCGATCATGTTTGGATCCAGCTCCTCGATATCCGGGATGTCATCCGTATCTATACCATCATCGGCAGGATACAGCCCATCACCAACAAACTTCTCATCCGGATGAGCCAATATGGAAAAGTCCTCGCTTGATATAACGACCACGTGTCCTTCTCTGCCCACGCGAAGACCGGTTACCCTCTTCATCCAGGAAAGGGTATTGCCTATGACAGACTCCAGATCCTCTGTTTCACTCGGACGTAATATGGCATCGCTGTTGTTTTCGTATACCGTCTGTCGGCTTTTTTCCAGGTTTGAACTAACCTCCCGCAGGGCCTCTTCGTTTTCCTGAAGCTGCGGCAGGATCCTGGACACCTGGATCATGGCTCTGTTTACCTGCGGTACCACTCGATCTTCCAGATCATCAAAATAATAGATCATGGAAAGATAGGCAAACACTGCCGTTGCCACCACCAGTACGATATACATGATTACTTTGGTAATTCTTTTTCTAGCTTTCACCTGACACCTTTTCCTTTTTGACAAGGCCCGGCAATATGCCGGGCCCAAGCAAACTACATCATCTTCCCAAAGAATTCCCGGACAGGCTCATCCGTTCTGGAAGCGAAACTTGTCTCCACCTCTATCCCCTCCTCACCGGCATCCTCGGTAATAAGGGACATATACCTATTTGCCATGGAACGGTCCAAAGCCTCGGACACAACCAAAAACTTTCCATTGTTAAGCCTGACTGTGCTGGAGTCCTCCGGTATCCATTCCTTAAGGATAGATGCCATCTTCAGAGAATCACCCCTGGGCGTAAAGCTTATGATACTGCAGCCCTTATCTTTGTCCTGATCGTAGTAATGATATAAAACCTTCAGATACTTTTCCGTGAAAAATCCCGTTTCCGGATCCATAAATGCAAATCGCCTGAATATGAAAAACCAGATCAGAAAAAGGCCTACGGTAAAGAATATGGACTGAACCCGGCTAAGGTAGTTCCTGTCAAAATACATGCCAAACACGAAGCAGATCACGGTGGGTGTGATCACCACGTAATTCGGGATCTTCACACGCTTCTTTTCTTTTAACACCAGATAGTAGGCAAATATGTAATAGAATGCCATGATACCTTTGGCGATCCATTTTAAAATGGTGGTAATATACCAGCCAATGTTTCCATATGTTTCCTGGTACTGTTCCGGGAGCATTCCAATGAAAAAACCATTGTAGAAAAGACGGGAGCAGGCAATAAAAGCGACCGCGATCCAAAAAGGGATCATAATATATTTATAGTCCCGTTTAATAACATCATTACTCTGGTGCAGGGAATACTCCACAAAAAGCAGCCACTGTCCCACCAATAGGAGCGAGCTAACATCGATCAAAACCCAACTCCAAAAGATGAGCGGAGTACCTTCATTAGTTCCCATTCTTAACATTTCTTCATAATAGACGATATCGCAGATCGAAATGATGGCCGTCAAAACGCACATTCTCATGAACATCCGCATTTCACGCACCTTGTGCTTATTGGTGGCCGCCCATATCGCCATGGAACCGATCAGGATCAAAGCTATGACATTGATAATTATATTCCTGTTAAATGTAAGAATCTCATTTGCTGAATTAACCATAGCTTACTCCTCCCGTTTCCCTGACATGGCAGGCTCACCCTTTTTCCCGGGAAAAAGCTTATTTACCATGGCCTTAACTTTGTCATTTCTCCTGCGGATCAGCACCTTGCTGTCGGGATGCTTTTCTGCTGCCCTGCCTATGGAGTATATCATCATATAGGCCAGATCCTTGACGCTGTCGGGACCAGTAGCACAATACAAAACGGGCCTAAGTATTCCAGAAGGAAACTTGTGGACCAACAAAAAGCCGTTAACTTTGTTATCGGTAATAACATAACATGACACGTCCTGCTCAAACCAGGTCTTGGGGATATAACTCAGATCCTCCATAGCACTTACATCATTTTTGAAAAGGATCTTCATGATGCCCTGGTGATAGGATTTAATATCCAGCTCAGCTATGCTTTTGATATAGCTCGGCGGCTTTTTCTTCATCAAGGGAATTGCCGCAAGCTCGGACACCGTCAACATAACGTCACTGCCCTCTACAGATGAAATATCAAAACCCAGGCCCCCAAGGGCATCGCCAACCTCTTTATCTAAAGCGGTAATCTCAAAAAAAGACCTGACTACTTCCTCGTCCACTGCCTGATCATGGTATTCCTTAAGCAGGTCCTCCAGACTGCCCAGATCATCAGCATATACACTCTCTATGCATGCCTCTGTATCGCCATCTTTTTCCACGGAACGCAATTCCCATATCATTGCAGACTGAACGCCGCCGTCATCATCATGACACGCCAATCCGCGATAATACATGCGCTCCATGTTTTCTGCCACATCCTCACTTATGATAGAAGAATATTCTTCTATATTATCTTCCATGATTTCTTTGATATTCATGTAGATCCCGCCTTTTTATCTTCCACGTTTTTTGATCTTCTTCATTATGCCACGCACCATCCGGGTAAACCGGGACAGGGGCATAGTCTGGACAATAACATGTCCGGGTCCGGTAACGTGGGTATTGAAAAGACCTTCTCCGCCGAAGATGATATTTTTCAATCCTTTGACCATCTTTGCCTTAAGCTTGCAAGTTGCGTCCATCATAACCAGATAACCGGTATCAATGATCAGTGTCTCTCCCTCTTCCAGATCGTATTCTACCGCGCCGCCATCGATCTCCAAAAGTACATCTCCGGTGCCCTTCATTTTGTTCATGACAAAACCTTCTCCACCAAAAAGACCGGACTTAAGCTTTTTCTGGAAGAACATGGAAAGATCCGCACCATCATCCATAGCCAAAAATGAGCCCTTCTGAACAAGTATGGGCTTATCCGGAGTAAGAGAAACCTTCCTGATCTCGCCGGGTGAATGAGCTGCTATGGAAATGATACCGGGTCCATCCTCAGCCACATATCGGTTCAGAAAGATCGACTCACCGGAAATCCAACGCCCAAACATCTTAAACAGTCCTCCACCTGTATTGGTATACATCTTGAGCCCGCCGTTAAACCATGCCATGGCGCCTGACTCACACTGTACAGCCTGCCCCTGCTCCAACTCAACTATTGCTACAGGAAAACTTCCACCCATGATCTCTGCTTTCATAATTCTCTCCTTCTAATCAAACATGTTACTGAGTCTCGCGTCCATGGTCTCATAATCCGACCTATTCTCATGCTCCTCCTGAACCTCTTCAAACATCTCGACCTCATCCGTGATGATCGCATCTATATCAGAGTCCTGGAACTTGTTCATGTTCTCTCTGGTATTGACCGTCCATACCACCGCCACCTTGTTTGCCGCATGTACAAGGCCGATGGTAGCATCCGTAGCGATCTCCTCCTCCATGATGAGCAGGTCACAATTGAGATTCGCGATATTTCCAAGTCCTGCGAAGAACAGCGTACCTGTCATGAGTTCGGGATAATGAGTCTCGGTATAATCTATGATGTTGTAGTCCAGGGAGATGATAGCCACGTCATCCACCATATCCCGTTCTTTTATCATACGGGCCACATCATCCGCCTCCTGCTGGTCGGCGGTAGCACCCTTGAACTCGATAAAGAGTCTGGTGCCGCTATCCTTGGTAACATCCAATAGTTCCTCTAAAGTAGGAACCTTGAGTTTTTGACCGTTGCCGGTAGTGTCTTTTATCTCAAGCTGCATGATCTCATCCAGGGTCATGTCCTTGGGCGCTTTTGCTACCCCTGTCAACCTCTTGAAATCATTATCATGGTTAATAATATAGTAGCCATCCAGAGTCCTGTGGATATCCGTTTCACTTCCGTAGCATCCGTGTTGCACCGCAAGCTCAAGACCCTCTACGGAATTCTCCGAAGCCATGGTACCGCCGGTCCTGTGGGCGATACACTTTACGGGTTCCTCCTTGGGGATCATCTGATTATATAACAATCCCACTCCGATCGAGAGGATAAACAATGCCACTATGATCACAACACTGGACACTACTTTACCGATATAACGTTTCCTCTTGGGACGCTCTAAGTATTCCTCAAAATCACCCCTGGTAAATTCAAAGTAAAACTTTGTGAACCTGAGCATGATGTAGGTACCTGTCAAAAGCACCACTATGGTATTGATGTACTTACCAACAATGATGGCAATAGCGGATGCTATACGATAGGCCAGGATCTCTTTCTCCATGTCGGTCAGGCTTGCGCCCGAAAAAACATCAATATAATAATTCTTGGGAAGGGTCTGTCCTACATCATCTCCGACTCCCACCAGGAAAACATTAAACAGGAAATTGACTGCCACCTGTATCAGGGCACATACGATAAATACCTTGATCATGCCCTTGATCAGCGTCCATTTGTTTTTCTTGATCAACTCAACGGATCTTTTCATACCCTCTGCCGGGGTCATGTCGTCTATCAGAACCGCATGTAATGTAAAGATCCCCCGGAAACCAAACCACACCAGGACAATTATAACTGCCAAATACGCTGCGGCATACAGCGGCGTGGCAACTACAACATCCATTATAAAATTCGGTATGTGAAACTGCTCGGTCAGGCTTATGGAAAAGCCCATTCCGCAGAGGGGAACGGCAATGAAAACATACAATAATACTCCGATGCCTACAGGATTGAAGAACTTTTTGATGGATGAAAAAGCCCGCTTCAGCTCACGCTTCGCCCCGGCACTATTACCCTGAAGGATATCGTCACACAGACACACCTGAGCAAAAAGTTCCACCACGATAAAGTAGACGACGACCATTATACCTATGAGTAAAAGTACCGGGAATCGCCAACTGAGAAGTAACCCCTTAATGTTCGCAGTGGTCACCGCAACACCATCAACCGTGGCAATGGCTGCAACCGGACCCTTTAAAAGGTACATGGGAATTGCCGTAACGATGGTTATTATAAACTGAAAGCTCCACATCTCAGGAAGCGCCTCGTATACCAGCCTGCCATAACCTACTTTTTTCTGTCCCATCGGTTCTTTGTTTTTACTCACACCGGCCCCCCTCTATTGCATAAGCATCATATGTTCAGAAAATTGTGCATTCTACACAAAACTTTCTGTCAATAACCGCAAAGTAATGTAATTATTTTACACTTTCGGCTCCCATCATGTCAAGAATATACCTCATGCGACACAAAAAAACACCCCGCGGAAAACCACGGGGTGAAGCTTGATAAAATTATTCGCTTTTAAAGCTTATTCGTACTCCTCTTCTACATCGGGTCCGATGTACTCTGAAGAACCGAATCCAAGGATCAGTGTAAAGATAGGGCTTAAGAAGATAAGACCCAGTGTAAATCCAACACCATGACCAAATGATTTTGAAAGCTTATGAATATCAATGATGCCGATAACAGCTGCAGCCAGTGTAAAGACACATCCGAGAATAAGAAGAATGGTATTGTCCTGAGCTATAGAAGCAAGAACTCCTCCGACAACGGCTGAACCAAGCATGATCCAAAACATAGATGCCTTCCAAGAGATCTTGAAAATAATATAAGTGTTAAGGATCGGAATGATCGACATCCATCCGGGCTCATCTGCCTTGGTGAAAATCTTCCAGTTTGCGATAACCAGGATGATGTACCATACGATACTGATCACTGAGTAAACCAATAAACCCGCAAGAATTGCATTAACAAGACCTTCCATTACTATACCTCCTGTAATTTCATTGGTTAATGAGTATCTCTGCGATTAATTATATCGTACTTGTATACATAATACAACCGTTTTGTTTTTTCCAACTTTTTCATTGCAATACACTTTTTCAATCTTATAAAATATCTTAAAACCTGTTATAACTTATCAACCAAGTTTCATATCGCCGTCCTTGACCCACTCAAGCTTGCGGCCGATCATATCAAAAGCAAGTGAAAAGATTGCAGGAAGAACAAATGATATAAGAATAAGTCCGACCCAATCCATGGGCGTAACAGCTGCTTTAACACCTGAAGCCACATCTGCTGACCATCCGGTTGCTACACCGATCTGTCCTACGAGTCCGCAGGTTCCCATTCCTGAGGAAATAGCCGGGCCATTCATCTGAAGATGGAATACACAGGTTGCAATAGGTCCTGTGATAGCAGAAGCCAGTGTAGGTGCTACCCAGATCTTGGGATTTTTGATGATGTTGGGCATCTGAAGCATTGAAGTTCCGATACCCTGCGAAATGAGACCGCCAAAACCGTTGTCCCTGAATGAGATTATAGCAAATCCTACCATCTGTGCACAACATCCTGCTACTGCCGCACCTCCGGCAAGTCCGGTAAGGGACAAAGCCGCACAGATGGCTGCTGATGATATAGGAAGTGTAAGTGCCATTCCAACCAGAACAGCTACTATAATTCCCATAAGGAAGGGCTGAAGCTCCGTTGCCCACATGATAGCCTGTCCAAGAGCCATAGCCGCCTTACCAAGGGCCGGTGCGATAAGCCATGACAAAAAGATACCCACACCGATAGTAACAAGTGGTGTTACAAGGATATCGATCTTAGTCTCCTTAGAAACAGCCTTGCCGATCTCCGAAGCAATGATCGCTATAAAAAGCACAGCCAGAGGGCCGCCTGCTCCGCCGAGAGCATTTGCCGCAAATCCAACGGAAACCATGGAGAAAAGCACAAGGGGCGGACACTTAAGAGCGTAAGCTATTGCCACTGCCATGGCAGGACCGCTCATAGCCATTGCAAGGCCGCCAACTGTGTATGTCACATCTCCTACTGTTGCTACCGGATTAGTAAGAAATGGTACTGCAAACTGGGTGCCGATGGTGTTGATGATGGTGCCGATGAGCAGGGATGCAAAAAGGCCCTGGGCCATGGCGCCAAGCGCGTCTATAAGATAACGCTGTACTGAAATCTCAATGTCTTTACGTTTTAAAAATTCTTTCATTTTCTATTCCTATACCGGCAGATCGATCACATAATACCCTTGGCGACACGCTTTCGCTCTTATTTTTCTCGTCACGTTACATAACGTGGCAAAGAACGCCACGTAAGTAACGACGGAAAACAAAGGTCGCTATGGGTATCATGTGATCAATCCACCTATCTACAAATACATAATCACTAAAGGTTCAAATCATTATTCTTCCAACGCAGTTACAGAAATGTTCAGTTCGTCCAGCTGTGCCTGCGTAACTTCTCCGGGTGCACCCATAAGGATGTCCTGAGCATTTTTGTTCATAGGGAAAGGAATGATCTCTCTTATGGTGTCAACGCCTGCCAGAAGCATTACCATACGGTCCACTCCGGGAGCGATCCCTGCATGAGGCGGTGCTCCGTAGGTGAAAGCATTGTACATGGCAGGGAACTTTGCCTTAACATCATCCTCGCCCAGGCGAACAAGTTCAAATGCCTTGATCATGATCTCGGGATCATGGTTTCGTACTGCACCTGATGAAAGTTCAATGCCGTTGACTACCAGATCGTACTGATCTGCCATGATGGAAAGAGGATCGATCTCGCCGCGTTCAGCCTTGAGGAGGACATCAAGTCCGCCAGTAGGCATGGAGAAAGGATTGTGGCAGAACTCAAGCTCACCGCTCTCCTCACCTATCTCATAAAGAGGGAAATCAACTATCCAGCAGAACTCATACTTTTCACGATCAATATGGTTTTCAAGCTTACCACCAAAGGTCTTGATGACAACACCTGCCGTCTTCTGAGCCTCTCCCAAAGTACCTGCGGAAAGAACTACCAGTGTATCCTTTTCAAGTCCGAGTTCGGACACGACCTGATCCTTGATGGGAGTAACGAACTTGGCAATGCCGCCAACGATTTCCATATTCTCATCTACTCTGAACCAGTAAGGCTTACGTCCGGCTACTACTTCCACCTCTTCACAGGTCTTATCAATAAACTTCCTGCTCTCGTGGAAATCACTGATCACAACTGCCTTAACCGTATTGCCTGCAAAAGGCTCAAATCCGATATCGGACATAACACCTGACACATCACTTACCGTAAGGTCGATACGAAGATCCGGCTTGTCAGTACCATACTTCTCCATGGACTCCGCAAAAGGTATCCTGACAAAAGGTGCCTTGGAAGCGGTATCGTAGGTTCCGTACTTTGCAAAAACAGGAGGAAGAACATCCTCGATAATGGCAAATACATCATCCTTGGAAGCAAAAGCCATCTCCATGTCCAGCTGATAGAACTCACCGGGGCTTCTGTCTCCTCTGGCATCCTCATCCCTGAAGCAGGGTGCGATCTGGAAGTATCTGTCGATACCTGAGGTCATGAGCAGCTGCTTGAACTGCTGAGGTGCCTGAGGCAGTGCGTAAAACTTACCCGGATGTTTTCTGGAAGGAACCAGATAATCCCTTGCTCCCTCGGGTGAAGAAGCTGTAAGGATGGGAGTGGTGATCTCCAAAAAGTCATGCTCTATCATTGCGGAACGAAGCGCTGCGATCACGTTGGATCTGAGTTTGATGCGCTCCTTCATAAGCGGATTGCGAAGATCGAGATAACGGTACTTAAGTCTTGCCGTCTCGTCCGCTTCCGTACTTCTGTTGATCTCAAAGGGAAGCTCGTTGTGCCTGTTGGCTCCGAGAACGGTGATCTCGGTCGGAACGACCTCTATCTCACCTGTGGGAAGCTTGTCATTTTTGGCGCTTCTCTCACGTACCGTTCCCTTGACCTGAATGGTCGATTCCTTGGTGATGGACTTGACCTTGGAGATGATATCCTCGGTCTCCGCAACGAGCTGTGTAGTACCGTAAAAGTCACGGAGTACTATGAATCCCAGTCCGCTTCCTACCTCTCGGAAATTCTCCATCCACCCGCAGAGTGTTACTTCAGCTCCTGCATCGGCAAGTCGAAGCTCTCCGCACGTATGTGTTCGTGATTGCATTTTCTACTCTCCTATCTGTTAAATACCTCAATGATATTATCATATCCCTCAGCCGCCAGCAGTTCCTTCTGGTGCTTTTTGTTCTTGTTCATACGAACCACCAGGACACTCTCCCCTGCCGCTCTCTTGTCAGCAGCCTCCTTCATAACCTCTGAAAGTTTTTCGGGAGTATATCCCTTTTCGATCAAATATGCTGTCTTCGAAGAGGTTCCGGGAACCACAAAATCCTGTTCCAAAAGAAGCAGGATGATACGCTCAAATCCTATTGAAAAACCGCAGGCCGGAACATCTTTGCCGGAAAAGTTTCCGATCATGTGGTCATATCTTCCGCCGCCACCGCAGCTTCCTCCAAACTCGGGAATGGCGATCTCGAAAATTGTGCCGGTGTAATATCCCATACCACGGACCAGAGTAGGATCAAAGACCAGTTCAAAATCTGCTGCCTTAGCCGCATTAACTGCCTCTGCTATTTGACACATACTCTCTGTCACGCCCTCCTCGAGGCAATCTCCCAGTTTATCCGAAAGCATGCTCATGGCAGAAGCCGTATCTCTCACGTCAGCAAGAAGATCAAAGAGCTCAGTGTACTTTTCCACACTATCCGAAGACAACCCCATCTCCACAAGTTCCTGTTTAACGCCCTCAAGGCCTATCTTATCCATCTTGTCGAGAGTGATGAAAACACCGTCCCACTTATCCTCAGGGAAGCCGGCGTAAGAAGCCATAGCCTTGAGGATCCTTCTCTCATTGAGTCTTATCTCAAATCCTCCGAAGCCCAGCTTGCCAAGGGTCGTAGTTGTAGCTGTAATAAGCTCGATCTCTGCAAGATTGGTAGGCTCACCAAGGATGTCGATATCACACTGGGTAAACTGTCTGTAACGACCGCGCTGAGGTCTGTCAGCTCTCCATACGCTTCCTATCTGAAGAGCCTTAAAGGGGCTGGGAAGCTCATTTTCGTGATTGGCATAAAATCTTGAAAGAGGAACCGTAAGATCATACCTCATACCGTAATCTACTACGTCTGCCTCCTCATGAGCATCATTGAGGTTTAATTTTTCTCCTCTTTTTAAAACCTTAAAAATAAGCTTTTCATTTTCGCCACCCTGCTTGTTGGTAAGATTAGCGATGTTTTCCATCGCCGGGGTCTCAATGGGGGTAAATCCGAAGGACCTGTAGGTGTCTTTGATCACGCCGGTGACGTAATCCCTTATTTCCATCTCTCGTGGAAGGATGTCCTTCATGCCGTTAACGGGTTTCTTCGAAAGTGCCATACATACTCCTTAACCATGGTAGTGGGCAGAACGGTGATCGTCCTGCCCACTGAAACTCATATATTATTTATTTGAAAAAACTGAAATGATCAGTGTTTTCTAAATCCTAGTTCTCAGCCGCACCCTGAACATCAGTCTCATGAACCTTGAAGTATTCAACGTTGGCCTGAAGTGCCTCAGCGATGCTCTTAAGGTCATTAGCCTGCTCAACAACTGACTCCATGTTGCTGTTAAGCTGCTCCAGTGAGGCGGATGTCTCCTCGGTAGATGCTGCATTCTGCTCTGAAATGGATGACAGTGACTCAACGGAGTTCATAATGGAATCCTTGTTGCTGTTGAGTGACTCAACCAGTTCAACGATGCTGCGGTTGCCCTCTTCTGTCTCACGAAGAAGTCCAAGCATCTCATCGAAGGATGCGATCATCTCCTGAAGTGCTGCAGACTCATTGGAAGTAGCTTCCTTGATGTTGCCTGTAAGCATCTTGTTGTTTTCGGAAAGAGCGGAGATCTTGGAAAGCATCTCTGTGATCTCCTTAGCTGTCTGATCAGACTGCTCTGCCAGCTGCTTGATCTCATCCGCAACAACCGCGAATCCCTTGCCGGCCTCACCTGCTCTCGCTGCCTCAATGGAAGCATTGAGTGAAAGAAGGTTGGTCTGGGATGCAATAGCGATAATGGCATCTGCCGCCTCAGAAATCTGAGAAACAACCTCTGCGGTAGCACTTACGGACTCGGCAACTTCACCTGCCATAGCGTCTGTCCGCTCATCTGCAACCTTAAGGTCTGCCAACTGCTTCTGTACGCCCTCAGAATTCTCATAAACCGTACGGCCCATGTCGAGGTTGTTCTTGGCAGCATCAAGTACCTGCTCAACTGAGGTACCCATATCAACTGTGATATGTGAAGTCTCCATAACATCCTGTGCCATGGAAGTAGCTCCGCTTGCAAGATCACCAACTGCTGAATTGATGTCGTTGGTCATCCTCTGGCTGTCGGAAATACGTGTCTCTGTCTGGCTTGCACGCTCATCAACATCCTGAGCATGTCCGATAACCTGAAGCAGTGATTCCTGAAGCTTCTGTCTCATGGACTCAAGAGCATCCATGATAAGCAGGAAGTCCTTGATAACCGTATGAGCGCGAACCCTGGTAACAAAATCTCCGTCTGCAAGACGACCGATAGACTTCTGGATCCTGACAATACTCTGTGAAATAAGAGTGGAAATATAGATAGCCAGTCCCAAAAGGATGAGTGCAACTATACCGAAGATAATAGCCGAACGGATGATGGTGCCTCTGATGCTTGCCTCTAAACCAGCTTTCTTGTCTACTGCCCATGCATCAGCGATATCGCTCATCTCGGAAAGATACTCACGGGTAGGTTCAAAAGCCTGGGAGTATGTTCCCCAATCTCCTGAATCGGTCTTAAGGTCATATATGCCCTCCCACTCATCAAGAGCCGCCATAAAGGCGTTGTGGAGGGTCTCGTAATTGTTGCCACTGTCCAGGGTCTTCTGTGTGTAGATCGTAGGATCTACCTTGCATATATCTGCCGCACTTTGAACCCTCTCCCTAACCTGAGCCAGGTTGTCGTCATAATCTGCAATGAATGAATCCAACGTAGCCTGATCTACAAACCCCGAATCCTTCAGGTAGTAAAAGTTAAGCGCAGCTGTGTAGGACTGATAAAAGTCTCTGTCTGCATTAAGTAGTATAGTTCCGATCTGATACAGGTTCTCGTAGTAGATACTCTCACTTTCCTCTGCAACATCAGACATCTCTTTGCTGAAAATTGCGATACTCAGAACCAAAGCAACGATAAGCGGTACGATCAAGATAAGAAGTGTTGCTCTCATGGTAAGCTTAAGATTCTTCATTAGACTTTCTCCTTCCCTTTTATATATTCATTTAAAACTATCCTTTATTCTACCAAACCTACCTCCTCATTTCAAGAAAATCATGCGTTTTCTGTCTTCCATTTCCTCT
Source organism: Lachnospiraceae bacterium (assembly GCA_016288825.1). Taxonomy (GTDB): domain Bacteria; phylum Bacillota; class Clostridia; order Lachnospirales; family Lachnospiraceae; genus Weimeria. Next base: position 44,278 of record JAEELH010000061.1, on the reverse strand, counting down.
ATTCTTTTTATGTATTCATCAATGTTTTTGACATTTTCGCAGCGCCTACTCTGCCAGGATCCCATCTCATTGTCATAATACATCTTTCGGCTGGCCGCTCCGGCTCCTACTGCCATGATATCATGCCATTGTTCCATAATGAGCATATTGTAAAGTCCTTCTTTTCCGGGGATGGCATATCCGGTGTTTTCAAGGTTTCCCGCCATGTTTTTCTGGCGATAGAGATAGTATGGCTCCATCCCCATTTTTTCGGCGGCTCCTCTGGCAACCGCCATAATGCCGTCACCGTTGCGGTAAGTATAATTTCTCCACTCATCCCACTGAAGGCTGAGTCTGGATTTTGTCTTCATGGCAAGGGAATGTACTGTCAGATTCTCGGGAGAAAGATTTATGATCTCATCAGCAGTATGCCTCACATCATCTATGGTCTCCTCGGGCAGGCCCAGGATGATATCCGTATTGATGTTATCTATCCCTATCCTTCTGGCCGTTTCAAAAGCCCTGACGATATCCTCCGTGGTATGTCTTCTTCCTATGAGATCCAGAGTCTTCTGGTTCATGGTCTGCGGGTTGATGGACAGCCTTCCGATGCGGTAGCCTGCTGCCTCCCATCGCTCCTTAATAGCCAAAAGCTTTGCCTCATCTATACTGTCGGGCCGGCCCGCCTCCACCGTCCATTCCCGAAGATGAGAAAGATCAAAGTTTTTGATGATATGATCCATGATATACGAGATACCCTCGGCAGAAAGCGACGTAGGTGTCCCTCCTCCGAAATATACGGACACCAGCCGCTTATGGCGCATCATATCACAAGCTGCTGTGAGTTCTGCCTTTAGAGCCTCTATATAGGCTTCCACTCTTCCCGAGAATTCCGATATCGGACTAGATGCAAAGGAACAGTAAAGGCATATGGTGGGGCAAAAAGGTACTCCCACATACAGGCTATAGGTCTCATTCCTGTCTATATCCGTAAGAAGTGAAGCCTCCTTTTTTGCAACAGAAAGAGCCACCCCGGTCTTTTCATCCGAAACCAGATACTCACTTTGCAAAAGAGTCTTTATATCCTCCTCTTTTTTCCCTTCCATCATGGCTGTCAGCGCCAGCTTGACAGGACGTATCCCGGTAAGGGCTCCCCAGGGAAGATCTTTTCCTGTTTCCTGTGAGAGCATGTGATAAAGGCTGCGCTTGATCCTGTTCTTAAGTTCGATCCGCTCATCACTCCATGGTATGGAATCTACCGCGGGCTTTTCTCCCTCCCACTTCAAAGTGACGCTGCTTCCCTCATCAAATGTAACAAACAGCTTCTTTTGAGGATCTTCTGCGCCTGCTGCCTCATCCGTTCTTATCTCCACCTTTTCAGACGGAAAAAAAGCCCGCACAAGCGGGCCTATATCATTTTCGAAATCAAGGCTGTTAAAAATGATCTCTATCATACGTAATAATTATTTTCCTTTTCAAATCCTATGGTGGTGGTCTCATTATGTCCCGGGAAAACCTGGGTCTCATCCGGTAGCACAAAAAGCCTGTCCCTGACAGAAGCTACCAGCGCACTCATACTGCCTCCCGGCATATCGGTCCTGCCGACAGACTGGCAGAAAAGAGTATCTCCGGAAAAAAGCAGCCCCTCCTCCGGAAAATAATAGCAGCAGCCACCGGCCGTATGTCCGGGGGTAAAGATGACTTTGATCTCAAATCCCGCCAGATGAAGTATCTCATCGTCCTTTACAAAAACATCTGCCTTGTAAGTACGATTTCCTACTCCGAATAATCCGGAAACATTGAGCATGGGATCCCCCAGGGTCTCCCTGTCCTTCTCATGGATATACACAGGGATATCATGATCAAAAGCGGCCTTAAGTGCTTCCACACCGTCCCAATGATCAAAGTGTCCGTGGGTGGTAAGGATGGCAACGGGTTTGTATCCCGCCTCCCTTATCTTGTCTGCCAACGCTGCCCCGGATCCACCGGGATCAACAACAAGGCATTCACCGGATCCCTTATTGGCAATGACATAACAGTTTGTCATGACACTGCCCACAACAAAATGCATTATCTCATGATCTGTCATAATACACTCAGCCCGTCGTCCTCTCTACATCCAGAATGCTCTCAACGGAACGGATGCGCTCAACAAGTGATTTAAGCTCGTCTCTGCTTCCAACTCCAAAGGAGACAACTATGGTAACTACACCTGTCTTAGATGTATGGCTGTTGATAGCCTGGATATCTATACCCTTTTCAGTGAAGATCTTGGAGATGTCCACCAAAAGTCCTGTCCTGTTGTTGCCGTAAATATGGACCGTGGTAAGATATGATCCGCCCTTATGCTCCTGTAAGAACTCAGGCTGCCACTCTGCATCTATAAGGCGGTCCTTTTCATCTCCGGGAAGATTGATAACGTTGATACAGTCTGTCCTGTGGATGGAAACGCCACGTCCCCTGGTCACAAATCCTACTATCTCGTCTCCCGGTACTGGATTACAACACTTTGAAAAACGTACCGAAAGATCCTGGATACCCTTGACCACGATGCCGTTTTTACTCTTGGCGTACTCCTTGTGGTGAAGGTCCACGTCCTTGTCTGCTGCAGCAAGAACATCCTCATCCGTAACCTCGATGGGATGCTCCATCCTGTATGCATCCTGAAGCTTATTGGCAACGGCTCCTTCCTTGAGGCTGCCCTGACCAATAGCAGAAAGCACGGAATTCCAGTCATGGAAGCCGTACTTACGCATGACCCTCTCCTGATACCTGGGCTTGTTAACCAATCCCAAATCAACATTTTTGGACTTGGCACTCTCTGCAAGAAGTTCCTGGCCTCTTGCTATGTTTTCCTCCTTGGAGATGCTACGGAACCACTGGTTGATCTTGGTCTTGGCCTGAGTGGATGCAACGATCTTAAGCCAGTCACGGCTGGGTCCTCTGGAATTCTGGGAGGTGATTATCTCTATCCGGTCACCATTCTGGATATGATACTCGATAGGTACAAGCCGGCCGTTGACCTTGGCGCCGACCATACGGTTACCGACTGCAGAATGGATGCTGTAAGCAAAATCTATAGGTGTGGAACCTGCGGGAAGATTTTTAACATCTCCCGTAGGGGTGAAACAAAATACGGTGTCCGAAAACAGATTCAGGTCATTCTTAAGAAGACTGACAAACTCTCTGTTGTCTGACATGTCCCTCTGCCACTCAAGGATCTGTCTGAGCCAGGAAAGCTTTTCCTCCTCTCCCCTGACGGTAGAGCCCTCGCCGCTCTCCTTGTACTTCCAGTGAGCTGCGATACCGTACTCACTGGTACGGTGCATCTCATAGGTACGGATCTGGATCTCAAAGGGAGTTCCTCCTGGACCTATCAGCGTGGTATGGAGTGACTGATACATATTGGGCTTGGGCATGGCGATGTAGTCCTTGAACCTGCCCGGAATCGGGGTGTAATTCTCATGAATAACGCCCAGTACCGCGTAACAGTCCTTAACATCCTGGACTATGATACGTATAGCAAAAAGGTCATAGATCTGATCCAGAGTCTTGCTCTGGTTGACCATCTTTTTATAAATGGAGAAAAAGTGCTTGGATCGTCCCTCTATCTCGGCCTTTATCCCGGCATCCTCGATATAGCCCCTGACCTCATCACAAAGACCGCCAACATAGGCATCTCTGGCTGTCTTTCTCATGGCTATCTTTTCCACAAGATCATAGTATGCCGAAGGCCTGAGGTACTTGAGTGAAAGGTCGTCCAGCTCTATCTTGACCTTGGATATACCAAGCCTCTGTGCAAGAGGTGCATAGATCTCCATGGTCTCACGGGCCTTTTCCTTTTGCTTTTCAGGAATCATGTACTGGAGGGTCCTCATGTTGTGAAGACGGTCTGCCAGCTTGATGATAATGACCCTGATATCCTTGGCCATGGCAAGGAACATCTTACGGAGATTCTCAGCCTGAAGCTCAACCTTGTCCGCATCATAAGACAACTGTGTCAGCTTGGTAACCCCGTCCACCAGATCCGCAACTTCCTCAGAAAAATCCTGAGACAGTTCCTCTCTGGTCATAACCGTATCCTCTACTACATCGTGAAGGATACCCGCTACTATAGTCTCCTTGTCCATCTCAAGATCCGCAAGGATGATAGCCACACAAAGGGGATGGATGATATAGGGCTCGCCCGACTTACGGAGCTGACCCTCATGAGCTTCTCTGGCAATATGATATGCCTTTTCGATCATGCCCAGATCACCGCTGGGATGATACTTTTTGATCCGATCTATGAGCTCCTCATACAGCTCCTCCGGCTCCTCGAAATCACGGGTGGAGATGATGCTGCGGCTCTGATCTGCGATCTGCTGCTCAAGCTTTTTAAGTTCTGCACTTGATAAATCTGCCATAGCATCCTCCTTTCCCAAATATAATTGATGATTATATCAAAGCACAATTCCAAAATCAATGTTAAACATGCCCAACTGACAGCGTCCAAATACCGGTATCGGTATGTATAAATCCAAGGGACTCCGCCAGCCCTATTGAAGGCGTATGCCCCTCATCGATCTCGCAGTAAAACCGCATCTCTCCCCTGGTCATTGCATACCCCAGGATCGACTTGCACACCTCCGTAGCCAGTCCTCTCCTCTGGTAGTCTGTCCTTATCATGTACCCCAGAGCCAAGCCGTACTCCTCGTACCTTCCCTTGTCTTCAAGTCCGGCTCGTCCTATGAGTTCTCCTGTCTCCCGGTCACAGACCACCCACATCCCGTAGTCCACAAGATCATAAACATTGGAGATGTACTTTTTCTCGTAATCCTCTTCCTCCGCCCTTTCAAACAAGGGCTCCACATGATCCGTCATCCCGGGATAACTGTACAGAGTAAAAAGAGCATCCATATCCTTCATACAGATCTCTCTAACTATGCACCTTTTTGTCTTTAGCATCACATAGGGTATGTCAAAAAACCTTTTATAAACGTGTTCGATATAAACCTCATCCGCCCCATCGAAGGAAGTAAGCAGATAATGAAAAGGGAGACGACACCCGCCGGTCTCATACCCGATAACCGGTGTCCCCTCCGATATATATCTCTCCCCGTCTTTTACATTGTCACAGATACAGACTCTGTGAGGATAATCCCCGCTCCTTGCCCTAAGCCGGACAAGAGCCGCCCTCTCGTCATCCGACAGCCGGCTCTCATCAACAGCAAAGATAAGTCCCCCCTTTTGACTTTCATTCATCCTTATCACCCAGTCCAACTTTGATCAGATCATAGATCCTGCGATATGTGTCATCATCATAATGCAGCCCGTCAGGTGCCGAAAATCCCTCTGACATGAGAACACTGTTGTAATCAATGTAAGGGAATCCCAAAGACGATATGGTACTGTTAAACTCAGCAACCTGATCATTGGTCAAAACTGAAGACGGTCCCACCGGTCCTACGGACACCAGGATCAAATCCTTGGTGCTGCCCAGCTGCTTGTAGGTCTCCACATATTCATCAATATTGACCAGGTCATTGACTCCCAGACAGATCACATAATAAAACTTTCTGTATCCGGGATTGGTACTCTCAATATACTCTGCCTGTGAAAGCGCAACCTGAGTCAGCCATTTATGACCCTGACCGACCTCTGCGACCACAAACCTCCCGGGAACCGAAGAGATACCACAAACATCATTCATGCCCACAAATCTGCTGTCTCCGATGTAGATAACAGCCTCATCCCAAGCAAGGGAAACCTCATCATCCGAAAGTGCATATCCGGCCTCATCATCCTCTTCTTCCTCTTCGAGTTCCTCCGCCTCTATGCTTTTCGCTTTTTTTGACTTCTCATAGTCATTATAGATCCCGTAGCATACAAAGACGATACCCAGCACGCTAAGAGATACCATAAGTGTGAGAACGATCAGCTTTTGATAAGCATTTTTCCTGTTCCTACGCTTTTTCATTATGATCTTCTTTCGTAGATCTTGACGTCATCCCTCTCAAACTCGTCGGGAAGAGAGATCTCTCCGTCGTATACTGTGGTGGCAGGACCGGTCATATAAACCTTGTCTGCCTCCTTGTCATATTCGATCTGAAGATTGCCGCCCAAAAGTTGAAGTTCCACAGATTCATCGCATCTGTTTGCCAGTATAGCCGCAACAGCTGTAGCACAGGCACCGGTACCGCAGGCCATGGTCTCGCCGCTGCCCCGCTCCCAGACTCTCATCCTGATATGACCTCTGTCTATGATATTGGCAAATTCGGTGTTGATCCTCTTGGGGAAGATCGCATGATTCTCAAACAGGGGGCCTACCCTGGGAAGATCAATGGCACGAACATCCTCATCCACAAAAATAACACAGTGGGGGTTGCCCATGGAAATACAGTTGACCCTGAAGATACTGCCATCTACCTCCAGCGGCTCATCAAGCATCTGCTTACCGGGAAATGTAACAGGTATCTGCCTGCAATCAAAGACCGGAGATCCCATATCCACCCTGACACTCTGTACCAGGCCTCCGCTGACCCTCAACTCAAGAGTCTTGATCCCGGCCAGAGTCTCAACGGTTATGGTAGTCTTTTCCGTAAGTCCCTTGTCATAAACAAACTTTGCAACGCACCTGATGCCATTGCCGCACATCTCTCCTCTGGAACCGTCGGCATTGTACATCTCCATCTCAAAGTCCGCCTTGTCTGAGGGATTGATAAGGATAAGTCCGTCAGAACCGACTCCAAAATGCCTGTCACTTAAAAACCTGGCTGCGGAAGAAGGATCCTGAATGCTCTCCCGGCTTCCGTTGACATATACATAATCATTGCCACAACCGTGCATCTTTGTAAATCTCATATCACTCCTCCAATATCCTCTCCATGATCAGGTCATACTCAAGGGGACCACCGAAAAGATCAAGGGCGCTGCCAATGGTAACATCCAGCCTGCCGCCGGATAACTCTCTTAAAACATCAATATCATCATATGATCCTACGCCACCGGCATAGGTAACGGGATTGCCCTCATAGTCTGCCAGTATCCGTATGAGATCCTCATCCATACCGGATCTCTTGCCCTCCACATCTGTGGCATGTATCAGATACTCGCTGCAATAAACCGAGAGTTTTTCCAAAAGATCAACCGAAAGCACCTGCTCTGTGAACTTCTGCCAACGGTCGGTAACGATATAATACTGTGAGTTTTTCTTTTTAACGGAAAGATCAAGACAGATATGCTCCCTGCCGCAAACCTCCAGGAGCCTCTTAAGATTATCCTCCCTGATAACTCCATCGGAAAAAGCAAAAGAGGAAACGATAACATGGGATGCTCCCATCTCGATAAAATCAGCGGCATTGGCATCGGTAATGCCTCCGCCCACCATAAGTCCTCCGGGATATGCCTCCAGTGCTTTGCGAGCCTGCTCAAGAGAAGCCTCATACTCTGGCGTGCCACGCTTATTCAAAATGATAAGATGCCCGCCCGGCAGGTCCTCCTTGCGATAAAATCTTGCAAAAAACGCAGCTCCTCTGGGAGAAACAAAATTCTCGCTGGCACCTCCATCGTCCGAAAGCGTACTCCCGATGATCTGCTTAACTTTTCCGTCGTGAATGTCAATACATGGTCTGAATCTCATACTGCCCCATCTCTATACTGATAATTGTCAATCCATCATTGAAAGAAGCCTTTGCCGCTCCTCGATCAACCTGCTGTAAAGTGATAGATAATCTGCCTCCGTCCGGGATCTCAAAAGCTCCGTCATCTCATCGGCAACCTCGCCGATAGGCCCAAGCGCAAGGTTTGCAAGTACTCCCTTAAGGGCATGGCAGGTCTCAAACGCGTTGTCAAGATCCCCTGCACGAAGCTGCTCTCCCAGCTGGTCATACTTTTCATCATGGACGCCCATATCTACAAGCTTAAGGTAGAATTCCTCATTATCAAGGCATCTGGCAAGTGCCTCCTCCGTATTTGCTCCAAATTCCTTAAGAATATCGATCGTTACCATATACGGCCTCCTTAGGGAGCTAGTGCAGAACGGATGCACTAGTGTACCCGACACCGAAAAAAATAGTATCAAAAAAAGTATAGCCGACTTTTACAAAAATGTCATTAAAATCTGTATAATAATTGTAAAAAAAAAGGCTCTGTGATAATCTGAAAAAGGAGGTTTTGCTTATGAAAAAGATCATGATCGTAGATGATGAAAAAATATCTCTTATGATGACAGATCATATCCTTTCTTCAGAATATAAGACCATCTGCTGTTCTTCGCCTTCTGAAGCTTTGGAGGCCTTCGGCCGCGAGTATCCTGACATGATCCTGTCGGATCTTCGCATGCCCGGCATGAATGGCTATGAGCTTTTGGAGACCCTTCACAGCAGATACAACGTGACAGTTCCCTTTATGTTTATGACTGCCGACGACAGTGACGATACTGAGGCCAGGGGGTTTTCTTCCGGTGCTATGGACTTTATCCGCAAGCCCTTTCGCGCCGATGTTCTGCTTCGTCGTATTGCCAATATATTAAAAACCATAGATCGCATCGAAGGTCTTAAAAAAGCTGCCGAGACAGATCCCATGACCGGTCTTTTCAACAAAGCCTCCTCCAGGGAGGAGATTGGTTCGGCCTGCCGCCAAAGTTCGGGTATTCTTATGATGATCGATCTTGACAGTTTCAAGCCTGTCAATGACATCTACGGACATGATATGGGCGACCGGGTCCTTATCCGATTTGCCGAGATAATAAAAAGCGCCGTACGGACCTCGGATATCGTAGGTCGCATGGGCGGCGATGAATTCATAGCTTTTTGTCAAAATATTACCGACGAGTCCGTGATCGCGGACAAATGTAACTATATCAATGAGCAGGTGCTCTCTTCCGCCAGGGATCTTATGGGCGATGATATGTCCATCCCCCTTGGCGCTTCCATAGGTTGTGTTATCTGCCCCGACGAGGGCCGTGATTTTGATGAACTTTATAAAAAGGCTGATAAAGCACTCTATCAGGTAAAGCAAAACGGCAAGCATGGATTTGCCTTTTTCCATGAGGCTGCGTCTGCTTCGGATACCGAGTCAGGCGCTTCATCCGATATCGCCAAGATATGCCGGATCATGAGCGAGCGCTCACCCTCCAAGGGAGCCTTTTTCGTTTCATCCCAGCAATTCAAACTTTTGTACCAGTTCCTTGCACGTATGAGCAAAAACTACAACAAGGAAGTATTTATGCTGCTGTTTTCTATCACTGAAGACGGCACTACGGATATTCCTTCCGATCAGGCCTCAGAAAAGTTTCAGGAGGTACTTGTGTCCTCCCTCAGACAAAGTGATGTGGTTTCTCAGTCATCAGCCAACCAGTTTACGGTACTTCTACTCGAAACCGCCAAAGTCAATATAGATGTAGTCACAGACCGTATCGATTCCAACTGGACCCGCACTCCGGGTTCCAACGGATATCGTATTACCCATGAACTTGCGATAATAGAGTGAGCCGTTCGGCCATACATACTCAATTCATTCTAGACAAAAAATCACTCACATTGTCTGCCGTAGCCGATCCATCAAAGATGGCGCTTCCCGCCACTATGATATTGGCGCCGGCATCCATAACCATCTCAAGATTCTCTGAGCAAACACCTCCATCGATCTCAACATCCACGGAAAGTCCCCTGTGCTTAATGATCTCTCTAAGCTTTCTTATCTTTTCTATTGTATAAGGAATAAGTGTCTGACCGCCTACTCCCGGATTCACCGACATGATTAGTACCATATCGAGCTGAGGCAGGATCTCATCCAGCACCGAAAGTGACGTAGCAGGATTAAGTGCTACTCCTGCCATGACACCTGCCGCCTTGATGGCCGCAACTGTCCTGTCCAGATGCTTGCATGCCTCTGCGTGAACGGTAATGATATCTGCACCTGCACTGGAAAGAGGTGCAACAAATCTCTCCGGCTCCTCTACCATCAGATGAACATCAAGTATCTTGTCCGTAACCGGACGAAGTGCACCAACCACAGGAATACCGAAGGTGATATTGGGTACAAAAGCCCCATCCATGATATCGATATGGATATACTGGGCACCGGCCTCATCAACCGTCTTTACCTCATCGGCAAGTCTTGCCATATCTGCAGAAAGAATAGATGGTGATAAACAAAACATTAAATCTTCTCCTATAATCAGTGCTTCTTTAACAGTTCGTCGTAGATCATGGTGTACGCTTCATATCTGGCAGGATGGATCACACCCCGATCCAGAGCATCCTTGACTGCGCAGCCGGGCTCGCTCCTATGGGAGCAGCCTCTGAAATAACAGTCTCCAACATCCGAAAACTCGGGAAACAATCCTCCCAATTCCTCAGGCTTCACGTCACCTATATCCACCGCGGAAAAACCGGGTGTATCAAATAAAAAGGTATCCTTTTCGATCTCGATAAGCTCCGTATGTCTTGTAGTCTGCTTTCCTCTTCCGGTCTTTTCAGAAACACTTCCCGTAGCTGCAATGTCTCTGCCGCAAAGGGCGTTGATCAATGTGGACTTTCCCGCTCCGGATGGACCGGCAACAGTGGAAACATGGCCCCTGAGCAGATCACGCAGTTCGTCCAAACCGCTTCCCACAAGCGCAGAAATGACACATACCCTGTATCCGGCGCTTTCAAAAACAGCTGCCAGGTCACGGCATGCATCATCCTCATCCAGATCACTTTTCTGAAATACTACTATCGCATCGATCCCTCGTTTTTCAAGCATCACCAGATACTTAGACAAAAGATAGATGCTGGGATCCGGCGATTTGACCGCAAAAACCACAACCGCCTGATCAAGATTGGCCACAGGCGGCCTGGATAATTCGCTGGTCCTGGGGCAGATTGAAGTAATACTGCCCTCCAGATCCTTTTCGTCTGTAATGTCGAAATCGCATACATCTCCTACCAGCGGATGAAGGTCGTCCTTGCGGAACTTTCCTCTGGCCCGGCAGGAGTATATAAGTCCGTCCTCGGACTTAGTATAGTAGAACCCTGAAAGGGCTTTTACTATCCTTCCTCTCATTGCTTGTCGAAGCTTACGCTCTCTTCGCCTGTGAGAAGAGTATCATGGTCGTCGTTGTCATAAATGTAGATCTTACCGCTGGCTGTCTCGATATCTCCGACATTGACCTCTTTTGCACTCTTGACGGTCCAGGTCGCAACTGTATTGCCATTGCCGTCCTTGAGCACGATGTAAAGCTCGTCTACGCCGTAATCATCAGGATCGTACTCCTCGGTGAAGCTGTAGTATGTCTTCTCCGGGCCTGTACTGATAACGATATTAACAGAGCTTCCTGCATCGGCATATCCACTGGAAGGATCCTGGCTTATTACCTTGCCTGATGCAACTGAGTCGGAAGACTCCTTGGTAACATTGCCAAGCTTAAGTGATGCATTTTCAAGAGCCTTTTTAGCCTCCTTTTCCGTCATACCGGAAAGTGAAGGTATCTTGACAGACTCAATACCCTGACTTACTACCAGTGTTATAAGGTCTCCCTCTTTTCCACTTCCTCCTGCTTCAGGGGACTGGGAAATGATCTTGCCCTGAGGAACATCCTCACTGAATTCATATGTAGGGTTGTAGTTAAAGCCTGCATCACGAAGAAGTGTGATCGCTGTCTCCAGATCCTTGCCAACAACATCGGGAACCTGAATATCGCCCTTGCCATTGGAGATCATAACCTCGATGGTCGTATTCTTTTCAACCGTCTCTCCACCGTGAGACTGCTGACAGATCTGACCAGCCTCGTATTCATCAGAGGAAACCTCTCCGATCTTCTTGTAGCCAAGCTCAAGTTCCTTAAGAGCAGCCTTAGCCTCCTCCTCGGTCATTCCGAGAAGATCAGGAACTTCAACTCCCTCGTCCTCGCTGACTACTTCTGTGTCTTCTCCGCTCTTGGAGCCTGAAGGTACATATCTCCAGAGTCCCAGGAATCCGCCTACAACATAAACCAGGATCAGAACGATCACAACAGCCACAACCACACCCATGATGGTGATGGCCTTGTCCAGTTTCGGATTAACTACGCCGTCATCCTCGTCATCTTCGTCGGGCTCCGGTGCCGAAACATTAACTTTTTCTGATACAACAGGTGCTGCAGCGGCCTTTTGGATCTGGGCTACCTCATCAGGCGTAATGACCTTTGTCCTGTCTACCTCTCCTATCTCGGGTATGACTACAAAGTTGTCATTGGGATTGACAAGTGCCATCTTAAGATCTGATAAAAGGTCTCCTATAGATGCATATCTTCTATCAGGGCTCTTCATGGTAGCCTTTTTGATGATCTGCTCCACTGCCACCGGAATATCCGGAACGATCTTGCTGGGAGGTGTCATCTCAGACTGAAGATGCTGGATGGCAACCGCAACAGTGGTGTCTCCGTCAAAAGGTACCCGTCCGGTACACATCTCGTACATAACGATACCCAGAGAATAGATATCTGACTGGTAAGTCACGTATCCGTTCCTGGCCTGCTCGGGAGATGAGTAATGGACGCTGCCCATGATATCCGCATGAATGGTATTGCTGGTAGCGGCCCTGGCGATACCGAAATCGGTCACCTTGACCTTACCCTCCTTGGAAATAATGATATTCTGAGGCTTGATATCTCTGTGAACGATACCCTTGTTATGAGCTGCCTCGATACCTCTTCCAACCTGGATCGCAATGGAAAGGACCTCGTTGAAACCGAGTCTTCCCTTTTTAGAAATGTATGTCTTGAGAGTGATACCCTCAACATACTCCATAACAATGTAATAAAGACCGTCCTCGCTGCCTACATCATAAATATTGACGATATTGGGATGCTCCAGAGCTGCAGCTGACTGCGCCTCTGCTCTGAACTTGGTCACAAAGCCTGCATCATCTGCAAACTCACTTTTAAGGACCTTGATAGCTACGTCGCGTCCCAGGGAATGATCTTTGGCACGATATACGTCAGACATGCCGCCTGCGCCTATCTTTTCTATTATCTCGTATCTGTTACCGAGAAATGTTCCATTTGAAATCATTATAATAAACCTCCTCGCGGATCAATATTCATGATAGTAATATTATCAAGACCTCCTGCTAAAAGAGCATCAGAAAGCAGCCTTTCCGTCTGCCTCTTAACGGATGTTCCGTCAGCGAGTATCTCCTCGATCTGATCATCCGTAAGCATATTGGTAAGGCCGTCTGTACACAAAAGGATCCTGCTTATCCCATCCAGCTTTACATCAAAGAAATCAACCTGGACCTCAGGTTCTGCACCTATGGCCCTTGTTATACGGTTTTTATACTTGGATACCCTGGCCATCTCGGGAGTCATCTCGCCCCGACGAACCATCTCCTCAACATAGGAGTGGTCAATGGTGAGCTGCTTAAGGTCCTCACCTGCCAGCGCATAACATCTGGAATCACCTACATTGGCAATTATCAGATGATCCTCATAGATCACGGCAACCACCAGGGTGGTACCCATACCACTCTTGTCCGGATCCGTATCTGCAATGAGATTGATCTGCCTGTTGGTAGCAACGATGGCATCCTGAAGGACTCCTGCCACACCTGCCACCGGATCGCCTCCCGGAAGAGCGCTTACTGTGGAAATCTGATCCAGCACTCCTCTCACGGTATGCTCCGATGCATACTCTCCGGCATTGGCTCCGCCCATACCGTCTGCAACAATATAGATATCCGGAAGTGGTCCTACCGCACTGTCTGATGCAAAGAGATAGTCTTCATTGATCTCTCTCTTTTTACCTATGTCCGTAAGACAATAATAAAACATAAAACTCCTCCGAAAATGGGCCCGTCGTGTCTCTTTTATTTCCTGCGACGCCTAAGCTGACCGCAGGCTCCGTCAATATCCCTGCCCATTTCCCTTCTAATAGTAACATTTATCCCGTATTTTTCAAGTTTATTTTTAAAGAGCTCCGCCTCCTTGCGGCTCGGCGGCACAAAGCCACTCTCCGTCACGGGATTGACGGGGATGAGATTGAGATGTATCCCGCTGCCGCCCAAAAGAGCTCCCAACTTTTTAGCATCCTCATCGCTGTCGTTTTGCCCTGAGACAATGGCATACTCTGCCGTCACTCGTCTTCCGGTCACATCACCGTAATGCCTCACTGCTTTCATCACCTCGGAAAGATCGTACTTATTTGCCACGGGCATAAGTTTTTTACGGGTTTCCTGATCCGGCGCATGAAGTGAAAGTGCCAGGGTAATCTGAAGTTTTTTCTCTGCCAGATCATAAATCGCAGGCACTATCCCGCAGGTGGACACCGTAATATTTCTGGCGCTGATATTAAGTCCTCTCGGATCTGATATCATACCTAAAAAAGTCAAAAGGTTATCATAGTTTTCAAGGGGCTCACCCATTCCCATAACAACCACATTGCTTACGCGTTCTCCCGTATCCCTCTGGATAGAATAGATCTGATCCAGCATCTCCGACGGCTCCAGGCTCCTCACCAACCCGTCTACAGTAGAAGCGCAAAACCTGCAGCCCATGCGGCAGCCAACCTGTGATGAAATACAGACAGATATGCCGTGATGATATCTCATAAGAACAGACTCGATAGCCTCACCATCAGGAAGTTCGAAAAGGTACTTGCGTGTACCATCTTCAGTTGAGATCTGACACTCCAGTTTTTCCAATGTGGTAAGAGGTGCCTCGGCAGCCAGCCTTTCTCTAAGCTGTTTGGAAAGATTGGTCATCTCGTCGTAGCTTCGAGCCAGATGAACATGCAGCCACTCGTATAATTGCTTTGCGCGGAAGGGCTTCTCTCCCAGCTCCTGTGTGACGTATTCCTGTAACTTTTCATATGGTAAGCTTTTTATATCCATCTATCTTTCCTTCTTAATGAAATTTTGCTAGCGCCACACTACTTTCTCAAAAACATGGAATAATAGAATCCGTCATGCCTGATATCCGGTACTATAAGCCGCTCATCACCGGGTGAGAACTCCGGGTGATCTTTCAAAAAACGCTCACGGTTGTCCATGTTTTCTGCCTTGGTAATGGTACAGGTCGAAAACATCAGACGTCCCCCGGGCTTTACATAGTTTGCTGCCACATCCAGGATCTGCTTCTGAAGTGCAGCAAGCTCTTTAATATCTGACGGTATTACCCGATACCTTAGCTCCGGCTTTTTGGCAAAGGTTCCAAGTCCCGAGCAAGGCAGATCACATATCACCAGATCAAATCCACCGTCCCAATCACTATTGTGTTCAGTAGCGTCATGGCATACAGCCATTATTCCCCCCAGTCCGAGACGAGACATATTTTCTCTGATATCGGACACCTTTTGCTCGCTGACATCACAGGATATTACACTTCCTCCGTCGCCGGAAAGCATACGCGCTCCGAAGCTCTTTCCTCCGGGAGACGCGCACATATCAAGTATCCGCTCCCCCTCTTTTATGCCTGCCGAAGCTATTGCTTCTATAGAAGAGAGGTCCTGAACATAAAAATCCCCTCTTTCATATCCCGGTAAAGCTTCTATCTTATCGAAGCCGCTTATAACTGCAGCATAAGGTAGTCTCGTACGCTCTACATTAACGCCTGCCTCCTCCATACTGTTCCATAATCCATCCGGATCACAGCCCAGTGTATTGGCGCGAAGAGATGCGGTGCCTCCCCTTTCAAACATAGACAGCATGGCCTCTGTGGATTTGGTCTTACCAAAAACCTTATCGTACTCCTCGAGTATCCATTCTGGAACGGAAAGGAGTGTTGCTCTCTTTTTATTATCTGCCTTATCAAGATCCGGGGATAAAATATAGTCCAATTTTCCGGCTTCCTTTTCCCTGACGATCTGACGAAGGACACCGTTAACAAATCCCCCAAGTCCGGACATATGCCTTTTTGAAACAAGTTTTACCGCTTCATTGCAGGCAGCCCGATCAGGTATGTGGTCCATGTAAAGGATCTGAAAAACACTCATCCGAAGCACGCTACGTATAACAGGCTTTTGCTTTCTCACAGGTCTGGAAGAATATGAATCTATCACGCTGTCGATAGTCAAAAGTCTCTCCACAGTCCCGCATACTATCCTGGTATACAGCGCCCTGTCTCTTTTATCCGCTCCGGAAGCTTTGCTCAAAATACTGGAGAGTAACCTTCCCAGGTACTCTCCTTTTTCACAAACATCTATAATAGTATCAAGAGCTGACCCTCTGGGGTCAAATTTCGTACTCTCTTTCATATCTATCCTAAAATCGTATCGGGTCCTAATTTGTGCCCCCTCAAAAAGTCTGCTGCCGACATCCTCTTTTTACCCTGAAGCTGAAGCTCCGTAATGGCAAGGACACCGTCACCTGTCATGACAAGGATCACCTTATCCCGCTCGCCGGCGGACAAAAGTTGTGAATACTCATTCTTTGCCGACAGTATCTCTCCCGGTCTTGCTCCGCTAAGATCTACCTCGCTATTAGATGAAAGAACAAAGGCTCTGTGGATCTTGATGGTATCACTGCCCAGATTCGTGTAAGTCCCGGGCCAGGGTGACAGGCCTCTTATGTACCTCTCAAGGACTACTGCACTCTTTGAAAGATCAAGCTTTCCAAGATCCTTTTTGATCATGCCCACCTTAGTGGCCTTATCTCCATCCTGAGGTGTACGGACCGCAACGCCTTTTTCAATGTCCGAAAGCGTACTTACCAGCAGTCTTCCTCCCAGCTCCGAAAGCTTATCAAAAAGACTGCCACCTGTATCATCCGGGCTGATAGCTATCTTTTCCTGTGAGATAATGTCTCCGTCATCAAGGCCCACATCCATCTGCATTATGGTAACTCCGGTCTCCTCATCCCCATTGAGGATAGCCCACTGGATCGGAGCCGCTCCCCTATACTTAGGAAGGAGGGACGCATGTACATTAACACATCCATGAGCAGGCATATCCAGAACTTCCTTGGGAAGGATCTGACCGAAAGCCGCAACAACTCCGATATCGGACTCGTATTCCCTAAGGTATTCCATGGCCTCAGGATCCCTTATCCTCTCAGGCTGATAGACGGGTACATCATGCTTGATGGCCCACTCCTTAACCGGAGACATGGTGAGAGCTCCGCCACGACCCTTGGGTCTGTCAGGCTGGGTGAGCACCAGAACTATCTCATGTCCGGCATCTGAAAGGGCCTGAAGGCTTCCCACCGCAAAATCCGGCGTGCCCATAAAAATGATCCTCATGATTACTCCTGCTCCTCCTCATCGTCATCAGCATACTCAACATCTGTAAGAGGGCCCTCTACAAGTTCAGTATACATATGGCCCGACAGATGATCTATCTCATGACAAAGTGCCCTTGCAAGAAGTTCCGTTCCCTCGATGGTGATAGGCTTCATTTCTCTGTCAAGCGCTGAAACCACTACATGATTGGGGCGCTTAACCTCTCCCTGCTTCCCGGGAAGAGAAAGGCATCCCTCAGGTCCGCACTGCTCACCATCTGACTCAATGATCTCGGGATTGATCATGATGATCGTTCCGTTTTCATCTCCGATATCAACAACCGCAATACGTCTTAAGACGCCAACCTGCGGTGCTGCAAGACCAACGCCGTTCTGATCGTTCATAGTCTCGATCATATCATCGATGAGGACCTGAAGTCTGTCCGTCATCTTTTCAACTGTTCTGCACTCTTTTGCAAGTATGGGATCTCCCATAATCCTTACTTCTCTGATAGCCATACTAACCTCACTGATCAAAATCAAACCAGATATCCGCACCCCTCGGAGCGGTATCATCTCTAACTGCTCTGTCTGCTATATCCTTAAGTTCCACAAGTCGGGCGTAGCTCGCAGATCTGATTACTATCTGCTTGCGATAAACGTCATTGATCCTGGCAATACTGCAGTCCGCAGGATCCGAGATCTGCGCGTTTTCGGACCGGCTTCTTAGTATCTCGGCCAGGTAACGTCCCATTCTTTCCGCCTGATCCTTGTTTTTGGATGTGATCTCAATAAAAAGAATGTGTCCGAATGGTGGATAGGAAAGCAGCTTCCTGTATGAAATTTCCCTTTTATAAAAACCCCGGTAATCTCCCCCGGCTGCCGATACCACGGCAAAATGCTCCGGCTGATAGGTTTGGATCACAGCAACTGCATTCTGCCCTCTCCTGCCTGCCCGTCCGCAGGCCTGAGTCAAAAGCTGAAATGTCCGCTCACTGCTCTTATGATCTGAAGCGTTGAGCGAAATGTCTGCTGTCAGGATACCCATCAGACTTACATCCGAAAAGTCATGGCCCTTGACGATCATCTGGGTGCCGATCAGGATATCTGCCCCGTGGTCCGCAAAGGTCTCAATGATCTTGCTGTGTCCCTCCCGTCCCTTGGTGGTATCTGCATCCATCCTAAGGGTTCTGGCCTTGGGAAACATATCCCGGATAACGGACTCAACCTTTTCGGTTCCAAGCTTCATGGTCCCGATATACTTGCTGCCACACTTGGGGCAGGCATTTATCATAGGCTGGGTGTATCCACAGTAGTGACAAACCAGCCTCTGGGATCCGTGAAGCGAAAGCGAAACATCGCAATGAGGACATTTTATCACCTCTCCGCAGGCTCTGCAAGAAACAAAGCCGGCCATACCTCTTCTGTTAAGAAAAAGCATGGACTGCTCTCCCCTGTCAAGCCGCTCCTCCAAAAGGGCGGCAAGCCGTCTTGAGATGATGGATCTGTTACCGGCATTAAGCTCTGCTCTTAGATCCACGATCTCAACATCCGGAAGTGACGAGGCTGTTGCTCTTTCCGGAAGATCATATCTTTTATAATGTCCGGTCTCAGACTCATAATAGCTTTCAACTGCAGGAGTCGCCGATCCCAGCACAACCGAAGCTCCCGAAAGACGTGCCCGCTCTATTGCAGTCTCCCTGGCATGATACCTGGGGATTGCTTCACTCTTATAACTGCTTTCATGCTCCTCATCGATTATGATAAGTCCGATATCGGAAAATGGAGTAAAAAGCGCGCTCCGGGGACCAACTATTATCCTAATATCTCCGGACCTTGCCCTCTCCAGCTGATCATATCTCTCTCCCGGGCTCATCCTGGAGTGCAAGATTGACACCTTGTCGGAAAAACGAAGATAAAGCCTCATTACCGTCTGGTAAGTAAGGGCTATCTCAGGTATAAGAAAAATAACCGACCTGCCCTGACGGATCACATGCTCCATCATCTCCATATAGACCTCGGTCTTTCCGGATCCGGTCACACCATGGATCAGATAGGTACGTCTGATCCCCGAGTCAAACTCTCCCGCAAAATCATTTGCTATTGCCCTTTGGGCCGGATTAAGTGTAGGGATCGTCCAGTTACTATCCGAAGAACGCATCCTTCCCAGGGGATCTCTGTAGGACCTGATAGACTCAATAGAGATAAGTCCCTTTTTTTCAAGATCCCTGATAACAGCCGAAGAGACGGACAATCTGCCCGTCGCCTCATCCCATGGTATATCCGGAGACTCCAGAAGTTCCCTTATCAGCCTTTCTCTGCCCAGAGAGTGCCTGCTTCTTTTTAAAAGCACAGCCAGTTCATCCGAAAGCACCTGCCTGTCAGCTGCCAAGTGGATGATCTTGCGAAGTCTCGGTGGCTGCTTTTTAGCCGAAGGCAAAACACACCTGAGGGCCTGGCTCATAGTCCCGCCGTAGTTAGCATGCATCCATGCAGCCAGCGACAAAAGTTGCCCGTCACTTCCCAGAGCCTCATTCTCTACCGATTCAATGTCACGCAACTTTTCCGGATCCACCTGAAGCTCATCCGAAAGTCCGATCACGTACCCGGTCACACTTCGATAACCGAAAGGAACCCGAACCCTGCTTCCCGGTACTATCATCCCGGACAATTCCTCCGGGATCAGATACTGATATGACTGGTCCGTTCTCGTGGCTGATACATCAACATAAACATCAGCATAATGCATCAAAATCTGACCTCTCGTCCCAGTTCCTCCAGAACTTCTCTGATAAGAACTCTCTCATCCATCGGGTACTTTTTGCCCTTAATCTCCTGATAATCCTCATGGCCCTTGCCCGCAAGTACTATAACATCTCCGGGCTGACCGTTTTCGATAGCGTATTTGATGGCGTCTTTTCTGTCAGGTATCTCAACGTAATCACCGCTGGTCTTGTTGATACCGAACTTGATATCACTGATGATATCCATGGGCTCTTCAAATCTGGGATTGTCAGATGTGATAATGGTAAGATCCGCAAGATTACCGGAAACTTCACCCATCTCATATCTGCGAAGTTTACTCCTGTTACCGCCACATCCGAAAAGGCACACAAGCCTGGCAGGCTCGTATTCTCTAATGGTAGTAAGCAGACTCTTTAGACTCATTGCATTATGAGCATAATCGATCATAAGAGAATAATTGTCCGAAACCGGGATCATCTCTATGCGGCCCTTAACCCTTGCTGCTGCCAGTGCCTTCTGCATATCCTGAGCCTCTACACCGAAGTGATGGCAAACCGCAATTGCCGAAAGAGAATTATAAACAGAAAACCTTCCGGGCACGTGAATCCTTACAGGGAAGCTCTCCTTTCCTGCCACGTCATACTTAACCCCGAGAGAACCGCCGTCCTTCCAAAGTTCCATATTCTCAGCACGGAAATCCGCGTCCTTTGCAAACCCGAAAGTCTCCACCTCGCAGGTAGCACCTTCAAGTATATCCTCAAGATGGGGATCATCTGCATTGAAAAGTCCCTTTTTACACTTTTTGAAAAGTTTCTTTTTGCAATTGAGATAATCATTAAAATCGGCGTGCTCACCGGGTCCGATATGATCCGGCTCAATATTGGTAAAAATACCAAGTTCAAACTTGACACCATCTACCCTGTGCATCATAAGTCCCTGGGAAGAAACCTCCATAACACAGGTATCCAGCCCGGCTGCAACCATCTTTGAAAAGTACTCCTCAACCACATAGGACTCGGGAGTTGTATTTGCTGCAGGAATGTGCTCATCTCCGATGATGGCCTCAATAGTTCCTATAAGTCCTACCTTGTGTCCCGCATTTTCCAGGATGGATTTGATCATGTATGTGGTAGTAGTCTTGCCCTTGGTTCCGGTGATTCCGATTACGGACAACTTCTCTGAAGGATCATCAAAATAAGCCGCAGAAAGCTGGGCCAGTGCTGCACGTGAATCCCTGACCTGAAGCACGGTCACATCACTCCTGACATCCACCTCATGCTCCACTATGATGGCCTTTGCACCTATATCAGCAACCGGTGCGGCAAATGTATGTCCATCCACGGAGGTTCCCGGAATGCAAACAAAAAGGCATCCGGCAGTTGCCTTTCTCGAATCATAAACCAGATCCGTGATGTCCCCCTCGATCTTCCCCTGAAGTATCCTATAATCAAGTCTCTCAAGTAACTCAGATAATTCTCTCATATTTTTACTCCTGCAATTAAACACATATGTTTTACTAAAAAATGATTATATCACACCTTGAAAAGAATACAAAATTCTTATACAATTGACTACGGTTTAAACACATTCGAAATCATTGTAAATATTACAAGAGAGGATTGTTATGAGACATCTTATGAGCCCCATGGATTTTTCCGTGGAAGAACTTGACAAGCTCATGGATCTGGCCGCTGACATCGAAGCCAATCCGGACAGATACTCCAGCATTTGTCAAGGCAAAAAACTTGCCACCTGTTTCTACGAACCCAGTACCCGCACGAGACTTTCCTTTGAAGCCGCCATGTTGAATCTTGGAGGCAGCGTCCTTGGTTTTTCCAGTGCTGATTCTTCATCGGCAGCCAAGGGTGAAAGCGTTTCCGATACCATACGCGTCATTTCTTCTTACGCAGATATCTGTGCTATGAGGCATCCCAAGGAAGGTGCTCCGCTTGTAGCTTCAAATCATTCAGGAATTCCCGTTATCAATGCCGGCGACGGTGGTCACCAGCATCCCACTCAAACTCTTACCGATCTTTACACTATCCGATCCCTTCGGGGCAGCTTATCCAATCTTACCATAGGGCTTTGCGGTGACCTTAAGTTTGGTCGTACCGTCCACTCTCTGATCAATGCCCTGGTACGTTATCCCAATATCAATTATGTTTTGATCTCCCCTGATGAACTTCGTGTTCCTTCATATATAAGAGATGACACGCTGAAGGCTGCAGGTGCGCCCTTCAAAGAGGTTGAACGTCTTGAGGATGCAATAGGTGAATTGGATATCCTTTACATGACACGTGTTCAGAGAGAACGTTTCTTCAATGAGGAAGACTACCTCCGTATGAAAGACTTTTACGTACTTAATAAAGATAAGATGGAACTTGCCAAAGATGATATGCTGGTACTCCATCCTCTTCCCAGGGTCAACGAGATCTCAGTTGAAGTTGATTCCGATCCCAGAGCCGCGTATTTCACGCAGGCTAAAAAAGGCGTATATATACGCATGGCACTTATCGTAACACTTCTGGGACTGGAGGGTAGCATATGCTGAACATAAGCGGAATACATGAAGGATACGTTCTGGATCATATCAAGGCCGGCATGAGCATGAAGATCTATGATTACCTGAAGCTGGGTGATCTTGAGGGCTGTACCGTGGCCATTATCATGAACGCAAAAAGCAATAAGATGGGTGCCAAAGACATCATCAAGATCGAGTGCCCCATCGATGCCATCGATCTGGATATCCTTGGATATATCGATCACAACATCACTGTTAATATCATCCGTGATGATGAGATCGTAGACAAGAAAAGACTGTCTCTTCCAAAAGAGATCAAAAATGTTATCAAGTGCAAGAATCCCCGATGCATCACATCCATCGAGCAGGAGCTTGACCAGGTATTTTTCCTCGCTGATCCGGACCGCGAGATCTACCGCTGTAGGTATTGCGAAGAGAAATACAGTGGAAAGTAAATCAGGGACCTAATACAAAACCGCGGATATAGTACCCTTGGCGACGCGCTCCCGCTCCTTGTTTTTTGGTCGCGTTACGTAAGGCGGCAAAATACGCCGCCTAAGTAACGACTAAAAACGAGGGTCGCTACGGATACTATACCCGCGGTTTTTACCACTTTTCCTGAACCTTCACACAATAATTACATACGCAAATCTACACCGTTTTCAAATTTCATTACGAATAAATCACAGAATAGTAGTAGCACCGGACGGTATGATACCGTCCAGTGCTTCTTATTCATTATCTATTCACTTATTACTTTACAATCTTTTTTTGATTTCGGATGTAATTATCTCCAGCGCTTTGATCCGTGCAAAATGCTTATCATCGCTTTCGAGAATATGCCAAGGTGCATACTCCGTCGAAGTCTTTGCGATCATCTCATCCACAGCCTCTTCATACAGATCCCACTTCTCGCGGTTTCTCCAGTCCTCATCAGTGATCTTCCACTGCTTCTCGGGATCTGCAGCTCTGGCATTGAAGCGCTCAAGCTGAGTGTCCTTATCAATATGCACCCAGAACTTGATGAGCACGGCACCCCAATCCTGAAGTTCCTGCTCAAACTCGTTGATCTCATTGTATGCTCTCTGCCAGTCATTTTCAGAGCAGAAGCCTTCAAGCCTCTCAACCATGACGCGCCCGTACCAGGTTCGATCAAAAATGGTGATGTGGCCATCCTTTGGCAGACGGTTCCAGAATCTCCAAAGATAATGCCTTGCCTTTTCATGAGGCTCGGGAGAAGCGATCGGCATAACCTCGTATCCTCTGGGATCAAGGGCTGCGGTAACACGCTTGATATTGCCGCCTTTACCCGCTGCATCCCAGCCCTCATAGGCTATGATAACCGGCATCCTTTTGTGATATATCCTATTATGAAGATCCGACAGTTCAGCCTGAAGTTCCTTAAGTCTGGTTCTGTACTCGTCATCAGATATCCTCACATTGGGATCAATAGCCGAAAGCTTCGGCATTGTCTTAAGGGGGAATGTATTCTGAAGGATAGGCACTGACCTGGTAGAATTTGTAAGTGCAGTATCTATGGCTCTTGTCATGATCTCCAGCATCTGGAGTTCGGCCCACTTACGGCTCTTGGAATCAATGATATACCATGGTGCCGAGAACTGATTGGTATTCTCAAGATAATCGTCGTATACCTTTCTGCAAGTCTTATAATGCTTATTCTGCCAACGATCAAACTTTTCAACTCTCCACTTGGTGGAAGAATCCTCTCTGAGGGCCTCAAGTCTCTTCTTCTGCTCCTTCTCAGAGATATCAAAGAAAAGCTTCACCAAAAGATATCCGTTATCGGACAACTGTCTCTCAAATCTCTTGATACTCCTGATATGGTTGGCATATTCTTTTTCGGAATACTCATCCAGCAAGTACGATTTCGTAGTCTCATCCATCCAGCTGCTATCAAAGAATGATATCTTGCCGGCCTCAGGTATACGTACAAAATACCTGTACAAGAAAGGCCGTCTCACCTCATCCTGTGTAGGCTGAGCAAGTGTCTCGGTCCTGAAAAATCTGGGATCCAGTTCCTTGATGACTCTTCCCAGAACGCTACCCTTGCCGGCAGCGCCCCATCCGTCCAGGATCACCAGAACCGGAAGTTTTTTCTCCTTGATCTGGATCTGCTGTCTGGCAAGCTTGCTCCTTGCGGCATCGATACGCGCCTCGATCTCCTCGGCTTCAGGCTTTTCCCCTTTTACAAAATCTGTAAGCATACGTCTACCCCCTTCTAGTTTTCTGTGACACTGTATTCATCAAAGTCTACACCATTGATCATATCTATTCTCTTATGATCGGAATCGCTGACAAATCCAGCTAATCCCGGATCAAAAAACTTCTGTGTAGAATCGATCCATATCCATTTTCCATCGACAAAAGCTGCATTCCATCCATGGCCTACGGACTCATTCCCCTTAGTTTCCCTGTAAACATAAACACTGGGGATATCTACACAATCCAACAAGGCCAATGTCAGGTAAGTATGTCCTACACAATCGGTACTTGCCTCCTTTCCCCCATGTTCGCTCTTATCCCATGTGATCAGCACATAGGGATCCTGCTCCGGCCACTTGGAGCCGTCGGATCTCCACTCATTATCGTAGGGGATCTTAGCAACCCACTTATATATAGCCTTCGCTTTTTCTCTGTCTGTGGAACAACCCTTAGTGATGGATTCTGCCTTCTTTTTTATGACGCTCCACATATCCTCGTCAAGATTCTTGATCTTCCAAATATATGTTTTTGTTTCACGAACTGCCTGCGGATCCAAGGAGTCAAGAAGATTTGTTACACGTTCCAAGGAATCCATCCGGTTTTTCCAGTCACTGCTGGGATTATTGACAACAGTATTCAGCTTGTAACACTTTCCAAATGCCATATCTCCGATCTTTGCTTTTGAACCCTTAGCAAAAGTAACTTTCTTAAGATTCTTGCATTCGTAGAAAGCGCCTTTTTCAATCTTTGTAACCGATGAAGGGATCTTGGCATTCTTGAGTTTGGAATTCCTACAAAAAGCCCACTTGCCTATGATCTTAACCTTGGTCCCATCGATACTGGCAGGAATATAATCCAATCCATCATGGGTGTAGGTGATCTTGCCGCTGGATCTATCAAATCCAACCCAATCACCCTTGATCTTGTAGGACTTGACCGCCGCCTGTGTTCCTACGGCCGGTGCACTGACCACACATACGCTTATGAAAAGCAGCACTGCCATCAGTTTGATACATATCTTTTTCACAATATCCCCCCTTCTATTGCTTTTACTTTAATAACTGAAGTATAACATATTCATCAGACAATTGGATATTATTTTCGGATACTTGCAATCCTTTTTGGTCCTCTTTATAATTGAGAAAAAATATAAATCGGGGGAAATCTAAATGCTAAAAAGAAATGTCATCACCACACTTATCCTATGCATGCTGATCTGCTTGGTACCAACGGGATCTTGTATTGCAGCCGGTAATCAAAAATCCTATTCCGTAAGCGGCGGAAAAATATATATCAATACCGGAAGCGGACTTATTACCTGGGCTGAAAAAAGCGTAACCTCCGCAAAGATTCCCAAGAAGATCAGCGGTACTACCGTTAAGGGTATTGGGCGATATGCTTTTTCCAACTGCAAAAAACTCAAGTCAGTTACTCTGCCGTCAACAACAAAAAGACTGGATGAAGGCGCCTTTTACGATTGCGTGAATCTAAAAAAGATCTCCTTTCCGAAAGGGAAGAAGATCAAGATGGGGAAATATGTTTTCAGCGGATGCTATAAGCTGAATACCATAAAAAACATACCCAAGGGAACCTTTGCGGATATAATTAAGTCCCTGGAGGATGCTGTAAAGTATCTGGAAGACCCGGAAATCACCGCACAGCAAAGTGAGATGTTCTGGCTCGAAGGTGATGCGGAGAAGGAAGCGGTGTTCAAGGACCTTGCAAATGAGATTACAAAAGGCTGTAAGACCGATAGAAAAAAAGCCCGCGCCATCTGCCTTTGGGTGGTAAAGCATCTTAAATACGAATCCTATAACGGACTTAGCAAAAATCCCTGGGATGTTTATCAACAGATCCTGGAGGACGGAAAGGTTGGAGGAACCGACTGCTTCGGATACTCCCGTCTGACACAAACGCTTTTACAGGCTGTGGGTATCCCCTGCGCCACTATTTTCCAGGACAAGATCGAGTCACGGGGCGATGAAGGAAACCACGAGTTTAACATAGCCTACTTCGATGGCAGATGGCGTTTTATAGACACTACAGATTCAGATTGGAATAACAAGAACACCATCGATGTGTTTGACCTTTCTATCGCAGGCATGGCTTGTGACAGTGATCATCGGGCAGATATGATCGATTACCTTGAAAACGGTAACGGCAATTTCCGTTACCCCATCACGATAGATTGACCTTTACTGATCCTTTATCTCCTTGAAAGCCTTGGCAATGCTTTCGGAGATAAAGGCATCTTTTTTGTATTTTTCATTAAGTTCAAAAAGATGGGATCTGAACATGTCGTGAAAAGCCAGAACCGACATATAATATGAAAGGAGCATATCGGAAAGCTCCGGATCCGAGTCCGAAAAACGACTCTGAGGCAGTTCCATAAGGTCCCTACCGTACTGCTCCATCCTCTCCTCAAGTTCCTCGCCCAGACTCACAAGTTCCTGTGACATGTCACCTATATCATCAAGTATTCCCCTGACACAGCAAACATAACTAGCCACAACGAGATGGATACATTCGTTGCGCTTTGTGGAACTCATAATAACCCTGGGATTCATGTAAGGATCGTCTAAAGACGGAAAAAACGCATAGTAATCCGCATCCTCACCAAGTCTGCCCCTCTTGTCATCAGAGGCGACCCGCTCGTAGATCAGATTATATGCGTCGCTAAACCTGCGCATTCCGTAGAGAAATGAATTAATTGTCATACAGGGGCAGAAGGACTTGAACCCTCGACATCCGGTTTTGGAGACCGACGTTCTACCAACTGAACTATACCCCTAAAGTCCGCACCGTGGCGCGAACTATTGCATTATAGCATACTGCTTTCCATGAAGCAAGGTTTTTTTATCTGTTTTTTGCAAGCTCCAGGATCCCGTCCCAATTAAGTTCGTAAAGCAATAAGAGCGCCTTTTCAAAACGCTTTTTGTCCTCTTCCTTAAGTGAGTACTCCTCTGTGCTTTCTATGACCATCCTGACACAATCATAGTCTTCTACTGATGCAAACTCCTCAAGTGCGCTGTATGCATCATCTAAAAACTCCTGAGAAGCTTCCGGAAGATCATCTTTCTTTTCCACCACCGGCAAAAGAATATCTTTATATGACCTATAGCGATCCAGCATCGCACTAAGATTCTCTTTGATATAATCCAGATCCCCTGACTTGCCTGCAGCTTCCAATTTCTCGGCTTCACTCGACAGTTCCATGGCGCCGATGATCCTGGCCGAAGACTTAAGGCCATGTACCTTGATAGTAAGATTTGATATATCCCCGGCATCAAAGAAACTCTGGATCTCCCCGGACTTGTCATCAATATATGAATAAAATCCCTTTAGGACATTAAGGTATCCTTCTACGCCCCCACTATTGTCGACGCCCTGCTGAACATCCAGTCCCTCACAATCCATAAGGTACTGTGGTATCTGCTCATCCTCAGCTACATCATCATTGTCCGTAATCGTACTTATCTTTTCCTGAGGAAGATATCTGATCAAGATCTCTTCAATCTTATCCGCATCTATAGGCTTTGTAAGATAGTCTTCAAATCCAACAGATAAATACTTTTCTCTAGAACCGGAAATGGCATTGGCCGTAAGGCAGATGGAAGGAGTCCTGAGATTCGGGTTGGTCGTATCAGCGCGAAGTTTTTTTAATGTTTCGATACCATCCATCTCAGGCATCATATGGTCAAGAAAGATAACGTCATATTTTTTCTTGGCACACATAACAAGAGCTTCTGCTCCTCTGGTGGCAGTATCTATCTGAATATCGGTCCTCTTGAGCAGGTTTTCAACAACCTGAAGGTTCATCTCGGTATCATCAACAACCAGGATGACTGCCTCCGGTGCAGTAAACTTCTCGTGATACTTTTTCCTTTCATCCAGAGACTCGCGGAAGGCAGCCTCATAATCTCCAAGGGCCTCCCAATTGACAACCCTCTGCTTAAGACGGAATGAGAAAACAGATCCCTCCCCGTAAACGCTGGAAACCTCAAGTGAAGTACCCATCAGCTTCAAAAGACTGCTGGTTATACTCATTCCAAGGCCCGTACCCTCAATGTTACGGTTACGCTTTTCTTCAATCCTCTCAAACTCGGAATACAGTTTTTTCATATCCTCAGGCTTGATACCGATACCCGTATCCTTAACAGAGAAAAGCATATAAACGCTGTTGGAATCTTCCTGATCCTTTTCAAAATCCACACCAAGAGTAACGCTGCCCTTTTCTGTATACTTGACAGCATTGGTAAGAATATTGGTGATAACCTGCTTAATGCGTACCTCATCTCCGAAAAGGCGCTTAGGTATATCCCTATTGATATCTAGTCTGAGCAAAAGGCCTTTGCTTTCCGCCCTTACCCTGATCATATTGTCAAGATCAATGAGGACTGATGAAAAATCATACTCAACAGGAACGATCTCCATCTTGCCCGCCTCGATCTTGGAAAAGTCAAGAACATCATTGACGATACCGAGAAGCGTATTACCGGCTGTCCGTATGTTTTCTGAATACTCGATAATGCTACTCTCACTGCTCTCCCTGAGGATCATCTCATTCATGCCAAGAACCGCATTGATGGGAGTTCGGATCTCATGGGACATGTTGGAAAGGAATGAAGACTTAGCCTCGTTGGCAGCAACGGCTTCTCTGGTCTCACGATCCTTTTGAGCAGAATAAAGCATGATGATCATCTGGATCACCACTACAAGAACTGCTGCTATGATAGTATAAACCAGCAGATTCCTGAGCTGATTAAAATCATCTGTCGCATCAAACACCGACAGACAGTTCCAGTCATTGGCTACTGTAGTATTATAAACTATATAATCTGCGCCCCTGTATCTAAAGGAAAAATAGTTATCATCTGTCGCCCGAAGATTGTCAACAAGTACCCGACCGAAAGTACCCTCCTCTGAAATATAGTTTCTTCCCAACTGACTACTGTCTGAATGGGTGATGACATCATAGTTACCGTCAAGCACTATCTCCATATCTGCTTCGCTCTCTGCCTCAAGCTTCTCTGTCATCTTTTGAAGATACTCCAGAGAAAAATCCATGGCAGCAACGCTTTTTGCATCGCAAAGAGTCTTGGCCAAAGTGATCATGATGGTATGGGTCTGGGCATCAAGATAAGGATCCACAACCGCTACCTTACCTATACTGGCCCTGGCGCCGATATACCAGGGGCGCTCAGTAGGAACATAATCATCATCAGGGACCCAATCCGTACCGTCCATGTAAATATCATTGATATATCCATATAATCCTGTAGTATTTTCGGATGTCATATTGGATAAGGCTGTGGACTGGTTAATGATGAATGTATCTATCTCCTCGTAAGTACTTCCGTCACGGATCATATTGTCCAGGGTATAGCAAGCCAGTCTCATGGTATCAATACCTGTAGACAGATACTTGTCGATCTCTCTGGCGGAAGCGTTAGCAGTAAGTTCTCCGCTCTTTATGATCCTGTCCGTGGTTTCAGAATAAAGCATAAAGTAAAAAGCAAGGATCACACCCACGAAAAAAGAGATCACAAGTACTGATACCGCAACACTTCTAAGGGCCATTCGGTTTATTTTTTTTGCTTTACCATTTTTACTTACACCCATAAAGCAATCCTATCTAACTATAGTAATATCGCTTCCAAACCACTTGCAGGAAATCTCGCCCAAGGATCCATCTGCCTTCATATCACTGATGATATCCTGCACCTTGTCACGAAGGACATTATCACCCTTTCTGAATCCGATAGCGAATTCCTCTTCCTCAATACTGTCGGAAAGAACATAGTAGGTCTCATCCCCATTAAAAATACAATAGTATGCCACTACGGAATCAAGGATAATGGCATCCAGCTCACCGTTTTTGAGTTTTGCGATCAGCATAAGATTATCATCAAACAGCTCTTCCCTGATCTCTTCATAAAACTCTGATCTTTCCAAAGCCTCCTGCGCCGTAGAACCCTTTTGTACTCCTACTTTTTTACCGGTAAGATCCGAAACCGCCTTAACATCACTGTCACCGGGAACAATAATGATCCGCTCATTTTTCATATAAGGTTCGGAAAGACTCATACTCGCCTCTCTCTCGGGCGTAACCGACAAACCGTTCCAAATACAGTCTATTGAGCCGCTATTGAGCTCATCTTCTTTTTCATCCCAGGCAATGGACTTCTTTTTAAGTTTAACACCCATTCTTTTGCAGACTTCCTTTGCAACATCAATGTCAAATCCCTCGATCTTGCCTGAATCCGCAAGAAAACCCATGGGAGGATAATTTCTATCAAGTCCCAATACCAGTTTCCCTGACTTCAAAACCTTTTTCAGCGAGTCATCTTTTTTCTTTTCAGCCTTTTTTTGCACTTGCCCACAGGCTACCATGGTCAGGCAGAATGCAAAGACCAAAACTATGGAAATGATCCTTTTTTTATATGATCTAATATCCTTCACTGTCTACTCCTGTTATTCTTTCGCAATTCCTGTGCCTTTCTCAGAAATCCCGGAAGATTTGCGAAAATGAAAAGTTCTCGTCCCTTTTCGTACTCGGCAGGAAGATCTGCGATACTGTCAAACCTTACCTCCCGTCCGTCCTTTTCTATATCACGGATGATGCCCTCGGCAGCCTTGCCGCAAACACCATCTATGGCATCCTCATATGCTGCCATGACTGTTGCCGCTCTGGCAAATCTGTCTCCTTCATAGCCCTCGCACTGAACCAGATAAACAGAGGTGAGAAAGGTGATCCCCATATTGGGAAGATCCTCCTCCGGAGTATGAAGGATGAAAAACCTGATCCAATTGCGCCAAGCATAGTAAGTCGGAAAGGTACTGACATCCTCTCGCCTGGCTCCCATGCAATGAAGAGCCTTGGCGCTTCCAACGGAAGCGATCTTCCAGCCGGCTTCTCTGGCCCTGAAACACCACTCCGTATCATCCCAATAAAGAAAGTTTTCCTCCGGAAGAAGTCCGATATCGGATATAACCTCTTTTCTGATCATAAGTGCACACGCAGGAACTGCCTCGGTATAAACAAAATCAGGCATGCTGCCATCCTCTGTATATCCCAGATATGGAACCTCCGTACAGTAGTTTTTAAAATCAATGATCTGACCGAAATTCTGGACGGTATCCGGTCTCTCCATATGGTAGATCTTGGCAGCTGCAATACCTACATCCCCATGCTCCTCAAGGAAATCCAGAAGATTGCTAACACATCCCTCATCCAAAAAGGCGTCATTATCAATACACATGTAGTAGTCGTAGCCCCGCTTACAGGCTGCTCTGAGGCCGGTGTTAAAGCCGCCGCTTCCACCGAGATTTTCGCTGTTTCTGATAAGAGTTAGTCTGCTTCCGTACTCAGCCTCAATGGCATCCCCGGATCCGTCGGTGGATCCGTTATCGCAAACATAGAGATCAAAGTCCTGATAGGTCTGCTCAAATACCGCTTTGATGCAGTCTGTCACCATATCCTTTTTATTGTAATTGCAGATTACTATCCCTATCCTGCTCATCCTCTTTGCCCCTTATCATTATAACCTTAAGAACGGCCCCTTTGCCGTTGCCGAAATCATAGACTGCCTCAGCTAAGGAAGAATACAATCTGCCACCGGTAACGTCATTGTGCGCCCTAAGAAGATTTCCCTCGCAGGTAAGCGCTATGGTATGGACCATGCTACGGATCCTTCCCTTTTCATTAAGACCCGTGATTATATATGAAACCCGCTCTCCTGTCTGAAATCGGACTGTGTCGCCCTTGGCGTAACTAACCGGCACATCTGATACCTGAAGTCCCTCTTTTTTTATATACCCTGCTATCATATTGAAAGAGCTTCCGAAGTATCCGAAAAGTGAAGCTCCGTTCTTTTCAAAATCATATACTATGTCCGAAAACGATCTTTTGATCCCATAGTAAGCTAACACATTATAGACTGCGATAAGCCCACAGCCATTGATACTTGCATTTAGCGGTTCGCCCCCCAGAAGAAGATCCGAAAGAAAATCGCTCTGCTTTCCATACCGAAAGGATTTCATCTGCTCCTGCCAGTCAATATATCCGTCACCCGTGGTCGGAACGTGAAATTTCCTGTTATTCTCCCGGTTTGCTTCGCTTACATCTTCCTTGATGTGAAACATCTTCGAAAAAAGATGCATAAAAAAAAGTATCATAAATTGATAAACCTCTGTTTCTGATAAATGCTTGTTTATTTTACCACTTTATGTACTCTATTACCATGAAAAATGGCGTATTTTGCAATTGACTTTGTCCAAATTGCGTAATATAATTTTACCCGTTGTGCAAAAAACAAAAAAGAAAGGAACACGAAATGAAGATCAACACGAAAAGAATCATTACGGTATTTCTTGCTGCACTCGTAGTGCTTTGCATGATGCCCACACCCCAGAGTAAAGTACAGGCTGAAAATAAGACAGAAAAAGTTACTCTTTTCAAAGGCGAAACACTCCAATCATATTCTTTCGGTGGCAAGATTACTAAAGTATCTTCCTCTAATAAAAAGGTTGCAAAGGTAAAAAAAGATTCTGACTACAAAGCACTTATTACCGCAAAGAAAAAAGGGAAGGCGAATATAACCATCAAATGCCAGCGAGGTACAATAACTTACAAGGTCACTGTACTTGATACTGAATCTTCTTTTGATTTTTCAGTTCAGCAGATAAAAAGCAAATATAATTCATCTATTGATACAATAGTTAAAGTCAAAAACAAAACGTCTCAATCAATAAGAGATATCAAATGCACCTATACCCTAAAAGACAGTACTGGTGTAGAGTTAGAAACTGCTAGTATGTATATTTACGGTCTTGCTTCAAAGCAGTGCGGATATGGTAAGTTTACTGCAGATAGCAGTATAATTTCACAAGGAGTTGATATTACAAAAACAAGTTTTACCATTACTGAAATCAATCGTAGACTTGATACAAAGAATCTCAAAAAGAAAGAAACAGTAAAAGAAAAAGACTTCTCCAAAGATGAAAATAATAAAACCATTACATTAACTGTTTCTGCCAAAAACAAAGCTAAAACGAGTGCTAATGTATATATATTCCTCTTTGCATACGATGCTTCGGGAAATATTATCGGATACAAACATACTCCACTTTATCTCCAGAGTGATAATGGCCTTAAAACAGAAGAAATTAAACTCTATTTATCAACTGATGCATCAGAATTCGCCAGTTATAAAATGGTTTGGACAGCAGTATCATAATCCAAGTAAACCGACTACAAGTAGTTTTAAAAATAAACCGGGTGCAGTGGCTCAGCCACTTGCACCCGGCTTTTTTAATTTCTATTGTTATTACTAATTCTGGTTCTGATAGAACTTATCGCACATCTCGATAGCAAATCTCAGCGGATAAAGCTGAACCATGATGGAATCGATCAGCTCGCCGATCTCGATCCTGAAGGAAACCTTAACGAAGATATCCTCGGGAGTCTCAAACATCTTTTCAAACATCTTGACACTCTCAACATCGATCCTGTTGACCTCGGGAGTGGAGATATCTACGGGAATACCAAGCATGGTAGCCATGGATGTTGCTGCAGAACCCATCATCTGGTTCATTGCCTCTGAAGCTGCTGAAAGATGCAACTCACTGATCTCTCCCTGAGTATTTCCGGGGCCACCCATCATAAGATCTGTCATGCAAAGCACATCAGGCTCCTTGAGGATGAAGACGTTGTTACCGGTCAGTCCCTGAACATAGTGGATCTGAACAAAAATACAGGTCTTCTCATAATCGTCAAGTGCCTGGGCACGGTTGATAAGCTCAACTCTGGGAGTCGTTATATCAACTCTCTGATTGACCATCATGGAAAGAGTTGTGGCAGAATTGCCCATGGTAATATTACCGATCTCTCCCAAAAGGTCCTTTTGATCCTGAGTAAACTCGTTTTTAATCATAACTCCCCCAATCCTAAATATCATCTACACAAACAGCACCAACTGCTCGAATGTTCATGGGATAAACGTTGTCTCTTCCGAAGTAACCGGAGATATAATCCACATAATCCGATGTATTCTTTTCCGGTACAACAGCCATGATAACTCCTGCAAGGCCTCCACCGTGGATCCTGCATACTCCGTCTCCGATAGAAGCTAAAAACTGCTCCGTAAGAGCCAGTGCAAGAGGAATGGACTGCTCCTCCGGCGTCGCTATGCAGTAGCCGTTCTGCAAAAGCTCGTAGGATGACGAACCTGATGCAGATAAAAGTGAAAGGATCGACCCAATATCACGGGCACCAATGGCTTCTGCCATCTTATCAACTCTGGCTGTCTCATTAAAGAAGTGCATCGCACGAAGAAGAGCTCTGTCATTGCCAAGCTTTTTGCGGATCTGTGTAACATGGGATAAAAAGGCTTCCATATTGGTATCACAAAGGCGCTTGCCCCCAAGTTCCTCAGCTACCGCAAACATCTCCTGAGGCATGGCCGAATACTCGGCTGAAAGATCCGCATGCCCTCCTCCGGTATTGACGATAACAAGTCTGTATCCGTACTCGTCAAATGAGAATGGAATCTGACCGTACTCGATCTCATCTCCACCAAAATCAAGTCTGATGGGGCCTCCCACGGCGCATGCCATCTGATCCATAAGTCCCGATGCCTTGTTCCAGAAATGATTCTCTGAATACTGGCCTATCCTTGCGTAGTCCGAAACCGGAATCTTGCCATCATTGAAAAAGTGATTGAAAATGGCAGCCACAAGCATCTCAAAGGATGCTGAAGAACTGATACCGGCTGCTGGGATAACGGTAGTGGTGACGTAAGCCTTAAAGCCATGTACCTGGTAGCCCATCTTACGGGCACCCTCTGCCATCCCGGCGATAAGTGAGATCGTACCGCTCTCCTTGGGTATTGAATCGATAGCATCAAGATCTACCGTGATACGGGGATAACCCTCGCTCTGGATCTCGATGATCTCATCTCCACTGACCGCAGCTGCTCCTATAGTATCAAGATCAATACTGGCGGCTATGACTTTGCCTCCATTATGATCGGTATGATTGCCAATGATCTCTGTACGTCCCGGTGAAGTAAAAAAAGAAAGCTCTGCCTCTCCGAAAGACTGGGAATAACCGTCTGCAAGGTGCTCATATCTTGCCGCAGCACCCTCGGTATCCTTATATATCCTGCTCAGCTTTTCAGCTGACGGAATAATATTTGACATGATAACCCTCCCTCCTGATAAAAAGATACCTTTATAGTATATCTTTTTTTGCATGAACTTGCAATCCGAAAGACTTTGTTTTATACTATCCGAGGTAATTATTGGAAATGGCTTTCGCCGGTTGAAAAAAGCCCTTGATCCAGGCGCTTTAGGCGCAGCCAAAATCAACTAATATTGGAGGAATTCATCAATGGAAAAAACTAAGAGCGGTGATCTTTCTACAAGAGTCATGGTAGAACTGGCAGTACTTATTGCCATAGTTCTTCTGATGTCATTTACACCGCTTGGATATCTTAACATAGGCCCCCTCTCCATAACACTTTTGTGTATTCCGGTAGCAGTGGGTGCTATACACCTCGGACCTAAGGCCGGTCTTGTTCTGGGGCTTGTATTTGGTATAACAAGTTTTGTACAGTGCTTTGGACTCAGCGCCTTCGGAACACTTCTTTTCAGTGTTAACCCCATGGCAACATTCATTATCTGTGTTGTAACCAGAGCTCTTATGGGTTGGCTTTGCGGACTTATCTACGTAGGTCTTTCACACAGTCCTCTCCCCAAACCTCTGTCAATGTTTATCGCAGCTCTTTCTGCACCTGTACTTAATACAGTATTCTTTATGAGCGTACTTGTACTTTGCTTCACACCCACCCTTCAGAATGACTTCGGTATGGGTAGTGCAGTTCTTCCCTTCCTTGTATCCTTTGTTGGCATCAACGGAGTGGTTGAGTGGATCTCAGGTTGTATCGTAGGAGGCTCTGTTGCTATAGCGCTTAGCAGAGCATTCCATGATTGATGGCAGACCACATTATATAGCGCGTTCTTTTATGCTCCTGAGGAGAAACCTTAGGAGCTTTCTTCGATTTGAGATAGCTTATAAGCTCATCTCGATCTTTATCTTTTTCCCTTTGATGGAAAAACTTGAAAATATTGCCCTGCGTATTGCCGGAGTATACTACCTTTCAAACTACAATCTGAAACGTGTACTCCACAACCCGATAGTCTGGATAATGGTAATTATATCCATCATCCTTATAGGGCTTTTTATCTCGATCGAACTTTTAGGCTTGGCCTCCGGTATCCATGCTTCTTTTTTCAAGAAAAACATTTCCGCAACGGATATGTTCGGAGAGGCAATGGGACATCTGTGGCGGCTTTTTTCCGCAAAAAAGCCGGGCAACTTTCTTATCATACTGTATTCATTTATTCTGGTCCCCCTGGTGGATATCTATGATACAGCCACTATCATCCAGAACTTTTCATTTTTCGGATATATAGCCGACCGGATTTCACGAAAGACCCGATATGAAATAATAGCCGGAGTTGTGGCGGTGATCCTTATCCTTCTGTTTTTTACAACACTATATACGATACCCATTCTGGTTAGTAAAAAAACAGACTTCATAGAAGCTGCAAAAGAAAGCATTCTTACCATAAGGCTTCATATATTCCGATCCTTCTTTGTTATTATTTCATGGATAATCCTCGGATTAGCCCTTTCAGGCGCACTTGTGGTCGGCCTTATCATTACTTCGCGACTTACTATCAGGTGGCTGGACCCGGACATCAATCCCTCTGTTCTGGCATCCAATGAGGCGGTACTGATAATTGAGATGATCGTTGCGCTTTTCGTTGTACTGATCATCTCCCCTATAGTAATGTCCCGGTTGTCCATGGGGTACTTCTACAAAAAAGAGATCCCCGAGTATGTTCCGGCTCCCCACCACATCAGAGACAGATGGTGGGCAAAGCTTATCGTTGCATCTATCGTTATCGTCGCGGGATTCTTTTTCATTCCGCCCAAATACCAGCAGGCAAAACTTGCCCTGGCAGGAAGCAATCGTGGTGTCATGATAATGGCCCACAGGGGCGATTCGGTATCTGCTCCGGAAAATACCCTACCTGCCTTTTTAAAGGCCATAGAACACGGTGCTGACGCCGCTGAGCTTGATGTTCAGATGACGAAGGACGGGGTGATCGTCTGCATGCATGACAGTTCTCTGAAACGGACCACCGGAGTTGACAAAAAGATCTGGGAAGTTACTTACAATGAGATAAAAGATCTAGATAACGGAAGTCACTTTTCACCCAGCTATCGATTCACTCGGATCCCGACTTTGGATCAGGTAATGAAACTGACAAAAGGTCATCTTTATCTTAATATAGAGATCAAGCGGACGGGACATGACGATGGGATCGTTGAAAAAACCCTGGATATCATCGCATCCAATCATTATGAAAACGACTGCGATATCACTTCTTTTGACTACGATACTTTAAAGCAGATAAAAGCGCTGAATCCGGATATCTACACTGTCTACACCACTACTGTAGGTGGCGGAGACATAAGCAAGCTCAAGGCTGCCAACGCTTTTTCCATCGAAGAGAATTTCGTGACCGCCAGCATGGTCAGATATCTGCGCAAGGAGAATAAGGGCATCTTCGTATGGACGGTCAATTCCCAGCGCGATATCAATCGTCTGATAGACCTGAATGTGGATGCTATCATAACGGATAACGTATCCCTGGGTGTCAACCTTATAGAAACCAATCAGGGCGTCATGGGAATACTGCTGAGAGTCCAACGGCTGATCATGTCACTGTAAGAAAAATAAAAGTATGCAAAAAGCGCTTCCCCGAAAGGAAGCGCTTTTCTTAGCTTTATTATACGGGATAAGCTCCGTTTTCCTTGTCTGCAGCGGCAGGATCAATACCTGTCTGCTGAGCCTGTCTGTACTCGAAGAACTCAGTCGCAACCTGAGGGAACAGTGCGTAGGAAAGGATATCCTCATCCTGCTGCTTCCACTGCTTCATCTCCTCTTCGATCTCCCCAAGCTGAGGCTTGATAAGATCAGCGGGTCTGCAGGTGATAGCGTTCTTAGCATCATCTCCGAGAACCTTCTGAACAACCTCGGGATTGAAAGGCTTAACTGTCTGGCCGTACTTTCCGAGAAGAATGTCCTTGGTCTCATTGGTAGCTACCTTGTAGCGCTCACCCATAAGTACGTTGAACACTGCC
Organism: Lachnospiraceae bacterium; assembly: GCA_016288825.1. GTDB lineage: Bacteria > Bacillota > Clostridia > Lachnospirales > Lachnospiraceae > Weimeria. Next base: position 5,435 of record JAEELH010000061.1, on the reverse strand, counting down.
TGTGTACCAACGATCTGTGAAGAAGGTGTAACCAAGGGGGGCTCACCCAGATCCTTACGAACTCTGGGAACCTCTTCAAGAACCTCATTGAACTTATCCTCTTTGCCCTGCTCCTTGAGCTGGGAAACCAGGTTTGAAAGCATACCGCCGGGTACCTGATACTGAAGGGTCTTGATGTTAACACCAAGTACCTTGGGATTCATAAGACCGCTGTCAAGGCACTCCTGACGAAGAGGTGCGAAGTACTCGCCGATCTCGCAAAGAAGATCAATATCAAGTCCGGTATCATACTCAGTACCCTTGAAGGCCTCAACCATAACCTCGGTAGCGGGCTGGCTGGTTCCAAGTGCGAAGGGGCTCATTGCGGTATCGATGATATCGCAGCCTGCCTCTACAGCCTTCATATATGTCATAGAAGCAACACCTGAGGTGTAATGTGTATGAAGCTCAATAGGAAGCTTTGTTGCGCTCTTAAGGGCACGTACAAGCTTCTCAGCCTCAACGGGAACGAGAAGACCTGCCATATCCTTGATGCAGAGTGAATCTGCACCCATGTCCTCGATCTTCTTGGCAATGTCCATCCAGTAATCAAGAGTATATGCATCACCAAGTGTATAAGAAAGGGCGATCTGTGCATGTCCCTTTTCCTTGTTGCAGGCCTTGACTGCTGTCTCAAGGTTACGAACGTCATTGAGGCAGTCGAAGATACGGATGATGTCGATTCCGTTGGCAATTGACTTCTGAACGAAGTACTCTACTACATCATCTGCATAGGGCTTGTAACCCAGGATGTTCTGTCCACGGAAAAGCATCTGAAGCTTGGTGTTCTTGAAACCATCACGAAGCTTACGAAGACGCTCCCAGGGATCTTCTTTGAGGAAGCGGAGGCAGGCATCAAAGGTTGCACCACCCCAGCACTCAACTGCATTGAATCCCACCTGATCCATTTTATCAATGATGGGAAGCATCTGCTCGGTTGTCATTCGTGTCGCGATCAGAGACTGATGTGCGTCACGAAGGACTGTTTCTGTAATTTTAACTCCCATTTTATTCTCCTATATTATTCTATACCGCGATATACTACATTGATCCGAGCCCTACCGCTCCGGCTCCGCAGTTTACTACTTTGAGCCGAGCACTTCTGCTCCGGCTCCGCAGTCTACTACTTTGAGCCGAGCGCTTCTGCTCCGGCTCCGCAGTCTACTACTTTGAGCCGAGCGCCGAGATAACCCCTATTATTGACCTGCCTGCTTCGCAGTCAGTCGTCGCTTCGCGACTTATGTCAATAATCACGGTTATCTCGCCAAACCGGTCTGCTCATGATGTATCTTGCAAGCAAGCTTGCGATACATCATTTCACATCCCTGCTCGGCTCAATTTATACGCCGAAAATTGCCATAAATACACCTGCCGCAACAGCAGTTCCGATAACACCGGCTACGTTAGGTCCCATAGCATGCATCAGAAGGAAGTTGGTAGGATCTGCCTCTGCTCCGACCTTCTGTGATACACGGGCTGCCATAGGTACTGCAGACACACCTGCCGAACCGATAAGAGGGTTGATCTTGCCGCCTGTAAGCTTGCAAAGAAGTTTTCCAAAAAGAACTCCCATGGTTGTTGCAAGGATAAAAGCAACGAGACCGAGTGCTACGATCTTAAGGGTGCTGATGTTAAGGAATGCCTCAGCAGATGTAGATGCTCCTACGGATGTTCCCAGAAGGATTACTACGATGTACATAAGAGCATTGCTGGCTGTATCTGAAAGCTGTCTTGTAACGCCGCACTCACGGAAGAGGTTACCCAGCATGAGCATACCTACAAGAGGTGCGGTGGTAGGAAGGATCAGACATACAACGACAGTAACGATGATGGGGAAAAGGATCCTCTCAAGCTTGGAAACAGGGCGAAGATTCTTCATCTTGATCTTGCGCTCTTCCTCTGTCGTAAAGAGTTTCATGATCGGGGGCTGGATAATGGGTACCAGTGACATGTATGAATATGCCGCCACTGCGATAGGCCCCATCAAGGCCGTCTGTCCCAGCTTACCGGCAAGGAAGATGGATGTAGGACCATCCGCTCCTCCGATGATAGCGATAGCTGCTGCTGCCTGATCGGAGAATCCGAAAAGAATGGCAAGCAGGTATGCACCGTAAATTCCGAACTGTGCTGCCGCACCCATAACAAAGCTGATGGGATTAGCGATAAGCGGCGAGAAGTCCGTCATGGCTCCGACACCCATGAAGATAAGTGACGGAAGGATGGACCACTCATCCAGCAAATAGAAATAGTACAAAAGACCGCCTACACCATTGCTGGTCTCCTCCGGGCTTGCAATAATATCGGGATAGATATTAACCAGGAGCATACCAAACGCAATAGGCACCAGAAGAAGCGGCTCAAAACCCTTGGCAATTGCAAGATAAAGGAATACAAATGCCACAAGGATCATGATGAAATTTCCAACCGTAAGGTTAAAGAACGCTGTCTGGTGTACGAGGTTGTCCAATGTTGTGATTACATAATCCATGGATTACCTCCTCAAGAATCAGTCTTCGTTCAGTGTAGCAAGGAGAGCACCTGCCTCAACGGGTGAACCCTCAGTAATATCGATTGAAGCTACTGTACCTGCCTTAGGAGCAACTACAGGAGTCTCCATCTTCATAACCTCAAGAACGACTACAGTGTCGCCTGCATTAACATGATCACCAACCTTGGTAGGAATTGAGAACACCTTACCGGCTGCGCCTGCCTCGATACGAAGGCCGCCTGCTGCGCCTGAAGCTGCAGGTGCTGCTGCGGGTGCGGCTGCTGCTGCAGGAGCGGGTGCAGAAACGGGTGATACTCCGCTGCCTCCCTTGTCCTCAACAGTTACATCATATGATTTTCCATTAACTGTGATGGTATAATTTTTCATTGTAGATCTCCCTTCTAAAATCTTCTCTTAATGGAGCGAACCACGAAGCTGTCGGTAGATGCTCCCGTGCTTGCCGCAATAGCGGCTGTAATTACTGCAACAAGTTCCAGATCGTCTGTCACACTCGCCTGACTAACAGGTGCTGCTGCTACAACTGCAGACTGTGCCTGGCTCTCTGCCGACTTCTTCTCGGCTGCCCTCTTTTCCAGATAAGGGAAGATGTTGAAGGCAGCAATGATAAATGCTATAAGTATCAGGACTACGAACACGATACCCATTCCCATGAGCAGGTTCATAAAAGCTTTTTCCATAAGCTCGCCCAAAGAATAGATTATCTCGGCATTCATAGCCGTAGGCTTCATAGTGAGGTAATTGTAAACGATAACAAATCTTACATCGCGCTTTGCAAAATGAATGATCTGCTTGGTCGTTACTGTCTTACCAGTTTTTTCAACCGTAAAATCCCCGTAGCTTTTGAACTCTCCAACGGAAGGCGTAATGTCCATCCAGTTTTCCATCATCTCGATATACATATCGTATGTGGAAGCATTGTCGGGATCTGAATCCTTCTGTGAATTGAAGCTCTCCAGCGCAGTCTTCAGATCGTCTGCTGACATGTACTGAAGCTGTTCGATCATCTGAAGAGAACTGCTTTCAAGATCCTCCTTGGTGTGGCCCTTAAAGTCAGGCTCACCTGTGATACTGCAGGCACCAAGTGTAAAAGCGGCAAGGAGTACGGCGCATATTATCCGTAATGTCTTTTTCATGATTCTCCCTTCTACTTTGCGGAATGCTTCTTGTAGGAAGCAGTCTCCTCTCTCTTGGTATAAAGCATATCGAATCCGTCGATGAGATACTTTCTAACGTCCTCACCTGCAAGAACACGATCAACAGTACCACGACGAACAGCATTGGCTGTACCGTTGATACGTGAAGCAAAATCTGCCTGTGAGATATCAGATGCGATGGCACTTGCTGCCTTTGCATCCATGATTCCCATATCGGACTCAGCAAGAGCAAATACCATATCTGCTCCGATAGCCTTGGAATTCATGGTGAGCATAGCGCTTCCATATGCCTTGCCTGTTACAAGAGTGATCTTGCCGACACTTGCCTCAGCGAAAGCCATAACAAGACGAGCTACGCTGCGGGGCATATATTTCTCACCCTCCTCACTTCTCTCATAACCTGTAACATTAACAAGTGAAAGAACGGGGATCTCAAATGAATCACAGAACTTAACGAAGGCAACTGCCTTGGCAGCCCCATCACCTGTGATAGTGTTGCTTCCGTCTGAATTACCCACAACGCCGACAGTAAGTCCGCCCAGTCTGATAAATGCTGTAAGCATATCCTTTGCAGAACCTGCACCAACCTCGAAGATGTTGTTGGAATCAGCAATCTCTGCAGCGATTACTCTCGCATCGCCATTGGCAGCTGAAAGGCCAATACTTGCACGATTAAGATCATCCTTGCTGTCTTCCTTGCGGCCATCCTCAAGAAGTGATCCGGGAAGCATTGTAACAAGGTTACGGATAGCTGTGAAAATATCATTCTCACTGCCGATGCCGTCTACATCACCGGCTACCTCAAAATGGTATGCTGCGCTTGCTGTATCGTTCTTAGCTGCGCTGTTGCCGGGGATCGAATCAGGTGTCTGATAGAAAAGCTTTGCATCATCAGCCATGAATACGAAATCAGACAAGCCTGCAAGTGTTGCAAGTCCGCCTCCGCAATTACCTGTAATAGCTGTTATCTGGGGAACGACACCACTTGCCTTCGCTGCTCTCGCATAGATGCTTCCAAGAGCATCAAGCGCATCAAAAGACTCGGTAAGTCTTACTCCTGTAGAATCAAGAATACCGATAACGGGAGCACCCATCTTCTCTGCCATGTCATAGACACTGCAGATCTTGCGGGCATGCATCTCACCAATGCTACCACCGAGCACCTCTTTGTCCTGTGCATACACGAAAACAAGGTTGCCATCGATCAGTCCATGACCACACACCACGCCGTCTGAAGGGGTGTCCTTGGCGCCAACGTTAAAATCTGTGGAACGGGCTGTTATGCCGGCTCCCAGCTCAACAAAACTGTTAGCATCAAGGAGTGCTTCCACCTTAGGGCGTGCTGCGCTCTTTGTACCGTCACTCATATACTTCCTCCTTAATAAATAATATATTGTATAGAAAACTTTGGTTTTCCATAAGCCTTACCGTCTATAGTAGCTTATTATATTGTTTTTTTCAAGTTTATTTACTGCCTCGGGCTAGACATCAACTTCAAGTGAAGCCTCCGCCTCAGCCTGCTGCCTGTACTCCTCCATCTGCACCGCCGAAAGGGTTGGCAGATCTTCAATGGATGTAACTCCGAAGACACGGAGAAACTCCTCGGTTGTTCCGAAAAGCATGGGACGTCCCGGTGCATCCAGACGGCCTACCTCCTCTATCAGCTCATAGTCAACAAGTCTTGACACTGCATGATCGGAAGATACTCCTCTTATCTTTTCTATCTCCGCCTT
>JAEELH010000060.1 GCA_016288825.1 Lachnospiraceae bacterium | reverse complement strand
TTTTATGGAGGTCAATATATTTTTGGCAGTATCCGTTATTGGAATTGTGACCTTCGTGCTCAGTGCCATTGCGGTTTTTATAGGCAATATTTTCGGTGTCCGATTTCGGACCATCGCTCAGGTGGCCGGCGGAGCGATCCTTGTTCTTCTCGGAACCAGAATACTATTGACGCATCTAGGTATTCTGTGAGAATACGGTAGATGATCGTACGCAGACACACCACTTACGCATAGTATTGCGCGAGAGCGGATGGGCCCCCACAACGAGGAGCTACGGCACCGCAGTGTGGGAGGTATCCGCTCGGGAGCGGAAGAGCTATGTGGAACAATGCGGAGCAAATATATTATGGAAAGAATATCATAGATAAGGAGATATACAATGACAAACAAAGGACCCTATTACATCACAACAGCTATCGCTTACACTTCAGGTAAGCCCCATATCGGCAATACCTACGAGATCATCCTCGCAGACGCAATAGCTCGATTCAAGAAAAAGGAAGGCTATGATGTCCGTTTCCAGACCGGAACAGACGAGCATGGTCAGAAGATAGAGACCCGCGCCATTGAGGCGGGTACCACACCCAGAGGCTTTGTAGATTCTGTATCTACCGAGGTTAAGCGTCTTTGGGATATTTGCAATACTTCTTATGACAGGTTCATTCGTACAACTGACGAGGATCATGAGCGTCAGGTTCAGAAGATCTTTAAAAAGCTTTACGATCAGGGAGACATTTACAAGGGATCATACTCAGGTATCTACTGTACAGAGTGTGAGGCTTTTTACACCGAGTCTCAGTTGGTAGACGGCAAATGTCCTGTCTGCGGCGGCGAGGTTCATCCCATGGAGGAGGAAGCGTACTTCTTCAAGATGAGCAAGTATGCTCCCCAGCTTATAGACTATATCAACGAGCATCCCGAGTTCATCCAGCCTGTTTCCCGTAAAAATGAGATGATGAACAACTTCCTGCTTCCCGGACTTCAGGACCTTTGCGTTTCCAGAAGCTCCTTTAAGTGGGGTATTCCCGTGGACTTTGATCCCGGTCATGTTGTTTACGTTTGGCTGGATGCCCTTACCAACTATATCACCGGTATCGGCTATGATGCAGACGGTAACCACGGAGATCTTTACAAGAAGTATTGGCCGGCAGACCTTCACCTTATCGGCAAGGATATTGTCAGATTCCATACTATTTACTGGCCAATTTTCCTTATGGCACTTGGCGAGCCCCTTCCCAAGCAGGTATTTGGTCATCCCTGGCTCCTTCAGGGCGGGGAAAAGATGTCCAAGTCCAAGGGCAACGTTATCTACGCAGACGATATGGTAGATCTTTTCGGTGTTGATGCAGTACGTTATTTCTGTATCCACGAGATGCCTTTTGATAATGACGGCGTGATCACCTGGGAGCTCATGACAGAGCGTTATAATTCCGATCTTGCCAATACTCTCGGCAATCTGGTTTCACGTACCATTGCTATGGAGAAAAAGTACTTCGGCGGTGAGGTTAAAAATCCCGGAGTTGCAGGCGATGTAGATGATGACCTGAAAAAGACAGTTCTTGCAGCTCTTCCCGAGGTTATGGCCAAGATGGATCAGCTTCGCGTGGCTGACGCCCTTACCGAGGTATTCAAGGTATTCAAGAGACTCAACAAGTACATAGACGAGACAGAGCCCTGGGTTCTTGCCAAGGACGAGACTCAGTCAGATCGTCTTGCAACCGTTCTTTACAACCTGATCGAGGGTATCACCATCGGTGCTTCCATCCTCTACCCCTTCCTTCCCGATGCTGCGGAAAACATCGTAAAGGAGCTGGGTACAGAACTTCGTGAGTTCGATCAGTTGTCCGAGTTCGGACTTTATCCCGCAGAGCAGAAGCTTCCCGAGGAGGCTCCCATCCTCTTTGCAAGAGCAGATGTCAAGGAGATACTTGCTAAGACAGAGGAACTTACTGCACGCCAGAGACAGGAATTCCTGGAGTCACAGAAGACTGCCAGAGCTAATCTCGTCAAGGCAGGTAAGATGACCCAGGAGGAGGCTGACCGCCTCAATGCCGCAGACGGATCAGAGGGCGGTGAGGCAGCCGTAGATGTTATTGATATTGAAGCAAAGACCGAGATCAGCTTTGATGACTTTGGCGCAATGCAATTCCAGGTTGGTGTGGTAAAGAGTTGTGAGGCCGTTCCGAAGTCAAAGAAACTTCTTTGCTCACAGGTTCAGGTAGGAAGCCGCACACTTCAGATCGTGTCCGGCATCAGAAAGTATTACTCTCCCGAGGAGATGGTTGGCAAGCAGGTAATGGTACTTGTAAACCTGGCGCCTGCTAAGCTTGCAGGGGTTCTTTCAGAAGGAATGCTCCTTTGTGCAGAGGATGCCGAGGGCAATCTTGCACTTATGACTCCAGAGAAATCCATGCCTGCCGGAGCAGAGATCTGCTGATAAAAATATGATAATCGATACACATGCACATTATGACGATCCTGCGTTTGACGAGGACAGAGAGGAGCTTCTTGCATCCATGTCAGACGCGGGTGTAGGCATGATCTTTAATATAGGAGCGTCTGTTGCTACTTCCCAAACAAGCGTGGATCTGGCTCACAGTCACTCATTTATCAAGGCGGCGGTGGGCCTTCATCCTGAGGAATTCGATGATCTTACAGACGAATGCCTTAGTCTGATCTCGGACATGATTAAAGAGGATCGGAGATCGGAAACGCCGGTCATCCGGGCTCTTGGCGAGATCGGACTTGATTATCACTGGGCGGAAAACGAGGAGCAGCGCGCTCTGCAGAGAGAGTTTTTCATCAAGCAGCTTGCTCTTGCCCGGGAGTATGACCTTCCGGTAATGATCCATTCCAGAGAGGCAGCCGAGGATACGATCTCCATTATCAGAGAGTACGGATCCGGACTTGTTTGTGACATTCACTGCTATTCCGGCTCGCCGGAGATGGCACTTGAGTACGTTTCTCTCGGCCACTATATAGGAGTTGGAGGCGTAGTCACATTTAAAAACGGTAAGCGCCTCAAGGAGACAGTCAGGCAGATCCCTATGGATAGGATCCTTTTGGAGACGGATTGTCCTTATATGTCTCCGGAACCACACAGGGGAGAGCGCAATGATTCGCGCAATATAAAATATGTGATACAACAGATATCGGAGCTCCGGGGTATAACTCCCGAGGAGACTGAGCGCATCTGTGAAGAAAATGCACGTGCTTTTTACAGGTTGTAAAACCGGAAGCATATCCAAAAAGGGGAAATTATCATGGATATGAAACAGCGCATTGAGATCAATGAACGGCAGATGAAGGTCCAGAGACCTTTATATCTGGTGCTTATCATCCTGGTGGCAGGTCTGGCTATCTGGCTTGCAGTAGGTGACTTTGATGCGCAAAGAGCTGCCCTCGGAAGAGGTGAGAGCCTCGAACTTAGCGACGGCTGGAACGTGTCCTATATGGGATTTGCGTCAGAAGCGGAGGAATTACCCTACACCATCCCTGCCGGAGCGAAATCCATAACGCTTACTCATGATGTATATGAGCAGTTTTCTTCTCTGGCTTTTACTTTTCAGGCTACTAACTGTAAGCCCAGATTTTATCTGGCCGGCAGGACTCTTTCGGAAACTTCTCAGTCCGGAGGAGCGATCGCCGATCTTCTTAAGGTCAATGACGGAGAACAGATCACCGTTGTGCTTGAGCCTGTCAATCCAGATGAAGAAATAGTTGTCAAGGAGGCGTCTGTTGCAAAAAGAGATTCCTCTTCTATTACCGTTATCAGACGCAGTCTTTTTGCTCTGTTATGTATTATCCTGATTATCATGTCGGCGGTTATCTTTGCCGCACTGGATGTGCTTCGTGCGGTTTCCGGTAGGCGACTTCGCGGCCTCTGGTTCATGGCCATGATGGCTGTCGATGTTATCGTATTCAGTTTTATCAGGACCGGAATCTTCCAGGTCATGATGGATAACTCCGTCTTTTTTGGCACATTGGAGCTCATCTGTTACCTTCTGCTTCCGGTGTTCCAGATGCTTTTCTTCAGGCGCGGTTTCCGCCTGCATTTTCCTAAGCTTATGGACGCCTTGCTGTGGATACCTTCCGCACTTGCGTTAGCGGCGTTGTTCATTCACTTTACTCATCCTGATTTTTTCATAAATCATCTGTATATTCCGCTGATCGTTGAATTCTTGGTAATAGGCATCCTTATCGTCATGCTTTTTGTGTGGCGTGCGCAGAACCCGAAGTTCAGGGTTATCTGGATGGATGTGGTTTCCCTTTCCTGCCTGGCGGTGTCTGTGGCGATGCTGGGTATAGAAAAAGTATTTGAGAACGGTTTTATTTCCTTTATCCGTCTTGTTTTTTCAACGGCGTATTTCCTTTTTGCGGCATGGCAGCATGTGGATATCATGCTTGCAGAGTACAGGCGCGGTGTTAAGGAGAACGAGCGCAAGCTTGAGGAGCAGGTTAAAAAGGCTGAGGAGGCCAGGGAAGAGGCTGATGCCGCAAATCAGGCTAAGAGCCGTTTCCTTGCAAATATGTCCCACGAGATCCGAACTCCTATCAATGCGGTTTTGGGTATGGATGAGATGATCCTTCGAGAGACTGCTGAAAAGGGGATCAGGGCCTATGCTCTTGATATCAAGTCGGCAGGTCAGACTCTTCTTTCACTGATCAATGAGATCCTGGATTATTCCAAGATCGAGTCGGGTAAGATGGAGATCGTTCCGGTAGACTACGATCTGGCGGATATGGTCAATAATCTGGTGAATATGATATCTTCCAGAGCTTCGTCCAAGGATCTTGAATTTGTTGTGGAGGTAGACGAAACCCTTCCCTCAAAACTTCACGGAGATGATGTCAGGATCAGACAGATCCTTACCAATATTTTGACCAATGCGGTCAAGTACACTCCGGAAGGAAAGTTTTGGCTTCGTATAAGGGGCGAAAAGTCCGAAAACGGAATCATTCTCCACTGTGAGGTTGAAGATACGGGAATCGGTATCAAGGAAGAGGATCTGCCCAAGCTTTTCGTTGAGTATGAGAGGATCGAGGAAAGCCGCAATCGTAATATCGAAGGTACCGGACTTGGAATGAACATCACCCTTCAATTGCTCAAGATGATGGGCAGCAAGCTACAGGTAACATCGGTTTACGGTCAGGGCTCCAACTTCTTCTTTGATCTGGAGCAGGGGATAGTTGATGAGACTCCCATCGGAAACCTTCAGGGCCATATCGCTGACAGGGCTTCAGAGGCCTATGATTACTCTCAGGCCTTTATAGCACCTGAGGCGCATATCCTGGTAGTCGACGACAACAGCATGAACCGCAAGGTGTTTATGAGTCTTTTGAAGGCTACCCAGATCCAGATGGACGATGCGGATTGCGGTCCAAAAGCTATCGAGCTGGCATCCGCAAATCACTATGATATCATCTTTATGGATCACATGATGCCCGATATGGATGGTATCGAGGCCATGAAGAGGATCAAGGCTATAGAGGGCGGTCCCTGTGACGGAACACCCATTATCGTCCTTACGGCCAATGCGGTTACCGGTGCAAGAGAATCCTATATGGAGGAGGGCTTTGACGGATTTATGTCTAAGCCTGTAGTGGCGGACAAGTTGGAAAAACTTATCCAGGAAACCCTTCCGCCGGAACTTTTGCAGGCTGCACCCGAGAGAGAGGCAGCAAGTGGAGGCGACGCCGGTCCGGCCATGCCGGAGGATCTTCCCAGTGTGGATGGAATGGACTGGCCTTTTGCATGGCTGCACCTTCCCGATGAGCAGCTGCTCCGTGATACTGTGCTTGAGTTTTACGAACTTATTCCCGTTCACGCGAAAAAACTGGAGAACTTCTTCGAGGGGCTTCCGGCCCAGGAATTCCTTGATTCTTACAGGATCCAGGTCCATGGTATGAAGAGTTCGGCGGCTACTATCGGTATTGTTCCGCTGGCGGGCATGGCTAAGATCCTTGAGTATGCCGCAAGAGACCATCATATGGATATCATCATCAGGACCCATCCGGTGTTCATCAAGGAGTGGCTTTCCTACAAAGAAAAGCTTCGAGGCGTGTTCGGAGCCGGTGAATCGGACAACAGTGACAAGCCCGAGGCAGACAGAGATTTCGTATTTGCAAAATTGGACGAGATCGTAGCTGCGCTTGAAGATTTTGATATTGATAAATCTGATGAAATTATTGCAGAATTAAAGAATTTCCGCTATAGTGAAGAGGTGGAAGAAAAAATGTCGGAACTGTCCGGAGCGGTGGCTGATATTGATGGCGATGCCGCTGCGGAGATAGCGAACTCTATTAGAGAGTTGCTTGGATAAAGGGAGTTTTTGTGTTATGAGAAAGATATTGCTGGTAGGCAAGGTTAATGACATTCTTCGCAGTCTTAACGACGCACTTTCCGAGGAGTTTCAGGTTCAGCTGTCTGCACCTGATACCAATATGGTCTTGTCTATAACTGAACTCTCCAAGCCGGATCTTATCATTATTTCATTGATCGGTTCCGGTGACATCGTTACATCACTTTTTGACAGAATTAATCACGAGCACAGACGTATACCGGTCATTACCATCGGCAACAAGGTGGAGGTAATGAGATTCGCGCCGTACTTTGTCAGCGGCCAGTTTGAAAACCTGGAGAGACCGGTTGATAACGATACCGTGGTTAAGGCCGTCAAGCGCAGGATACAGATGGAGCAGGCTGTTGCTGGGACATTTAATCCCGATTCATCTTTTGAGTCTACTTTTGACGAGGGACTTTTGGAGAGCGCACAGTCAGCGATGGCTGCAGCGGGGATCCCTATTCAGAGCGGTAAGAAGCTCATCATGATCGTTGATGACAATGCCGGAACTCTTCGAAGCCTTAAGTCCATGCTTGATACCAAGTATGAGGTCGTAGTATGTACCTCCGGAGTCAAAGCCCTGACCATGATCGGTAAGCGACATCCGGATCTTATCCTTTTGGATTATGAGATGCCCGTATGTGACGGCAGGCAGACCCTTGAGATGATAAGAGCAGATGAGGATATTTGTAATATACCTGTCATCTTCCTTACAGGTGTTGATGACAGGGCTCATATCCAGGCAGTGTTGGCACTCAGGCCCGCGGGCTATATGCTCAAGCCCCCGGTAGCATCCAAACTTTTTGACGCTATAGAAAAGGCTATTGGAAAATGAATGTACCACATAGCGCCTCCGAGGCGCG
>JAEELH010000059.1 GCA_016288825.1 Lachnospiraceae bacterium | reverse complement strand
ATCTTGTGGTGATCGATAACCTCAAGGATCTGTGCCTCATCAATGCCGGTAACAGCCTGATTTTTTTCATTGTGATCAACAAGGATCACATTTTTCTTCTGAGGATGCAGCAGATTACGTCTTGAGAACATACCGATATATCTGCCATTATCGTCGAGGATAGGAAAATCTCTATGTCTGACTTTTGACATAGTCTCCCTCACATCATCTACATAATCGTCCAGATCAAATGTTACCAGATCCGTACGCTTCATAAAGAATCTGATGGGGATAGCCTGATTGATAAGTCTGGCTGTGGTAAAGGCGTCGTACATGGTGGTAATGACGACACAGTCTATAGCCTCTGCTGTCTTGAGGATCTCCGGATCTACCGTGTCCGTACCGGTGATTATCATACATCCCGGGATCTCCTCTAAAACCTGAGCCTGACGAGGCACAAGATTACCTACTATAACAAGGTCATCACCGTCAACCTCTTTTTTGATATACTCGTCATCTCCTGTAGCAACCTCCACCTTACCTCTGGCAAATCCATGGGGATTTCCACAGATCAGATGACCGTTCAAAACCTCGATGATATTCTTATACTGAGTCCTGCCCCTGGAAAGGATGGCATTGTCATATACGTCCATATATGAATATGCTATATCTCCGTCGACAATAAGGCCCTCAAGTCTGCCATCAGACCTGATGATCGGAAGCGTTGCTACGCCAGAACTTTTCATCATCTCCCAGGCAGCCTTAAGCGTAAGATTGCCCCGTACTCCGGGCGTCTGCCTGAAATCAATATCGGAAAGCTGTATCCCCACATTGTCTACGGTCTCCGGCTCATCTACTCCGAAACAGCGTAAAACATAGCGGGTCTCCTCATTGAGGTTACCCGCCTTTTTGGGGATGAAACTTCCCCCTTCTGTCTTTTCCTTAAGATAAGCATAGGATATGGCCGCACAAATAGAATCCGTATCAGGATTCTTATGTCCTATTATCCATGTTTCCTTTTTCATTTTATAACTCCAAGATATAAAAGCAGTAATACTACTGAAATACCCACATTTACAAGAAGAAGTGATGTGGTCCAGAAAACCCTGTTACGAAGGGATCTGTATCTGACCTCAATAGAAAGGTCAACCTCCTCCTTAAGGTCCATCTCCTTGAGAGTGTCCTGAATATTGCGGAATACTTTGACATTTTCCGCATGTATCTTTTCGGACAGATCCTCCTTGACCTCGGAAAGGGTTATGCTGCCCTCTTCATCCTGAGCCGGAAGGCTGTCCCTAATGGAATCAAAGTTCTTATTGATAAGGGCTGTGAGTTCTTTTTTAAGTTCCTCGATCTCCTTATCCCTGGTAGCGATCTCCTGCTCCTGAGTCGCGATCTCTTCCTTTTGCTCCTCGATCTCCTGCTTGTGATCTTCTATCTCATGCTGGGAATCGGTGATCTCCTGTCGGAGAGATGAGATCTGTCTGGACAGTTCGTCCATCTTGTCAAGGAGCGGTATCCTGATCCTGTCATAATCTACATCTGCGGTAACATGAGGGGTAAAAGGCTCAGATCCCTCTGCACGCTTGCGATCATATGCACTTAAATATCTGCTCTCATCCGAACCGTATCTGCGATCATACTCGCTGTCATATCTACGGTCATAAACGCGATCATAACTGCTGTAACCCCTGTCTGCCGGCTCATCACGTCTGGTGCTGCTGTCCGATCCGGAAGGCTTGTAATCGGGATTCGCTGCTATAGCGCTCTCAAGTCTCCTGCCAAGGTCATCAAACTCGCCCCTCATGGAACGGAGCATCCTGTCAACCTGAATCTCTACGGAGCTGACAAGTCCGTCTGCCTGCCTCTGCTTATCGGAAAGCTTGTCCTGAAGGATGGCTATCTGCTCCTCCTTCTCGGCAACTTCCTGCTCCCTGGCACGGACCATAGACTCCAGTGAAGAGACCTTGCGCTGCTTTGCAGAGATAAGCGTCTGCAGCTGCTTAGCCTTGTCGCGGAAGGCATCTATCTGAAGGAGTAGGGAATCATCTGAAAATTCCTCGCTCCTTGTATGAAATCTTTCATCAAGATCCATTATTTACTCCGAATAATGTAAAAAACCCATAAAACTACAGAGTCCATTATAGCCGATACCCCATGACAATACAAGTGTTTTGCCCTATGAAAATGCCATTTTCACTACAATATATAGTAGTATCGGCTCTATTTTATACAAAATCACCTATTACAATCCTACAACCATTCGCAATCCGCTAATTTCCTGCCTTCGCAGGGAATTGCTACTTGCTCATGTCTGGGCGGGTCCCAAGGTCAAAATCCTCATTCAAGCAAGCTTGATTCGGATTTTGTACCTTTTGACCCTGGTATCTCATGTTACAAACTGTCACAGCCCGATTTCAGGAGAATTGGCTTTTTGATACGCATACCAGAAAGCATTCTCTCCAAGTTCCTCATAAGCAAGCGCCTTCAATACAGTCTCCGACTGCTTACCCCGGTCGATTTGGTTCTGCGCAGCCAACAGCAGGCTGATCATTCTTTCATGATCTTCTACGCTTTCATCCAGCGATAATTTACCGTAATAATTACCTGCAAACAAAGTACCCGCAGACAATGCTCCTTACTAAAGCCTGAAAAAAATGCCATCTTGAATACGATCATTCAGATGGCATTTTCATGTTATGCATCAATGGTAAAGAATCGAACGCTTTCATTGATCTGATCCACTGCTTCCGCTACGGATGCTGCAGCTCCCGATACGTTATCACTGGACTCAGCCACGTTCTTGGAACTCTCCGTCAGCTGGTTAATGGTATCGGTAATCTCCTGACTGGTTGCCGACTGTTCCTCTGAAACGGAGGCCATATTGGATGCAACGTCATTAACCGTTCCCATCTGTTGTGCCATCTTAGCCATGGTCTCACTTGCTTTGCTAAGATCGTCCGTAATCTGCTGGAATGTGGCAGCTGCATTGGTAATCGACTCAGAACTATCGTTGATCATCTGAGTATTGCGCTCTGATTTTTCTGCCAAATCCCTAACCTTATCCGTCATGCCACTGATAATTTCAGCAATCTGTTTTGTGGCATCCGCACTATTATTTGCCAGCTGTCCGATCTCTGTTGCAACAACCGCAAATCCCTTGCCTGCTTCACCTGCACGGGCAGCCTCAATAGATGCGTTCAGGGAAAGCAGATTAGTCTGTCCGGCAATACCATTGATCATATCAATAATCTGATTAATCTGAGTTGCAGCTTCATCTACGGAACGAACCGCATTGTTCATATCGTTCATTGAAGCAACGATTTCGTCCATTCCGTCGCTCACCTTGCTCATGTCAGCACGACCGATGTCAGCCTTTTCCACAAGTTCACCCATGTTTTCTTCAATTTCTTTTTCTGCTTCCGTCAGATCAGAAACAGTCATGGCCAGAGAAGTTGCATTCTCCGCTATCTCGGTTACGGAAAGAGACATTGCCTCCATGTTATCCAAAATTTGTTCCATGGAATCTGCCTGCTCTTTTGCCTCCGAACTTAATACTCCGGCTGTATCACTGGACTTTTTCGAATCGGTTTCCAAACGCTCGGAAACATCCTTGATATTTCGAATCGTTTCACGAATATTTGAAATGAATCCGTTCATGGATTGATTCATAAATGCAATTTCATCATTACCCTTTGTCTGAATCTCAACGGTGAAATCTCCTTCACTAATGTGCTTGATATTTTCCGTAAGTTCAGCCACAGGCTTTCTGATCATCTTTCCTAATGTAGTAATAAACAGGACGATAATAACAGCCATCATTACGATTGCGGCAATAATGATGATAATAAACATGGAATAAACGCCGGAAAGTACGTCTTTTGACTTTGCATACTCGATTACCTTCCAGTCTGTTCCGTTTACTGTGCTTCCTACTGCATAATACTTAGAACCTCCGGCGTCTAATTGGCAAACCGCACCATCCTCTGCAGTCAACAATGCTCCCATAGCTCCATAAAAAGCATCCCCTGTTTCTTCCAGTGTCTTTCCGCAGTAATCCTCATTTGTGCAACTAAGAATCATGCCCGCGGAATTAACCATTAGTGCATGACCTGTTTCATAGACGGATACTTGATTTAAATATTCCTGACAAGCTGACATCATAAGGTCCGCTGCAATAACGCCCTCACGTCCATCCTTTAAATGTACATGGCGAATAACGGTTGCACAAAGTTTTCCGGTATCATTATCAAAGTATGGCACATCATAGAAATAATAATAGGTATTGTCATAGGAAACACCCTTCTTGTACCAATCCAATTCCCGGACATCCTTGTCATAGGTCCATCCCGACGGATCATCATAGGCTCCGTCACTCAACGCCAAATAAGCTCCGGTAGGAATCATATCGTAGCGTCCCAATGACTGAGCCAAAAAAGCAGTGATCTCCACATCATTTTCAAAGGTCTGAAGTTCCACGGAATCCGCAATTGCATTTAAATAATAAAAAGTGGAATTTAACTGTTTGTTTACCTCACCGGAATCCGCAGATACATGCTGCTCTAATGAAGTATACAACAGTTCTCTGACCAGACTAAGTCCAAAAATAGCAACTACACTGATAATTACAGCGATTCCGATTACAATTACCGGAAGAAAACGCGCCAATAATTTTCCGCTAAGCTGCTTTACTTTAGCCTTCTGATCCTGTACTTTTTTACTCATAACTATAACCCCCTTTTGAAGAACTAATAAAGGCTTTTATATTATAACATTTTTTGATGCTGCAAACAAAAAAATCTACTGTTTTCCGATGCGTTTCTTCTGTGCAACGATCAGATATCTGTGTATCGTTCCCTCAATCTTTCCGCAATCGTCAATTTTATCCTGTAATTTCAAAAGCTTCTCAAAGCACTTACATCCCGAGAATGCATTGGCTCCGATGGATGCAACTGAAGTGGGAAGCGTAACTCCCGTAATACTCGTCTTTCCTGCAAAAACACTGTCGTTGATGGTTGTGATGCCGGCAGGAATTGTAATATTACCACCCGTTCCGGTATATTGCTTTAATATCTTGCCGGTATCGTCTGTAACGAATCCGCCGGTCATAGTCTTATCGGCAAGAGCCGTAACCGGTGCAGCCGTCCAAACGGCAGCAAAGATCATTGCAGCCGACAAAAAGTCCGAATACAGACTTTGCCATGCCTGCTTTGTTAATAGGTTTCCTGATAAAATTCATTCTACTCGTCCCCTACTACTTGTAAGCGTTAATAACTACGACCACATTATATAGTATTTGGTGGCATTATTCTACATCTCTTGTATCAAGTATTATAGTTACCGGTCCGTCATTTACAGACGTAACTTTCATATCCGCTCCGAACTCTCCTGTTCTTACTTCAAATCCGCTCTGTCTGCACTGATCCACCACTCTCTCATACAACGGAATCGCTGTTTCCGGTCTGGCAGCATGTGAAAATGACGGCCTTCTCTTTTTACAATTTGCAAACAAAGTGAACTGACTCACCACAAGAATCTCCGCGCCTGCATCGGAAGGCGATACGTTCATCCTGCCTTCTTCATCCTCAAAAACTCTAAGCCCCGTGATCCTGTCAGCTATACGGTCTGCATCAGCCTGCGTATCATCCTCGTGTACACCGAGAAGCACCAGAAAACCTGCCCCAATCTCTGATGTGATCTGTCCGTCTATTTCAACCGATGCACTGCTCACCCTGGTAACTACTGCACGCATTAATCATCCTCCCTCTACTGATCGTACATAACATATTAAAAGAACTCCGAGCCAAGTCAAATATCGTACTTACCTCAGAGTTCTATGTGTTCTGATAAAAAGGAAACGCTGATAAGATCAGCGTTTCCAAAAATACATGTGAATTACTTGTAGAGATCAACCAGCTTGGTCAGATGCTCATATCTCTCCTCGTAAGTCTTCTGTGACTTGCTGAAGAGATCTGCTGCCTTGTTAGGATTGAACTTAGCAAGAGCTGCATAACGAGCCTCTCCCTTGAGGAACTCCTGGAAGTCTCCTGTAGGAGCCTTGGAATCAAGTGAGAACTTGCCGCCGTCCTGTGAAGGATCGAAACGGAAGTTATGCCAGTAACCAGCCTCAACTGCCAACTTCTCCTCTGTCTGAGCCTTGGACATACCCTTGCGGATACCATGGTTGATACAAGGAGCGTAAGCAATGATGATTGAAGGACCGGGATAAGCCTCAGCCTCAGCAATAGCCTTAACGCACTGATTCATATCAGCACCCATAGCGATCTGTGCTACATAAACATAACCGTAGCTCATAGCGATGCCGGCAAGATCCTTCTTCTTAGTCTCTTTACCACCTGCAGCGAACTGTGCGATAGCACCTGCGGGTGTAGCCTTGGATGACTGTCCACCTGTATTGGAGTAAACCTCGGTATCGAATACCATGATGTTGATATCCTTGCCGGAAGCGATAACATGATCAAGACCGCCGAATCCGATATCGTAAGCCCATCCGTCACCACCGAATACCCACTGTGACTTCTTAGCAAGGAAGTCCTTCTCAGCAAGTACTGCCTTTGCCTCTGCAGAGCCGTCCTTCTCAAGAGCAGCTACGAGAGCCTCTGTAGCAGGACCATTGGTAACACCGCTTGCATATGTGTCATTCCAGTTCTTGATAGCGTCAGCCAGCTCACCGGAAGCGTTCATGTTGTCAAGGTTCTCCTTGAGTCTCTCACGGATAGCCTTCTGAGCAAGGAGCATACCATATCCGAACTCAGCTGCATCCTCGAAGAGTGAGTTGGACCATGCAGGACCCTGTCCCTTTGCATTAACGGTATAAGGTGTTGAAGGTGAAGAGTTACCCCAGATTGAGGAGCATCCTGTAGCATTTGCAATGTACATTCTCTCACCGAAGAGCTGTGTAAGGAGCTTAGCGTAAGGTGTCTCACCGCAGCCGCCGCAAGCGCCTGAGAACTCAAGGAGGGGCTGACGGAACTGTGAGCCCTTAACTGAGTTCAGCTTAAACTTCTCAATAACCTCTTCCTTATCAGGAACCTTAACACCATAGTCGAAGTACTTCTGCTCATCCTCATTCTCCTCGAAGGAAGCCATGTTGATAGCCTGTACTTTGTCAGGACATACATTGACACAAGAACCGCAGCCTGTGCAGTCGAATGCGGATACTGTGATAGCGAACTTGTATCCGGGCATTCCTGTCATATCCTTCATAGGCATACCCTCGGGAGCTGCAGCTGCCTCTGCCTCTGTCATAGCTACAGGACGGATTGCTGCATGAGGACATACATATGAACACTGGTTACACTGAATACACTTAGTAGCATCCCAAACAGGTACATCGGTTGCAACACCGCGCTTCTCGTAAGCAGCTGTACCGGAAGGTGTCTGGCCATGCTCATAAGTCTTAACAACGGAAACAGGTACTGTATTACCAAGCTGTGCGTTAACCTTGAACTGGATGTTCTTAACGAAATCAACTGCATCCTTGCGGCCGCTCTCATCGATAGAAGGTGAAAGGTCGTCATCTGCGCAGTTCTTCCATGACTCAGGAACATCAACCTTAACGTAAGCGGTTGCACCTGCATCGATAGCGTCATGGTTCATCTTTACGATGTCATCACCCTTCTTGGAGTAGGAAGCTGTAGCAGCGTCCTTCATAAGTTTGATAACTTCCTCCTCGGGGATGAGCTTGGTCAGTGAGAAGAAGGCTGACTGAAGTACAGTATTGATACGTTTTCCAAGTCCGATCTCCTTACCGATCTTAACACCGTCGATGATGTAGAAGTTGATGTTGTTCTCAGCGATGTAACGCTTAACCTGTCCGGGAAGCTTCTCATCAAGCTCATCTACAGTCCACTGTGTATTGAAAAGGAATGTACCGCCGGGTACCAGATCCTGAACCATGTTGTACTTGTAGATGTAAGCTGTACAATGGCAAGCTACGAAGTTAGCCTGGTTGATGAGGTATGTGCTGTGGATAGGTGTATGACCGAAGCGAAGGTGAGAAATTGTAACACCACCTGACTTCTTTGAGTCATAATCAAAGTATGCCTGAGCATACATGTCAGTATTGTCACCAATGATCTTGATGGAGTTCTTGTTAGCGCCGACTGTACCGTCTGCTCCAAGTCCCCAGAACTTGCAGGCTGTTGTTCCCTCGGGTGCTGTAACGGGGTTCTCCTTACGATCAAGTGAAAGGTTTGTAACATCATCAATGATAGAAAGTGTGAACTGCTTCTTATCATTGTTGTGATATACAGCGATGATATCAGCAGGTACTGTATCCTTGGAACCAAGGCCGTAACGTCCGCTGAAGATCTCAACCTGATCGAACTTGCTGCCGCGAAGAGCTGCAACAACGTCAAGGTAAAGAGGCTCGCCAAGTGAGCCGGGCTCCTTGGTACGATCAAGAACGTTGATACGCTTAACTGTGTCGGGAATAGCCTCGATAAGAGCTTCCTTAACGAAAGGACGATACAGACGAACCTTAACAACGCCGACCTTCTCACCCTGAGCTACAAGATAATCGATAGTCTCATCGATAGTCTCGCATACAGAACCCATAGCGATGATGATGTTCTCAGCATCAGCAGCTCCGTAGTAGTTGAAGAGCTTGTAGTCTGTACCGATCTTCTCGTTAACCTTGTTCATGTACTCGGTTACGATTGCGGGAAGTGCGTTGTAAGAGCTGTTGCAAGCCTCTCTTGACTGGAAGAAAAGGTCAGGGTTCTGAGCAGATCCCTGCTCCTCAGGATGGTTAGGATTAAGAGCGCCCTGACGGAATGCTGTAACTGCATCCATGTCGAGCATGTCCTTAAGATCATCATAATCCCAAGTCTCGATCTTCTGAATCTCGTGGGAGGTACGGAAACCATCAAAGAAGTTAATGAAAGGAATACGTCCCTTAAGTGCTGCAAGATGTGCAACGGGTGTAAGGTCCATAACCTCCTGAACAGAGCTCTCGCAAAGCATTGCGCAGCCTGTCTGACGGCAAGCATAAACGTCTGAGTGGTCACCGAAGATGTTCAGTGCGTGAGAAGCAACGCAGCGTGCTGATACATTGAATACGCCGGGAAGTCCCTCACCTGCAACCTTGTAAAGGTTGGGGATCATAAGGAGAAGTCCCTGAGATGCTGTAAATGTAGTTGTCATGGCACCAGCAGCAAGAGATCCGTGAACTGCTCCGGCTGCACCTGCCTCAGACTGCATCTCTGTAATCTGTACAGTACGTCCGAAAATGT
>JAEELH010000058.1 GCA_016288825.1 Lachnospiraceae bacterium | reverse complement strand
TTTCTTTTCGTCAAGAAGGGAGACCATCTTGTATTCGCCGGTCATATCGTCAATGACAGGTGCGCCGGTCTTGTCCTTTTTGATGTAATCCTCGTACTGGTTGAAGTAGCCCTTGATACCCCAGGGATCGTTCTCCCGGACGAGCTTCGGCATATTGCGGTCCTGAAGGGACTTCTCATAAGCCTTTATTTCCTCGGGATCCGGCTGCTTGACGCGCTTGTTCTTCATCATCCTGCGTAGAAGCTGAAGGTTGGGCTCACTGAGGTAGGATTTTACATTGCTTTCCATCTCATTTCCGAATATGTACTTCCCGTTGGAAGTCTTTGCCAGCATATTCTTCATGGTATAAAACTCGGGATGCATGGCCATATAATACTCGCCGTCATAATATTTCTTATTGATGGGATCCTTCTTGATAGCCTCCTGATGTTCCGCTCTTTGTTTCTTTTCGACGTCACGGTCACCAAAGATCTTTTCCTGGATATCCTTAATGTCTTCATTTATGTCGATCTCATCCATTGAATTCTCGAAAGTACCATTTAAAAGCTGATGGAATACCCTGCCGTTGTTGCAGGCTTTCCAGCTAGCCTCTCCTGTAAGGGCGCCCAGCTCATGGAACTCATCCACATCAAAATCGTATCTGCCTTCGTTATTATTCTCGCCAAAAAGCTTCCTCAGATCGTTAAGGGACTTCTCGCCTTCATCGATATTGCAGGCCATTACTGCCCCCATCAACTCAATACGAAGCTTGGTAGTAACCTGCATAGCCAGATCTGCGGGATGCATGAGCAGGATCTTGTAACCTACGGAATTGGCAATGCGCTTGACATTTGCAAAGACACCTGCGATCTCCCTCATGGCCATTTCTTTGAAAGCGCTCTCATAAAAGGCAACTGCCTCGGGATCGTCCTTGATCTTGTCCCACTCGATGCTATCCTGGATCTTCAAGGTGGTAAGCATCTCCTTCATTTCCATAGTGCTTTTGCGGTAACTGCTGCAGTTAACAAAACCCAGGTAAGAACGACTCCAGTTATCCGATACATCAATGGATTCCAGATATTTATCCTTGCCGCCCACAAATGTGGGCGAAGCACCATGAACGCCGCTCTTAAGCATTTTAGGGAATTCCTTTCTATAGAAATTATTCAGTTCCTGACGCCCCTCTTTTTCAACTTCATATTCATGGGCAAGCTCGTTTGCATTGCCCCTCATAAGAGCTGCAGCAAAATGAGCTCTGGGATCCTCATTGTGATCCTTGAGGTTTGTCAGAGAAAGGGATTCCTTCAGCCACTTGGGAGCCACGCTGTAGCGCTGATCCTCCAGCTTAAGGAGTGCCTTGCGCTGAATTGCAAGAGCTTCAATAGGCGGCATGGGCACGGTGCTTTCCGGATCAAAGGCATTCTTTATATCCGTAGCAAAGGTCTCGGAATATTTAAGGAGCTTGCGAAGACGTTCTGTCTCAAAGTCGTCCTTTTCGTTTGCCTCGGTGGAAATATCAGCGCCTTCTTTGTTAATATAAGTTTCATCTTCTATCACAAGACGTCTGGTCCTGAAGTAATTTGAGATAGAAGTCAGCTTGTTGAGACGGTCGATGATCAGCTTGCCCTCTTCGCGCTCTTCTCTCAGGTATTTAATATAGTTGTCGCCACCGGCTTCCTGAACGAAATACTGGAATGCGTCAACGGCTCTTGAAACCTTCTCCAGCTCTGCAGCGTTTTTAGCTATAGCGTGATCGGAGCTCACATCATATTTAGAAAGATCCAGCTTCATAAGTTCAGCTGTCATAAGGTTAAGGGCTGTGAAATTGACCCTGTCCACGTCTTTCTGTTTGCCCACCTTTTTCAGCTTTTCAGCCTCAACCTTGGACTGTGAATAGGTCCTTATCAGCTGCTCAAGCTGCTTCTGGTCAGCATTCAAGAAGGCAAACTCCGAGAACCTCTCATAGGTCACATAGTTAACCTTTTTCTTTACATCGAGAGGTACCATCTCGCGGAAGCGGATGCGGTTATCAACGGATGCCCTGAAGTTAAGGTCGAGACGCTTTGCGTTGCGCTGCTTTTCCTCAACAGTCAGGATACTCTTGTCAAGGGTAACGTTGGCAAGGATCTGCTGCTGTCTTTCTGCCTCGATCTCAGCCTGACTCTTAAGCTTCTCCATGGCTTCATTCATGGATCTGTGTGCAATTGCGGCGTTGATCTGAGCCTTCCTCTTGATCTTGTTGGCAGCCTTCATCTTGCGGCGCTTTATGCTGTACTCCTGCTTCTTGTTAAGTTTCCTTTTATGTGTATCTACTGCATCATCGCCTGCTGCCTGTGCGTCCTGTGCTTCCTTTTCAGCCTCCTGCTGCCTGCGCTGCTCCTCTTCCTGCTGCTTCTTAAGCTTCTCCTGGCGCTCCTTCTCCTTGGCAGCCTCTAGTTCTTTGCGATTTTTCTCTTCTTCAGCGCGAAGTCTCTGCCTCTCTTCCTCAAGCTTCTTTCTCTCTATTGCTGCCTTGACCTCATCCTCAGCGTGTTCAAAGAGATCTCCGGCCTCGACAGAAAGCTTGTCATTAACCTTTTCTATATCCTTGTTAGCAAAACGGTCAGCTACGCTATTGAAAGCGTTCATTCCGTAGCGGATCTTATTCTGGAGTTCAAAGTCTCCGCCAAAGGAGCTGCCCTCAGGGAATCTTGCATCTGAGGTAAGCTTCCTATACTCGGCATAAAGATCCTGCATCTGACCTGCCAGCTTTATCTTTGCATAGCGAGTGTCGATCTTGCCGTTGTAACGTGTGCCTTCCTTGATCTCAAAGTCCTCGGCATCGAATACCAGCATGAACTTAAGGATATCCTCCATAACGGAAACCTTTTTCATGAACTCTTCCTGAGTGCAGTTTGCGGTATCAATTGAAAGGACCTTTGCAGTATCAAAGGTATTTTCAGCGTTAGCATCATCCTTGACGAGACGAAGGTTAGAAACCAGGTTCATCACGTTATCACTGATGGTGATATTTTCCTTCTGTGCCCTGTAGATCAGGTATGCATCATTATTCTCGCGGTATACATCATAGTCGCTCTGGTGCTTCTCAAGGGTAGCAGCATCCATCTCCTTGGAATGAATAACGGAGTCGATATGCGCTGCTGCTTCGGGCTCGCCCTTTGCAAGAAGGGGCCAAAGCTCAACAAGGCCCTTCCACAGTTCAAAGGCATCCTCGCGGTCCTTGCCTATGCAGATCTTTCTCAGATCGGCAAGCTTCAAAGAGTTCATGTTGGGTGCAAAAGAGTCGCCACTATCGAGTCTGAAGCCGAAATTATGGAAGTCTGCCATTACCTTTGAGTTAACAAGGCGGGCATACTTTTCGATGTAAGCAACCTTATTCTCATAATCCGCCTTAAAGGCTTGGATCTCTTTAACTTCCTCCGGTGTCAAAGGTACAGTGGTAGCATTGGCATGCTTCTCAAGCTCGTCGCACTGAAGACGGGCCTGCCTGATCTCGTTGATATTTTCAAGCACCTCTTTGCGGGAAAGCTCGGTAAAAGGCTTCGTAAACTTGGAGATCATCTTAATGGCTTTGTT
Source organism: Lachnospiraceae bacterium (assembly GCA_016288825.1). GTDB lineage: Bacteria > Bacillota > Clostridia > Lachnospirales > Lachnospiraceae > Weimeria. Next base: position 26,955 of record JAEELH010000058.1, on the reverse strand, counting down.
TATGCCTGCCTGGCTCTTGATCTCCTCGCCCTTCAGATCCTTCTGCCTGTCAAAAGCCTTCTTTATCTCATCCTCCTCCAGGATTGACTTGAAACCGGCGTAGAAGTAGCGGTATTTGTTGGTGTTGAGAGTATCCGAGATGTTTTCACCGATCTTGACGCCGGTTGACCGGAAGTTCTTTGCCGAAAGTTGGCCCAAGAAGGCTATGTTCAGCTGTTCTCCTGCAGGGTGAGTGAAGAGATCCGAATCAATGATATTACCATCTTTGTAAAGCTCCCTCTGCTGTGTATCTTCTATGGTATCCAGATCTTCCAGCGTAACCAATTCCGCATTGTCTACCATCATTGCAGCATTCATTGAGGTTATATACTGGGAATAGGTTGCGAGCATATCCGAAACAGCACGGATCTCACTATCTTCCTCCTGTGAAAGAGGGAAGCCCAATTTATTCAGCTCAGCCTTTTGCTCATCAGTAACAGCGGGGTTGTCGTATTCTTTCTGTATCTGATTTAGGATCTTGTAGATCTCATTTGCTGCATTGGTAAAAACGCTCTTTTTCTGATAATTTTCAAAGAGTTTTTCCTCTGAAGATGTATCATAAAACAAAGAGTAATCCGTATGCAAAAAGTCATCCAAAACAGCACGGTAAGCACCAAACTTCTTTACCACATCCTTGCTCTGGATGTCCTTTACCAGCTGATCGGCCTCTTCCTTGGTACGCTCCCTCTCCTCGAATTTGAATCCGGTCACATTGCCGTCTTTATCAGTTATCGGGATGCGCTTGACCGCTGTGGCCTTACCGTAACCCACAACTCCTTCAAAGTGACGAACATCTCCACCTTGCTTTACAAGCTCCTCAGGGAAATGGACCATGTTTTCCACGTTCTGAGCGCCACTTGCCAGATATCTCTTGAAGGATGTACGCTTTTCAATAAGCAAACGACGAGCCTCAAGCTCCTCGTTGGTAGCCTGTCGGCCGCCGTGCATTGCCTCGTAGAACTGTTTATATGTATCCAGATTTCGCTCGGAGCGATTGTCTAAAATTTCTTTAGCCTCTTCTATCTGCTGCTCCCTTGTCTTGCCGTAGCCTGTAAGTCCCTCCAGAGGCTGAATCGGAACCTGGCCTGCCAAGACATTGAGACGGGTTTCATAAATCTCCCTCTGCATGTTCATGACCAGGAGCTGAGACTTGATCTTTTTGATCTCGTTATAATCCTTGGCATAACCAAACGCAATAAGGCGGTTGGCGTCATTGACCATGATCCGATAGTCAACGTCCACAAACTGCCTGATCTCGTTATCTGTAAGAAGTTCGAAATCTCCTACCTTGCTGAGATCCGGAATATTGTATTCCATGATCTTTTTGAAGCAAAGCTCCGCATCCTTTTTGCGGTTTTCCTGAGTATCCTCAGCCTTGCTTGAAACGAAATGCTTGAACTCCTCTGTGGGACGGGAGTGACGGACAATGTAATCCTTGCTCTGACGCTCCTTGATGATGGACTTGGCGCCTTGCTCAATAGTTGCCCAATCCGCACTCTGGTAGGCAGCTTCAAGCCCTGCCTCTTTTTCCTGTCTCTTTCTGGTACGGCTTCTAAGGGTGTCGACTTCTACTTCACCCTCTGCTTCTACCGTCTCTCTTCCCAGTGCCTCTACATATCTGAAAACGTTGGTGTCTTCACCATAAGCTTCCCGAAGTGTTAAAAGCTGCTTATCCATCTGGTCGAGATATTCGGAGCGGACATCTGTCTTCAAAAACTGGCTGATATTGTTGAGGATGTCGGCAACTTCCCTTTTACGATCTGCACTCTTGAACCACTTGCCCTCATTCTTGTAAAGATAGCTCACACCGGCATTATAAAGAAGAGCCATGGCCTGAGCTGCCTGGGCATCATTTTCCGCGTCCTTAAGCTGCTGAGCCATTTCCTTAACAGGAGCTGAAGTCTCAGCCTTGACCTTGCGCCAGCTGCTGACCTGGTCAAGAAGACCGTCAAGAGCCTTGGGAAGAGGCTGTCTTCCCTTGTCAGCCCTCTTTCTGGAGGTTAGCTTTTGCCTGATCAACACAGGAAGGGGCTCCGGCATATTGCTGTTGACCTTCTTGATGGTAACCTGAAGGTCATGCTGACGCTTCTGCTCCTCCTGCAACGGAGCCTGAGGAGGCTGATTTGCGCCATTTTGCTGTTTTCCTTCCTCCTTGTAGTCATGCTGAAAGATCACGTCCTGAGCCTGCTTTTGCTCCTCAATGGGGGCAAGAGGGGCATGCTGGGGCGCCTTGATCTCTATGGGCTTTTTCTGTTCCTGAAGATCTCCTATATGTTCGCTCATCTATTCTTCTCCTTTAAGATTTCTACTGCGCTCAGAATGACACCGTGGGACAGTTTAATGATGGTTCGCATATTCTACCATAGACTGTCCTACACCCTGTCTACACAAAAATCAGCCTGCATAGTAAAGCATCTCGAAAAGATCCTCCTCCGGAACACCGTTAACCTCATGAGGGTATTCCTGAGTGAAATGGAAGCGCAGAAGCTGTCCGCCCTCATTGTTGAGCCACGCATCAACAATAGCGTCTCCCTCAAGACTGAAGCTTCCGTTGGTACGATAAAGGATGAGATCACTGCCTACGGGAACGCCTACATCTTTCTTTGTCACATTGCCCTCTTCATCCACCTCATCGGCAGTCACTTCCGCCTTGGTATGGAGCGTTATGTTACCGGAAACCATAAAGTACTTATCATCTGAAGTAAGGGTTCCGTCATCGTTCATATGGTAGGTCTTACGGCCACTGTAAGTAGCCATAAAATCCATATGCTCCGCAAGGGGCATAGCCTCGGGATCTGTAAGGGCATAGCCTGCATATTCATAGAAGTCTTCTTCCTCAACCCAAAGGCTTACCCAAGGCTTGTACCAGAGAGTATCCTTTTCCGTCAGCTTTCCGCCCTCAATGTCACAGATCGTCATGAAACTATAGTCGTTTTCCACAGATCCCCTGACAAATACATAGTTTTTGCCGCCTGCGGTGTTAACGTAATAAAGAGTTACCTCATCGCCGGTGGTGTACTGAGACAGCTTATACTCTTCTTTTCCGGCATTAACGCTGATCTTGATAATGCCCTCATAGTCATTGCCATCCTCGTGGCTTACATATGCATATACGCTATCCAGATTTCCGTCACCGTCCAGATCGAAGGTTCCGCCGGGCGTGATAAAAGGCTCCTCCTTATCCGGAACGTACTTTTCATCTATAATTCCCGACAGCTCGTCATAGGTAAAGGTCAGATCCTGGGCGCCTGCTGCATAGGTGGCAAAATCATAGGGCTGGAAGTAGAAGGTCACACATACGGGATCAAGCGTAAACTGAAGCTCCGCCTCCCCATCAACATATGATCTGAGACCTTCATCCGCATTAAACTGCTCAAACTCGGACTCAAGATCCGCATACTCGCTGTGGAGCTTATTTTTAAGAAGCTCATAAAGCTTGTCGGAATCCTTAAAAGCAACCTTTGAAGTGATCTTCTCCCCGGTGGCTACGTCATAGTTTTCGCCGTATGTGCCGTAAATACCATGGGCTCCACCCATATAGCTGTAAAAGCCCGATCTGGCGCACAGCACCTTTTCATCACTTCTCAATACCTTAAGGGAGCGCTCGGAGGTCCAGGTGGTATCCTCAAACATCTCCGGAGTATCCTTGTAGGTCTCAAGAGCGTTGTTAGCCTCCATCTCCTTTTTCATCTCGGCCTCTACCTCAGCAGCTGCCTTTTCCAGAGTCGCATCAAGCTGCGGAAAAGCACTGCTGCACTCCTTTGCAAGATGAAGGGTATCACAGGACATGCTTTCAAGCATTTGATAGCTTTCGGGAGTCGCAACATAATCATAGTAATTGACCACAACGGCCTGTGGACGGCTTGATGCTTCCTCCGGCTCAGCCGCCTGCTCCTCCTCTGCCGGTTCCTCCTCAGCAGGCTCGGCCTCTTCCTGAGTCTCCTCGGTCTTGTCCGGCTTCTCCGACTTGGGCAATGAGCATGCACTGAAAAGTGTTACACTAAGTGCACCTGCAAGAATGATGGAAAGAATGCTTTTTTTCATAGCTAAGTCCTTTCTTTTAAATCACTGAGCCGACTCAGCGGCTTAGTTTATATAACTCTTCATCTGTCAAAGGGCGAAAAGCCCCTTCAGGTAAGTCAGGATCCAACAAAAGCAAGCCCATAGATAGCCTTTTTAGATAGATAACCTCTGCACCGATAGCGGAAAACATCCTTTTTATCTGATGATAGCGACCCTCACGGATAACAACCTCCGCTTCTGAGATCTCGCCGCTGCTTTTAATATGTAATTCCGCAGGCATTGTGGGCGTATCATCTCCGATATCAATGCCTTTTTTAAACAATTCAACGTCAGATCCTTTCAGTTCGCCTTTTACCCTCACCAGATATCGCTTATCTACGTGATGCGCAGGTGATAAAAGCTTGTGAGCAAGCTCGCCGTCATTGGTCAAAAGTAAAAGTCCTACCGTATCCTTGTCCAAACGGCCGGCCGGAAAGATGCCCTTACGGACGGTTCCGTCCAAAAGATCCAAAACCGTACGTTCCCTGGGATCCTCTGTCGCACTTACAACCCCCGGCGGTTTGTTCATCATATAATAAACAAACTCACTGTACCTTACAGATTCCCCCGACAATTTCACGTCATCATCCTCCGAAACATGAAACCCCGGGTCTGTAACAGTTTTTTCACCTACGGTCACCTGACCGTTCTTTATAAAGGTCTTGACTTCTTTTCGGGTGCCAAACCCCATATCTGCAAGATATTTGTCTATTCTCATTATAATTCAACAAAGAGATGCCGGTGTTATCGGCATCTCTGTTATTATCTCAATATGAATGATATTTACGTAGTTCTATACCCCTGCGAAAAGCTTTTCGATCTCCTCAGGAGTCAGCATCTTGTTGGGATCGCCCTCCGGCTCCGGTGCAGGCGCCGGCTCAGGCGCGGGTGCTGTATCTCCGCCTGCTGCCCCTGCAAAAAGGGCTGCTATCTGGTCAGGATCAAGCTTTGCATTAGGATCCGCAGGCATCTCAGGTGCCGGTGCGGGTTCAGGCTCGGGTGCGGGTGCTGCATCTCCGCCTCCTGCTCCTGCGAAAAGAGCCGCTATCTGGTCGGGATCAAGCTTAGCATTGGGATCTGCCGGCATCTCAGGTGCCGGTGCCGGTTCAGGCTCGGGTGCAGGTGCTGCATCTCCGCCTCCCGCTCCTGCGAAAAGAGCCGCTATCTGATCGGGATCAAGCTTAGCGTTGGGATCTGCCGGCATCTCAGGTGCCGGTGCCGGTTCAGGCTCGGGTGCAGGTGCTGCATCTCCGCCTCCCGCTCCTGCGAAAAGAGCCGCTATCTGATCGGGATCAAGCTTTGCGTTGGGATCTGCCGGCATCTCAGGTGCCGGTTCGGGCTCCGGTTCCGGCTCAGGTTCGGGCTCCGGCGCAGGCTCCGGTTCCGGTGCAGCCTCAGGCTCTGCCGCAGGCGCCTCTTCCGCTACAGCCTCAAGTGCTGAAAGATCCATATCTTCAAGTGCTTCGTCAGGGATAGAATCCGGAGTGATGGAATCAACCTCCTCAAGAGCTGCCATTGCCGCATTAAGAAGGTCTCCTGCCTCTCCTTCAGCGGGGGCATCCTCACCTGCCGCCTCCAGATCTCCAAGATCCATGGAAGCGATATCATCAAGACTAAGATCTGCCTCTGCTCCTGTATCCTCCCCAAGATCCAATCCACTATCAAATCCTGTATCAAGATTCTCATCGAATCCACCCAGATCACTGCCCATATCCGGTGTTCCAAAGTCTGCCGAAAGATCAGGCATAGGAGCTGCCTGGCTCATAACCGGTGCAGGTGCAGATGCCATTGCTCCTCCGGGAACCGGCTGCTGCATAGCCTGGACAGCCATCATAACGGGCTGCTGCATGGACAGGCTTCTCTGAGTCTGCTCTATGGCGGCAATGCTCTGTCTCATGCTCATGATATTATTATTCATAACACCCAGCTCACGGCGAAGCTCATCCGTCTTACCGCCGATCTCCCTGCGGGTGTCCTCAAGCATCTTGGCCTGTTCCTTGAGGATCTCGGAACTGCTCTGTACCTGTTTGCTCTCCAGATCCTTGACCTGCATGGCCAGAACCTCTGTTGATGCCATGAGTGCGTCAGTGTTTTCCTTATTTCTATTGATAGTTACCTTTGTCAGGGCCTTCTGGGCATTGACCAGATCATCTGAAGGCGCCGTCGCCTGCTCCTCAAGAGCATCCAATCTGTCCTGCAACTCATCAAAGCTTTTGCGGATAATTAAATAAGAAGCTTTCTGAGCCTTGTACAGTTCTTCAAACTCCTCACGCTCTCTGGATTTGTTGAACTGATTGATATTGATCATGGAATTGATCATAAGGAAAAGATCAATTACAAAAAGAACCGCCACTCCGGCAATGACCGGTATCTGGCTACGCTGCTCCAGAAGCATGAAAGCCTCCGTGATCACCAGAAGTACACCGATAATACCTGTCGCGATCAGGATCATCCTGTCCTTTCCTATGGAAGGGCGTATTGTGTCCTTTTCATTTTCCATGGAGAATCCCCCTTTTGTAGACGTTGTATGACACGTACTGATCAATATGTCTATATATAGTACCCATATAGTATAAAGATACACTATTCACTCTCAAAAAGCAAACAAAAAAAGCGTGTCGCCTATGGACGGTACGCTTTTTTGACAACGAAAAAACGCAATCTCGTGCGAGATTGCGCCTTCCACCAGGTATCGTTTGTCGCCTCAACTTTTCCTGTACCCCTATACTAGCACTTTCATTTTGAGGGGTCAAGTACATTTTGTTAAAAAAATGTAATAATTTACAGCCAGCTTTTGACCTTTTTGTATATACCTTCTGCATCAAGCTCATACTTATGAAGAAGCTCAAGAGCAGGGCCCGACTCGCCGAATACGTCCTGAACGCCGATGCGTAAAAGGGGTGTGGGAGCCTTTTCACAAAGGACCTCTGCAACCGCACTTCCAAGGCCGCCGATAACGGAATGCTCCTCAATTGTAACAATTTTGCCTGTCTTCTTAGCAGCAGCTACAATAAGCTCCTGATCAATGGGCTTGATGGTGTGCATGTCTATAACCTGTGCTTCAATACCGTCTGCAGCCAGCATCTTGGCAGCCTCAACGGTCTCAGCAACTTCAAGTCCTGTAGCGATGAGAGTAACGTCGCTGCCCTCACGAAGGGTGATACCCTTGCCGATCTCAAACTTGAAAGTCTCAGGATCATTGATAACAGGCACTGCAAGACGTCCAAGCCTGATATATACAGGTCCGTCATACTCATATGCTGCACGAACTGCAGCACGGGTCTCTACATCATCTGAGGGATTCAGAACGATCATGCCGGGAATGCCGCGCATAAGGTTAAGATCCTCGATGCACTGATGTGATGCGCCGTCCTCACCGACTGAAATTCCGGCATGAGAAGCAGCGATGGTCACATTAAGTCTGGAATATGCTACGGTGTTGCGGATCTGCTCATAAGCACGTCCGGTTGCGAACATTGCAAAACTGGAGCAGAAAACCCTGTTGCCACAGGATGCGATACCTGCTGCAACATCCACCATATTTGCCTCCTGAATACCGCAGTTGATATGTCTTTCAGGAAACTCTTTTCTGAAAACGCCTGTCTTGGTTGAATCAGCAAGGTCAGCGTCGAGAACAAAAAGTCTGTCGTCCTCACGTCCAAGCTCTACCAGAGTTGCACCGTAACTGTCTCTTGTTGCTATCTTTTTACTCTCCGCCATGACTACACCTCCTTTGCGTTAAGCTCTGCCATAGCGCGAGCATACTCGTCATCATTGGGTCCCTTGCCGTGCCATCCGGCTTCATTTTCCATAAAGGACACTCCCTTGCCCTTGACAGTTTTCATAATGATCGCTGTAGGTTGCCCCTTAGTAGCCTTTGCCTCGGCAAAAGCACTCCGAAGCTGCGCAATATCATTGCCATCAGCAACCTCGATCACATGGAAGTTAAATGCCTCAAATTTGGCACCGATAGGATAGGGTGAATTGACCGTATCGATAGGTCCGTCGATCTGAAGTCCGTTGTTATCAACGATAACGCAGAGATTGTCCAGCTTGCGGTAGCCTGCCAGCATCGCTGCCTCCCATACCTGACCCTCCTGGATCTCACCATCTCCAAGAAGTGTGTATACCCTGTAATCCTTGTTGGCGATCTTGCCGTAAACAGCCATACCTGTTGCAACGGAAACGCCCTGGCCCAGAGAGCCTGTGGATGCGTCGATTCCGGGAGTTGCATTCAGGCAGGGATGACCCTGGAGCATAGCCCCTACGTGGCGAAGGTTCTTAAGCTCCTCTACAGGGAAAAATCCGCGAAGTCCCATAGCTGCATAAAGTCCCGGAGCCGTGTGGCCCTTGGAAAGAACGAATCTGTCACGATCCTCCTTATCCGGATCAGCCGGATCGATGTTCATTTCTTCAAAGTAAAGGTAAACAAAAGCCTCTGTTGCGGAAAGTGATCCGCCCGGATGCCCCGACTTTGCAGCGTGGGTACCCTCAATAATCCACTTGCGCACTTCAAGTGCCTTTGCTTTAAGTTCCTGATCTGTCATAATTCTCCTCTCTTACGCTTGTTATCCTTCTATCTTTAACACCTCATCTAAAGAAATGAGCATGATATTTTTAATTGTTGCTGCAACAGTACGGGCATTTTCCTCAAATCCTGTCTTGGAGAAGATAAGGTAAAAGGCCGCCTTGCCCTTGGCTGAAAGATGCTTGGTAAGCTCGATCAGCTCCTTGAGATCAGCCATGCCCACCTGGGCATCTCTATAGAAGCAACGGGCAAAGATCATGGTGTCCTCACCATTGCTCTGGCCGGTAGCCACAAGATCAAAGCCCTGAGTGGTGCCGTGCTCCTCGTCATTTTCCCACCAGTTTCCGATGCGATCGATGGTAAATGGCAGCTTGTCAAGCTCGCAGGCGCGCTTCAGATAATCGCCGCACATCTGGATAAATACCGGCTCCATGAAACTCTGAAGGCCCGGCATGATGTGCTCTTCCAAAAGTGTATCCACACGCCTCTTATAATAAAGATGAATATTGGGAACTACCAGCTGGTACCAGAACCGATCCGCAAAATGTACGATGGAATAGCGGGTCTTGCGCCTGTTGGTAGGCTCTGTTACAGGGTTTTCCTTGGTAACGATGCCAATGGACATAAGCGTGTTGAGATACGGTACAACTACGTCCTTGGGCTTCCCAACCTCGGCCGAGAGCTCGTTAACGCGATTCTTGCCCTCTGCGAGAGCAGTAAGCAATCTGTTGTAATAACTCATCTCACGAAGTTCTGACTGGATCGTGCGCTCCGGCATGAGAAGAGCCTCATTTTCATCCGGAAGATAGATACGCTCGATGGTCCTGGAAGTTGAATCTGCCGCCCACTTAAGGTAGTGAGGAATGCCTCCGGTTACGCCGTAATACTCGGCAGCCTGCGAACTCTCCACCCCGGGGAAAAAGCCAAGGGCCTCATAATAAGGCAGAGGGCCAAGCTCCATGTGGGTTTTCTCGACGTCTTTCCAGGGCGACTTCTTGGCAAAAACAAGCTTGTCCATATGCAGGTAGGCATCAGAGATGAGGATCAGTTTGATCCGGCCGTCTGCCCACTGTCCCTGAACAAACTCCACCAGCGTCTTGTCAAAAGAAGAGTCCGCCTTGGCAAAATTCGGATAGTGATCTATTGCAAAGATCAACCTCTCCTCGGACGCCATATTGGCAAGTGCCTCCAAAAGTTCCGGTAAACTGTAGCCATCCTCCTCAAGACCCATGGCATGAGCAAGAATAGATAACTCCTGATCTGCCGTGGTAGGATAGGCCGTAAATAAAAGGCCTCTGCGGCCCCTGATAAATTCCTTAACGATGGCTGTCTTGCCGATACCTGCGCGACCGGTAATGGTCATGACATGGCAGGTGTCACTCTCTGCAAAACGTGCCAGCTCTGCTAATTCTTTAGTTCTTCCGATCAATTAAGTTCGCTCCTTCTATATGTCCGCCCGGAGCAGAATGATTCCGCTCAACTTGCCCGTATAGTGTATCACGTTTCAACTCTTTATACAATTTGTAATTTTAGACAATCTGAATTATAATGAATTAAGGTCTTGACCGCATATTGCCAACAAACACTTATACGATAAAGGAGGCGTCATATGCCGGGATTCAGAGCTCACCACATTTTTGGAGATCAGGTTGTAGGGAAACTCCCTGCGGGATATGCTTCCACCTGTATCAAGCGTCATCGCTGCGTATACAATCTGGGGCTCCAGGGACCGGATCTTTTTTTCTATGCCGTTCCCTCACATCTTGTTCACAAAGAAAATATCGGCGCTACCATGCACCATGAGAAAACAACCGCCTTTGTAAAGGCTCTTATCCGTGCACAAAAAATGCTCCGCAATCCCGAGTATCGAGCTATTGCAGAGGCCTATATCTGCGGTTTTATCGGACACTACACTCTGGACACCAATGCGCATCCTTACATACATTACCGCTCCAAAAAGACCGAAGCAGAGTCAAAGACCCATGTTTTTGGAAGTCACCTTCAGTTGGAGACCGATCTGGATGCAGTGATAATGAAGCACTATCAGCACAAACATATTGCTGATTTTTCTTGTGCGGATGCCATCAGTCTCAGCAAGTCCGAGCGCTTTGCGGTAGCCATTCTGCTTCACTTTGCTATCCGCAAGGTCTATCCACAGATCACTCTTCATATAATCGAGATCTTTCATGCTATCTGGTCAACCAGGCATCTTTTCCGGATCATCGTAGATCCCAGTGGTTCCAAAAAAGCATGGCTGCGCAAGTTTGACCAGCGGGTTTTCGGGTATTCATACCTCTCGGGAATAGTTGCAAGCGATCATATCAGGTTCCGTGATCCGGCAAATCTTCGCCATAAATTATGGAAAAATCCCTGGGACACACAGCGTATCTCCAGGGAAGACTTTTTCTCAGTATTTGAAAGGGCTCAGGTGGACTACCTGAGGCGCCTCAACCTTTTTATTTCCAGAGACATAGATGGATTATGCGAGGATCTGGGGTCTCTGTCCTACGACACGGGACTTCCGGCTACTCTACAATGAGTTTGACGCCGGAAACCTCGGCAACCGTAACCGTCTCACCCTCTGCTATTATACGTTCGGGATCGCGTGCACGTGCTGTCCACTCCAAACCGTTGTGGATAGCGCGCCCGGTCTCTTTTTTATTGTCTATAACCTCTGTCACCCGCACCTGGCTTCCTATTATCTCGTCGATATTGGACCGTACCTGACGGGAACTGAGGTGCTTGACCGCCCAGGGTCTTGTAAATATCATGCAAAGAACCGAAACAGCTAAAAAAAGCAGGATCTGAAGCCAGATTGGGCCTCCGAATTCCGCTACCAGAGCAGCAACCGCGCCACCGGGTATGAACCAGATGGACACAAGCCCCACCGTCACCAGCTCAACAACGATGGCAAGTATTATAAGAATTATCCAAAATGAAGTCATACTTATACTCATGATGTCCCTCCTTATTTCTTTACTGCTGTCACACTGAACATCCGGTCCGGCATATAAAAGTCATCCTGACTCGCATAAAGCCTGTCCCAAACCAGATCATCAGCCATAACCTCCGAATAACCAAGCTCCTGAAGGGCTCTCACATCCCAATCAGGCCTGTCCAAGGCGCTTATGGAAAGCATGTGATATATCCTGTGACACTCTTCTTTCATCTCATCATCCAACATCAGGTGAGAGCAATTCTGAGATTGGTCATATTTATGATAACCCTTTGCATACTCGGCGTCAAATACCAAAAGCCGCCCGCCGGGACGAAGCAGCCGCTTCCACCTGGCATAGGCCTCAGCCGGATGGGGCAGGGTCCAGACAAGATTACGGCTTACGATCACATCAAAGGACTCCTCCGGAAAATCCGGCTCCTCCGCATCCATAACGTGAAGCGGCGCATAAACACCGTGCCTTGACAAAAGTTTTTGCCCCTCCTCTACCATCTCCGGAGTCAGATCTATGCCGGTGATATTATGCCCAAGGGGAGAAAGGACCATTTCAAAAAAGCCTGCCCCACAGCCTGCATCCAGGATATCCAGAGGTTTTTCGTGCGAAAAATACCTGCTAAACTCCTGCTGCCACAGCTCCTTTTTCTCGCTGTGGGCCTCTTTGTGCTTATGCTCCGCAAAGCTGCCCGAACGACGGCCCCAATAACCTGTTACTTTTTGTTTTATGTCTGTGGGTTCCTTTTCAAAAGGGAAATTCACTATGATGCCCATATTATTCTCTATTTATCCTTCTTGTTTTATTTTACCGCCCTGACCATAAACATTGGCGTCAGTGCGTAGTTTCTTTTTTCCTCATACGACCAGATATCCGCCGCAATGTCCCAAACAGTGCTTATTTCCTGCATTCCAAGCTCTCCAAGCACGTCTCCGTCCCACTGAGGACGCCTGACCTTTCCAAGGGGCATCCTGCGAGCAATATCTTCCATGGTATCCTCGTCGGTCACCTCGCAGTAATCCTCAAACCCGTCTTCCACCAGTTCCTTGCGGTTGGCTTGAAAATCAGCCTTTTCCTGCTCATCAAAAAGATAGGTGTACCAGTTGGCGTCAAAGTTCAAAAACAGTCCGCCGGGACGAAGCACCCTGCACCAATGACCGTAAGCCCTGTCCGGCTCCGGCAGGTTCCAGGTGAGATTGCGGGAAAGCACAACATCAAAGGTACCATCCCCAAACTCCAGCTCCTGGGCATTCATTTGGAAAAAGGTTATCCGCTCCGCCAGGGGACCCGCATTTTGACGGGCTTCCGCGATCATAGACTCTGTAAGGTCCACTGATGTGACCCGATAGCCGGCCTCTGTCAGGATTATGGAAAAAAAGCCGGGCCCGCAGCCAATGTCCAAAATGCTTATATCTGCGGGATCGCGATGTCCGTAAACGGACTCTATCTCATGTACGAGAAGGGACTTCCATTTTTCTTTTTGCGGACCACCCAGCTCGTCCAGGTTCACCTTGGTGTAGCCCGGTGCCCGGTCCTCCCAGTAGTCTTTGTTTCTTTTTATCAGTTCTTCTGTATTCATGTCTCTCCTTCAATGCAGTCAAATCACATCATCTTCCCAGATTTACCGATGATTCCAGCAAACTTCGGGTATAGTCGCTCTTCGGATTTGAGATTACCTCTGTCGTAGGACCTTCTTCCACGCATTTTCCGTCCTTCATGACCATGATCCGGTCACAAATGTTGCTTACAAGGGCAATGTCGTGGGATACAAAGATGATGGACAGATCTTCCTTGCGGTTCAGTTCAAAAAGCAACCGCACCACTTTTGCCTGGATAGAAACGTCAAGAGCACTTGTCACCTCGTCGCAAAGCAGCACTTCAACATGCCGCAATAGCGCCCTTGCAATGGCCATTCTCTGGCATTGGCCTCCGGAAAGGTTCCTGGGACGCTTAGCCAAAAGGCTCTCATCAAGACCAACCTTTTCAAGGATTTCCTCCATTTCCTCCCGGACATCGGAGCCTGCTGCCTCCATCAGCGACTTTTCCATGGTAAGATGCGGGTCAAAAGACCCATAAGCATCCTGAAAGATCATCTGCAGAAACTTACCGCACTCCCCGGGATTTCCGCCGTGATATGGCTCAAATCTATGCAACAACTCTCCGCCATCGGGTTTTTCTATGCCACTTATCAAGCGAAGCAGGGTACTTTTTCCACTGCCGCTCTCACCAACGATACCCAGCACCTCCCGTCGGTCCAGATGGAAGTCAACTCCGCCAAGGGCCGTGATCTTTCTGTCCTTGCGTATATATTCTTTTTTCAGATTCCTTCCACTTAGGATATGTATGGTTTCAGACATCCTTTTTCAGCCTCGGTACATCTTTGATAAGGGACTTTGTATAGTCCATTTTAGGACTTTTGAAAATATCATCTGCCGTGCCAAACTCGATCATCCGGCCATCCTTCATAACGCCGATATTATCCGCCATCATCCGCGCGATACCCAGATGATGGGTTACCATAAGGATCGCCACCTGCTGTTCCTTACGTAGGGCCATGAGCTCATCCACCACTACTCCTGCTGTTGTCACGTCCAGGGCGCTTGTGACCTCATCGCAAAGCAGCAGCTTCGGTCCCAGAACATAGGCCGCCGCAATGGCTATACGCTGGTTCATTCCGCCGCTCATCTCATAGGGTCGGCTTCTCAGGATCCCATCACCGTCCTGAAGCCCGATCTTCTCAAGCGCCTTAATTACTGCATTTCTATCATATTTTTTCCCAACTCCGGAGAAGGCCTCCCGGAACTGAACGTCAAAGCGTCTCAAGGGATTGAAGGATCCACCGGGATTCTGGGGTATGAGTCCGATCTCAGATCCCATATGGCTGCGGCCCCCGGAAATCCCCTTTTCTCCGATGACCTCGTCGCAAAAAAGGATCTCTCCGCCGGTTATGATCGTATTTTCAAGCCCATGAATAGCTCTGATCAGGGTAGATTTGCCACTTCCCGTCTCTCCAACGACGCACAGGATCTCGCCTTTGCCTATGGTCAGACTAATATCCGAGATGGCGTCATTGTCCAGCTCACTATAGGCGACGCTCAGATTTTTTATTGAAAGAATGTTATCTGTCATTTTTGTACTCCAATACCGCATCACCCAGATAATTAAAGACTATGATGGTAACGATGGTCGCCAACGCCGGAAAAAGAACGGCCCAGGGCGCGATCTGGATGTAGGCTCTGGCCTCCGCGATCATGGATCCCCACTCTGCCTGAGGCGGCACAACACCAAGTCCCAAAAAGGACAAGCCGGAAATACCTATCATGGTGCTGCCCACCTGAGTAAGGGCGTTTATCAGCAGCGGTCCTATGATATTGGGAAGAACGTGGTGCAAAAGAATGTACAGGCCGTTTTTCCCCATAAGCTTTGAAACCGTGATATAGGGCTCGCTTTTGATGGTCATGGTGTGGCTCCGGGCCAGTCTGGCAAAGGATATCCAGGAGGTGATACCAAGGGCGATAAGGGCCCCCTTAAGGCCTCCGCCCAGGATTCCGGCAACTGCGATGGCCACTACCATCTGGGGAAAGGCCAGCATAAGATCTGCGATCCTCATAAGAAGCTCATCAAAAAAGCCTCCGTAATACCCACAGAGCATGCCGATCATTGTGCCAATAACAAAAGAGATCGCCACCAGGATAAAAGTCGATGCGATGGTCATTCTCGCTCCGGTCAGAACCCGAGAAAAAACGCAGCGCCCCAGGTTGTCCGACCCGAATATGAACTGTGCCGACGGGGGCTTGCGGATAAGTGTCGCATTCATGGCATAGGGGTCATTGGGCACGATAAAGTCAGCAAAAAGAGCCGCCAACACGAGAATGGCAGCAAGTACTGAAACCGCTATTATTCTTTTTTTCAGTTTGTCTTTTTTCATGCTTCCACTCTCGGATCAATAACCTGGCACAATATATCCGACAAAAAGTTTATCACCACATAGATCGTTCCCATAATTACCACAAAGCCCATAACTACAGGATAATCTCGGGCGTTGATGGCATCCATCACCAGATCTCCCATTCCCGGCCAGCGGAAAATTGTCTCTATTACGACACTTCCACCCATAAGAATGCCGATCTGAAGCGCGATTATGGTAAAAATATGTCCCATGCAGTTATAAAGAACGTTGTTTACAAGTACATTTTTCTCTGAAACACCTCTGGCACGAAGCCCGGTAACATAGTCAGCCCCCAGCTCACGCAGCACCTCCGCCCGGATCTGCCGCACAAATCTCCCCGACATGGGTATGGCCAAGG
Source organism: Lachnospiraceae bacterium (assembly GCA_016288825.1). Taxonomy (GTDB): domain Bacteria; phylum Bacillota; class Clostridia; order Lachnospirales; family Lachnospiraceae; genus Weimeria. Next base: position 11,071 of record JAEELH010000058.1, on the reverse strand, counting down.
AGACAGCAGGCAAAAAGAGCCCCTGCAGGCTGCCTGTTGCGATAATGGGAAAAACATCCAGCCAAATACAGAAAACATACATGAGAAGGACTGAGATCAGGAAGTTTGGCAGGGAATTCCCGATAAAGGAAAGAAGCCGCACCACATGGTCCAGCACTGAATTTTCCCTGACTGCGGAAATGATCCCCAGTGGAACGGATATGAGGATGGATACAAAAAGGCTGGAAAAAGCCAGAATCAGCGTGTTTTGAAGGCCTGCTGCCAGTTTCGGCGCAACCGGAAGGTCATCTTTGAAGGAGATGCCGAAGTCGCCTCGGATGATCCCAAAGAACCATTCTCCAAAACGCACAAAAAAGGGCCTTAACAGACCCAGTCTCAACCTTTCAGCCTCAAGAACCTCTTTTGTTATGGCGACTCCCTGCGAAGAAAGCCGCTTCTCCGCAGGATCGCCGGGTGCTATGTATAATAGCGCAAAGGTGAGGATGCTGAGGATGAAAAGCACCGCCAGCAATCCCAACACCCTGTATAATAACTGTTTTTTCATGTTATTTCCCGAAGGATCTACTTTGTGGTAGTAGCGTCAATTCCATAGAAATCGAAGGGAACGTTTTCAGCGAAGCCTGTAACTCCGGGCTTGGCAACGGTTGTATGATTGAAAAGTCCCACATATCCGAAAGCATTGTCGTCAATAGCGATCTGGATGATCTTGTTAGCCAGCTCGGCACGCTTTGCAGTATCGGTCTCTACGCGAAGCTGCTCGATCATTGACTGAGCATCCGCAGACTTGAAACCGCCCACGTTGTAGTATGCACCATCTGCCAGTGTAGAGTCAATGAAATAAAGAGGATCACCACATTTATCTGAGATCATGCAATAAAGAGCAAGATCAAAATCAGCATTTGCGATGTAGGTAGAATCCGGGTCCTCCTCACAGGTCAGCTTGGAATCAATGCCGATAGCCTTGAGCTGATCCTGGATAAGAAGCGCCAGGGTATCCAGTGAACGTGCCGCATAATAAGCGATGTTCAACTGAAGTACCTCGCCGTTTTTCTCATATAATCCGTCTGCATTCTTGGTATAACCGTCGCCCTCAATAAGGCTTACGGCCTTAGCTGTGTCAACAGAAGGAATGGTCACCTTAGAATAAGCGCAAGTCTCAGGGAAAGGTGCCTTTGCAGCGGAAACAGTTCCCTCAAGGTATGAAGCGATGGCATCCTTGTCAACTGTAAGTGTGATAGCCTCACGAACTGCATCATCAAGGGTATTCTCGTTGAGGATGTAGTACTGAAGACGGGTTCCGGGAACGGAAGAGATCACGTACTTGTCGGGATCCTGCTTGTAAACCTCAAGAGCTGCGGAAGAAACGCTGTTGTAGCAGTCGATCTCACCGCTCTGCATTGCCAAAAGCTTGGGATCATCCTCCTGCATATAGTAGAAGATAGCGCCGTCAAGATTTACATCGCCGCCCCAGTAGTTTTCATTTTTGGAAACGGTCACATCGCCCTCGGGTACGAACTCCTTGATAACAAAAGGTCCGGTACAGATGGGATCGTTGTCAAAATCGGTTGTGTTATCCAGATCCACCATTCCAAACTCAGGACTGGCAAGATCGCTTTTCAGTGTAGGATAAACGTCGGAACCGGTATTTACTACAATAGTCTTGTCATCCTTTGCCTCATAGGTAAAGGTTCCGAAAATATCGAAACGGCCGTTGATCTCAGCCACGCGCTGGATATTTTTGATGACCATATCTGCAGTAAGGGGCTGGCCGTTGGAAAAAGCCACACCGTCATTCAAGGTAATGGTCCATGTTGTGCCGTCCGCAACGGCGTCCTTTGCAAGGCAGGATACAGCCTGACTGTTTTCATCAAGTTTGAAAAGCGCCTCTGATATTCCGTAAATGGATGTATACCAGCCATAGTACTCTTTATGGACATCAAGGCTTGGATAAGCAAAAGATGCTGCCGTCCGAAGGATATTATCACCGGCTGGGGTCTCCTCAGCGCTGCCCTGATCCGTAGCCGCATCACCGGAAGCGGCTTTATCAGCCGATGTTCCGGTACCTGTTGCTCCGCAAGCCGCAAGACCCAATGTCAGAGAGGCTATAAGCGCTAAAGCCGCAAGTAACCTGACTTTCTTTTTCATAAAATAAACTCCTTTCATACAAAAATGTACGAAAGGAGTATATAGGTTAATTATAGCGTGCACAAGCCCCCTGGGGGGATATAAATTTGCTTTACAGTATCTTTACCAACTTGTCGCGAACGCTGTCCATGCACTTATCCACAAGGCCGAAGTCCATTTCTTTATAACTCCAGGCAGCGCGGCAAATGTCATACTCATCAAAAACTCCGCAAACCGTCTCAAACCATGCCAAGCGATCCTCAGGCTCTGCCAGATCGATAACGCCGTACTCACCGCAGTAAAGCGCTACATCACGCTCTCTTGCAACCTCAACGGCCTCTCCGATACGACGCTTGAAGTACTCGGCATCCATCATGGCATTCTGATCGAAGTCCGCATATCCCTGAGAATGCTGGGCTGTGTTTTCCTCTGTAAACTTGGAATAGTCAGCATAGCTGGAAGCGAAAGGCATACGAAAATCAACATTCATGCCCTCAACCCAGTATCCCCCCTGATGGGTAAAGATAAGGGGCTCATAAAAATGGAAATTATAAATGATATGCTCATTCCAAGGCTTTTCCAGATCCTTAAGGGCCTCGATGCTGTTGTTGTAATAGCCTCCCAGAAGGATATCCACATCGGGAGCGATAGCCAGGATCTTGTCTATACACTTATGTGCGATACGATTCCAGGTCTCGCAGTATTCCTTTTTTGTCACCTCGTTGAGAAGCTCAAAGCAAAGCCTGTCATGATACTTACCGTAGCGACGGGCAAACTCCTCCCAAAGCTTATAAAAACGCTCCTGGTAGGACTCGTTTTCAAAAAAGCCCTCCTCATTTTCTCCGTCGTCAAAGCTGTATCCAAAGGTCTTGTGAAGATCAAGGATCATATTGAGGCCATATTTGCCTGCCCACTCAACGGCACGGTCGATATACTTGAAGCCGTCGGTGTACTCGCCTGTGGTAGTCTCCACCAGATCGTAATCCACCGGAACGCGGATGTGGTCCAGTCCCCAGGATGCGATAGTTTTAATATCCTCTTCCTTTATAAAGTTCTCATATCTATCGGTTGTGTGGTCACACTGGGAAAGCCATCCTCCCAGGTTGATACCATGTGTATAACCTGTAAATTTTTTCATAATAACCTCCATTTTCTGCAGCGCGTATATTGCCAAACTGTGAAAATGTTAAATGAGAACACATCTGTTGTCAACTGTCGCTTTTTCGCAAAAGTAGGGGCTATAGGCCACATTCCTCCAACAGCTGTGCATTTTCCAGAATATCCTTTGTAGGACCGTCGGCCCGCACAACGCCATCATACATCAGAATGGTGCGGCTGCAAGTTTTGACGATAAAATCAAGATCGTGAGAAGCTATCAGCTTGGTTCCGGGTATCTCTCCCAGAACAGAAATCAGATTGCGGCGGTTCCGGGGATCCAGCGCCACGGAAGGCTCGTCCATCAGTATCAGATCCGGTTCCATTGCCAAAATAGCGGCTATGGCCGCCAGCTTTTTTTCACCGCCGGAAAGCTTGTAAACCTGCTTTTTTCTGAGATTTGTGATATGTACTCTCTCAAGGGCGTCAGCAACCCGCTTCTCCACATCGGTTTCACTCATATCATAATTTCTGGGCCCAAAAGCCACGTCCTCTTCCACGGTGGACATAAACAGCTGACTGTCCGAATCCTGGAAAACGTAGCCTATATGCTCCCTGATATGTGTCAGGCTGTCTCTGGACATGGAATGCCCCGACACGTGGATAGTCCCTTCAAAATGCAGATCCAGCCCCACCAGAAGCTTTAGCAGAGTGGATTTACCCACGCCGTTGGCACCGATAAGTCCGATATTTTCTCCTGCATTTACATCAAAGGTCACGCCCTTTAGAACCTGATGTCCCTTTTCATATGAGTATTTCAGATCTGAAACCTCCAGAACCCGTTTTTCCGTACCGGTTTTCATAAACCAATCCCAAGCCTTTCAAATTATATTAAGGATGCACTGATAAAGGCACTTCTTTGCGTGAAAAATGCAGCGCGAAGCGCCTTCCTCTGCTTTTTTGAGCATCCTCGCGGTCTACGCAACAAATAGCTGTCCAATCAATTCCACAGCTCCAGTGAATCTCAGGGCCCCCAAAACCAGCGCCCAAACCAGCGTATACAGCACATCGTTCAGTCTCACGCCGCGCTTTGACTCAGGAAAATCTCCCCGAAATCCCCGAAGGCACATGCTTTCATAGACCACCTGGGCCCTGTCCATGCTCCGGATCAGCCACTGCCCCACCAAAGTGCCCCAGGCCTTGTAATGAATACCCTTTTGCCTGGGTGCCCTGAGTCGATAAGCCGTGGTTATACGGGATGCCTCACTGCCCAGCATGTAGATGTAGCGCCCGATCAGCAATACCACGATCACAATGGTCTTTGGAACATGCAGACAGCGCAGCGCATAACATATATCTTCCACACTTGAGGTGGCGATAAGAACATACAACGCAAGCACTGTGAACAGGCCTTTTATCATGAGAACCACCATGGATACCATGCCTCCGGTGATGGCAAAACTGCCTGCCATGATCAGCACCTGTCTGTCAAAAAACGGATTCGGCAGCCCCACCGCCAAAACCAGCGGAAGCACAACTCTCATGCGATAAAGTCCGTCCTTTAAAGAAAGCTCCCCAACCATAAAACAAAAGAAGGGATAGACCGCCATGATCGCCAGATGCACTATATCATATTTGTCAAAGGATGCCACCAGTACAATGTATATAACGGAAGAAAGCAGCCTGGTCAATGGATGAAGCTTGTTCATCCAAAGATCACGCTGCTGAAGTTCCGATAGTTTATCGATGGTGTGCAGATTATTTTCTATTGTATTCATGAATTATCTGTCTGCTCTGCTACCTTTTTATTTTTGAAAAATCTGAATAGCAGTGACACGCCTACGCATACCCCAACTACCACGACTCCTCCCACGATTCCTGAGAATGTGGTTCCAAAAACTGACTCCGAACCCTTGAAAGCGTAGTCCGGAAGCAGTGATGTGACATCCTGGATGCCTGCTGCCGAAGCATAAGCACCACCTGCGCGCTCCAGTTCTGCTGTTCCTGCAACCTTTTCCATGGACCACTCAAGTCCGTCAGGAAATGCAGAAGCGAAAAGTGAAACAACTCCCCCAAAGAAAGCAGCAAGTACTGCCAGAACACCGATAGTTCCGCGTCGGCTGAGCCTGCCCTCTGCACCATTGGACTCTCCAACGCCCCAAAGGTACTCAGGTCTTGCCTCATTGATGAAAATGAGAACTGCAGCTGTGATCAGACCCTCAACTAAGCCGATAGCCAAGTGAATAGGCTGCATAACTCCTACAAATACTCCAAAAGGAAGCTCTGTCACGCCGGAAGCCAGTGTCTCGAGACATACGGAGAAAGCACCCATCTGAAGTGTCAAAATGCAACCGATAACTGAAGCAGCCGCAATCTTGAGACGGGAAGCGCCATTTTTCATAATAGGTCTCCAGATCAGCAGCGCACCCACAAAGCATCCGTAAAATGCCATATTCCAGATATTACATCCCAGGGCCAACAGACCTCCGTCCGCAAACAGCAGACATTGGACTAATAGCACTCCTATCATGGTTAAAAATCCTGCCCAGGGTCCCAGCAAAGCCGAAAGCATCATACCTCCACAGAGATGACCGCTGGATCCCGTGCCGGGGATGGTGAAATTAAGCATCTGGGTCGCAAAAACAAAGGCTCCCATAACACCCATCAAAGGGATCTTTTTGGGATCGTTCTCCTCTTTTACCTTTTTAACCGACCATGCGGCTACTCCTGTGGAACAAACATACATGGTTCCCGCAACTGCTGTAGAAACCAACGCATCTGCCATATGCATAGTTACATCCTCCTATCATTTAATATCCTATGGCATTCTACTAGACTAAAGCGCCCTGCGCAAGCCCCCCGGGGGGTTAAAATTCACCTTAAAACCAAATAAATTTTTCTGTTATTTTTGCCGTGTTGTTGTATAATAAAAAATGATGAGTACATAAAAGCGTACTTTTTTGCGCTTTTAATCCATAGAAGCATAAGGAGACTATCATGAAACCCGAAACAAAAGCAAAACTCGAGAATCTTTTCGACAATGACACAACCAATTCCAACAACATCTTTGACAGGATCCAGGATCAGATGACTTCTCCCGCAGTTGATAAAAAGATTGATTCCATCATGGATGAGATCGGACTTGAGAAAAAGGACGAGGGCAAGACTGAGTAGCAGCCACTGGGGGATTTATGAGAAAAGGGACTACATTTCTGACAAGCAGTTTCGTCATTGACGGGGGAGACAGCTTTTCACAGCAACAACTCATGGAGAAAAACGGCTTTGCGTCGCAGCTTCGCGCCGTCTGGCCGGAGAGCGCCACTCTTTTGTATGTGGCCAGCGACCCGGATAATTTTACCATGACCGACAGGCATTGTGCCGATGTGCGCGCTGCACTGGAGGGCGCAGGACTTGCCATTTCACGCGTAGAGATAGCGGATCATCGCACATATTCAGGTATTGGCGATCTTTTAAAAAATGCAAATGTCGTTTATCTTGCGGGAGGGCATGCGCCTACCCAGCTCCGCTATATACGTCAGCTCCATCTCCGTCAGGCCCTTGAGGATTTCGAGGGCATCATCATCGGGCTTTCAGCCGGCAGTCTCAATGCTGCCAACAACGTTTATCTGATACCCGAGCTGGAGGGCGAGACACTGAATCCTGAGTTTATACGCTTTACTACAGGTCTGGGCCTTACGGACATTTCAATCATCCCGCATTATGATTATTTCAAAAACGTTATACTTGACGGCAAACGCTACATAGAAGAGATCGTTATTCCGGACAGCATCGGCCGTAGTTTTTATTTCATAACGGACGGGAGTTTTTTCAAAATACAAGGTGACGAGACCTGGTTTTACGGGGACGGAAGTATCATTTCGGATAAGCAGATCCTGCCCTTAAAGTCCGGAAGCATACTGCCTGTTTCCACATCGATCCCGCCTGATATCTGGCGTACCCTGGCTGATGATATCTACGATTTTATTTTTACTCTGGATACCAATACCGGCATTTGCAGCTACCTTCATATAGGCCAGAAGATGGGAAACATCCTTCACGGATCCTCACTTCGTTACGAGGATTTTGTGATCCGGCTTTCCCTCGCCTGCGTGGAGGAGGAGCAGTCATCGATCATCGATCAGGCCAGGCTTTCCGTGGTAAAAGCAGAGGTTGCGGAAAGAGGCAACTTTGTTCGGACCATGCATACCGAGGCCGAGGACAGGCGGATCGCTAAGCTGATGCGTATCAATCCCATCCCGGGACGGGATAATCTGCTTTTGGTCACGCTTTTTGATATTACGACCGCGCTGGACCACGACTGGATGACAGACGAGTATGCTCGCACCGGCTTTTTGGAAAACGCCCGCAAGGCACTTTACAATCTGCCCTACGATACAGCATATTCTCTGGTTTATACCAATGTCAGGGGGTTCAAGGCCGTCAACGAGATGTTCGGTAACGAAAGCGGCGACATGGTCATTTTCCTGACCAGAGATGTTCTGAGACGCCGGCTTTTCCCTATCGTTATGGGCCGACTTGAGAGTGATCACTTTGTAATGCTTGTAGAGCGGAATCGACTTTCCGATGCCAATCTCCGGGCACTGACATGCCAGACCTTCAGCGATGGCAACCGGCAGTACAACTTTGATATAACCTGCGGCATCTACGATATCCACGACCGTGAGGTTTCCATTACCACCATGATCGACCGGGCGAAGCTTGCGGAAAAGACCATCCGGGACAACGGTGTGGTATCCTTTGCCAGATTTGATGATTGTGTTCAGATGGATTACATGCGGCGAAGGATCCTGCTTTCCGACATGAAGTCCTCCATGGAATCCGGCGAGATCATGCCATTTTTCCAGCCCACAGTTCGGGCTGATAACGGTGAGGTCGTGAGTGCAGAGGCTCTGGTCCGCTGGTATCATCACGATATGGGAATGGTTTCACCCGCTGAGTTTATCCCGGTGATCGAGCACGAGGGCCGGATCTCCAGCCTTGACCTTTTTATGATGGATCAGGCTCTGGAGCTTACCATAAAGCGGCATGAACAGGGACTTCCCATGGTTCCTGTAGCTGTTAACCTTTCAAGAATGGACTTTTACGACTCCTATCTTATGGAGTTTATCAAAAAAAGCTTTTCTCAAAACCCGCTGGCAGCGCAGTACATCCACATAGAGGTTACAGAGTCTGCCTACGCGGATCTGGAAAAGCGGGCCATGGACTACCTCAACGACTTCAAGTCCATGGGCATCAAGATCCTGCTGGACGACTTCGGAAGCGGCATGTCCTCCTTGTCCACCCTGGAGACCTTTGCTTTTGATATTGTCAAGCTGGACATGGGCTTTATCCGCAAGATCGGTATACGGCCCAAGGCAGAGGCCATCATCGAGTCTACCATCAAGCTGGCCCACGCTCTTGGAGCTACTGTTACCGCTGAGGGTGTCGAGACAGAAAAGCAGCTGGAGTTCTTGCGGAGAGTCGGCTGCGATTACATCCAGGGATTCTATTTCTACAAACCTATGGCGCTGGAGGATTTCCTTAAAATTTTGGATAAAAACGATCCCTCGTCTCGCCGAGAATAACATCTTATAAAACAAAAGCGCTGCGCCCCTCGAGCTGATCGAGAAGCACAGCGCTTTTTTATTTGATCAATAAAGTCAATCATCAAAAAGTTTTACGTATTTGATGGTAGAAAACTGACCGTATACCTTTTTGCCCTTGACGGTACGGTAGGCCCGGACACGAACTCCATAGGCGTAGCCCTTGCTAAGGCCGTAAGTGGTATAACTTGTCTTCTTCAATTCAGTATAGTTTTCAAAAGTTACATACTTACCCTTGCTGAGCTGGATCTCATATCCGTCGGCTTTTTTAACCTTTTTCCAGGAGATGGAGATCTTGTTGCCTTCTACACGCTTGGCACTTGAGATCGTTACCTTTGCAGGCTGGGATTTTGCCGTATACTTAACGGTCTTTTTTGTAAGAGGACAAGCCTTGTTATAGGCTTCCGTCTCATTTGGATAAGCGCGGGTATATGCGATGTGGAGTCCTGTAAATGCTATGATATTGCTTGCATTGATGGAGATGTAATTCTCAATGGGATCAATCTGCATTGCCCCTCCTGCGAGAGTATTAAGCTCTCCGTTATGAGTGGGCCAATACTCCATCATCTCCATGTATTCCTGCATATTTTTTTCATCCTCAGCCTCGTCACCGGTTGAGATAGGCGGTTTGGGAAGATAAGGTACTGCCCCTACATTGCCTACACAGTTCACCCTATAATCATACCCTGAACTCTCGCCTGTATTGGCTATGATCGAGGCATCTGTATGCACAGTATATTCCGGAGTTGACGGCTGATAATTGGAAAGATTTCCTGTGATCATTGCATCACTGCCCATTAACTGACCTGCGATACCACCTTTATACAGATCTTTACTGTTGACATGAAGATGAGAGGGATTAGCCATGCAGCCATCGATCCTGCCTCCCTGGATCCTGCCCACGATGCCGCCTGCCGTGGCACCGCCTCTAACGCTGGCCTCCGCATAGCAAAGCTCTATCACGCCGTCTGACATCAGGCCTGCTATACCTCCACCATTGTCGCTGCAATCAACTGTAACATTTTGTACTTCGCATCGTCTGATCGCACCCCTGTTTTCGCCACAGATCGCGCCGGCAGAGACACCTGCGCCTTCAACATTACACTGGTAGGCTGCACATCCCTTTATCGTACCGTTGTTGTCACGGGCGCAGAAAAGGCCGCCCTCTTTTGTCCTTGAGGCCACGATATAAAGATCATGGATCTGTGCGTTTTCTGCAAGACCTCCTGCCAGGGATCCCATCATTCCGTAAATACAATGGTTATTACCGTTATAGGATCCTTTGAAATTACTGTACCTGCCCCAGATGGTAGTAAAATCCAGCGTATTGTCATACACGATATCCTGCATCTGGATGTACTCCTTGCCATCATTTCCGCTGCTTATATCGTAATAAACATTATAAAGATGGCGCTGTGTCCAAATCTGATAAGGGTTTGAAATCGTTCCGTCCCCCGCAGGAAAATAGCTGGGCTTATAGTTTGCCTTTTTCCATGGGCCGTAAAGAGTGCCCCAGTCATCCTCAAAAACGATATAGATATCATATAGCTCATCCATATCAAAACCGTTGCTACTGTAGGCTGTAGTTTCGATCTTGGCCTGAACATCAACCGCATAACCGTTTCTTCTAACTTCGTCCTTGGTTGGTGTCTTGGATCCGGCTTCTGTCCTGTAAACATGTACTTTTCCGTCTATTTGTGAAAGTACATCTACAGCCAGCCTGCGATTCATTTCAAGATCAAGCGTGTCAATACGATAAGCAAACTGAGCGCTCTTCTTTTTCGCTGCCTTAACGACTCCTACCGGAACGCAGGTCAGCATAAGTACAAATACCAGTAAAAGTGCTGTTAATCGTTTTGATCTCCTCATATGTCCCCCTTTTTTTGTGCTGTCGAACCCTTACTCCGCCTCCCGTACAAAGAGTTTACGAAGGGCGTCCTTATTATTATATCGCATACATGTGCACAAAAGCTACAGTCGGCCGGTCTATGCCCCCAGGATCTCCCGCACCGCTGCTCTGTAGTCCGCAGCACGACGTGCCTTTTTCAGTTCCTTGAGAGCTCGCTTTTTCTCCGGAAATCTCTCGCCAATGTAGGTCCACAGCTCCTTCATCTTATCAAGAAGCTGCTTTTCACCACCGTATCTGGCTTCGTAGTCTGCCCAAAGTGAATCCAGGAAATCCGCAAGCTCCCGGTTCGTGGCGCGTCCCGACAGGTCTTGTTTTGTCATGCTATCTCCATCTCCCTGCT
>JAEELH010000057.1 GCA_016288825.1 Lachnospiraceae bacterium | reverse complement strand
GGGGGATCGGCGAACCGATTGAGATCCTAGAAGACGAGGACACTGCTCCGCTTTCCAAGATCAGAGTTGCGATGCTGTAAAACAAAGAAATAACCGCTCTACTGAAAAGTAGGCGGTTATTTTTATCCATGTCAGCTATTGCTATTTTGCATACAATAGATCAGTATCGCCTGCTGCACTTCCAACAGACTCTTTTTGAACTCATATCCTACAAAATACTCCGAATCGATCACATCTTCGGATACCTCTTCGCCCCTGTAAAAAGGCGGGCAGGGATTAAGGATCGCGTTTTCATTTGCCAGACTCATCAGGTTTTTAGTGATCTGATAGCCCGCAAGATCATCAAGCATATCTGATGGAATGGAATCCGTGCAAATAATATCTTTTCCAGCCATCGCATCCTTAATATTTTCATTAAAATGAACCCCTGGTATACGGTACTTTTCAGGAGCACTCTGAGTCAATTCAAATCCAAAGGCTTCCGACGCCTCTTTCCATGCTCTTCCGATATTACCGTCCGCTCCCACAAAAAGGTACTTGTCATTCAAATAATCCGGCCTGATCTTTGAAAGAGCGTAAAGATCGGACATCATTTCGCATGGATGGTTATCATCAGTCATGGCGTTGATGACCGGAACATTTAATGCGTCAGCCATCTTATCAAGCATCCGGATATCCTTATAGCGTACTATAACCGCATCAGCCCAGTTTTGAAGATATCCGCACACGTCTTTGATCTCTTCTTTTTTATCCAACGTTGACGGATCAAATAAAATGGTCTGTCCGCCAAGAAGATAAATGCCTTTTTCAAAAGAGACTCTGGTCCGTATGCTGGACTCAGGAAAAAACATAACTATGGTCTTTCCCTTTAAAAAACCGGCATAATCGTCAATAGAATCGGCAATTTTAAAAATCTCCGATAACTCATTTCTATGGAAATCGGTAAGCCTTATAAATGATCGCATTTTTCCACCCCATTGACCGTATATCCCAGATCCGTGATAGCCTTTTTCAATGTCTCGTCACTGACTTCTTTTCCCAGCTTCACAGTGGCCCGGCCTTTGCTCCGCAAGACTTTTGCATTAACTCCGTCTATGGAATTAAGTGCATTATGTACTCTTCCGGAACAATTGTCGCAGAACATGCCCTCAATGTAAATGGTTTTTGTTGCAATTACTTTATCCAGCTTCTTTGGCTTCATGAGCCTGACACCGCTTCCGCCGCCGCAGCAATCGCCTTCGCCTTTGGCGTGTCGGATCATGTTTCTGATACCGAAAAACACAGCGACTGCAAGAATAGCAACTATGACAATATCCGACAATATACCGTTCATGCTATCTCCCAAACCTTGCCCATATTGACGTCGGCATTCTGCGGCACGCATCCTCTGCATGCCGCCTGGCTTTCTCCGCTGCAACCGGTGCAACCCGAGCAGCTTCCGCACCCGCTGTTATCCATGAAGGCTACCTGACGTATGGCTCCGATATGTTCCAGATACTCCATCCGTCGTATAACATCGCCGGTAGTGGTACCAAGATCCTTTGCCATCATCTCAAGTGTTCGGCTGTTTCCGTCCTTTAACAGTTCTAAAAGATCTTGCATAAATGCCTCCAATCACCAGATCAAAAGACCGATATGATAAGCTACGCATGAAAGAAGAAGCGCTCCCACAGTATAATAAGCTGCGATCCTTGCCGTCCATTTAGCGGAATGGATCTCCTGATAAGTCGCCGCAAGCGCTACTACACAGGGAAGGTTAAAGGTGATCGCAAAAATAAACGCCAGTGCCTCGGGCTTCGTAACATTTGCAAGGAGAAGTTCGTTCAGATTTGCTGCTCTTGCAGCACCGCCCATAGCTGCCATAAATCCTTCGCCGTATGAACCTCCTGCGTAAAGAGCACTTATAACACCTACTGCGCCTTCCTTACCTACGGATGAAGCCACAAATGCTATGAAAAGCTGCCAGGGAAGTCCAAAGAACTTTGTTACCGGCTCAATTGCTATTCCGAGCCTGTAAAGGATACTTGTGTCATTCACACCGCTGCCGTAACTAAGTACCCAGAATATAAGGCATACAAGGAGCACTACTTTTGCCACACGTACAAATGTGTCTTTAGTCCGTCCGAAAACATATCTTAAAAGCGCCCCCCACCTGGGCTTATGATAAGGAGGAAGCTCCATTATCATTCCGCATCTGTCCTCTTTTTTAACCAGACCTCTGCCAAATATCTTTGCGGTTACCCACATATGAAGGATCATCACAAGCAAAAGCACCGCAATAACAACTGGCGCACCCATACCGAAGAATACGGTAGAAAGCATGGGAACGATGGCCCATGCTGCACCGCAGGGAACAGCCCACGCAAGAGCGATGGTAAGGACCTTCTGGCCCCAGTTATCTATAACTCTTGTTCCCGCTGCACCACCCATGGTACATCCAAAACTTACAAGAAAAGGCATAACGGACTTGCCCTGAAGTCCCAGCTTGCCCATAGTGTTATCAAACACATAGGAGATCCTCGCCATAACTCCGACTTCCTCAAGAAATCCGAATACAAGGGTCACACCAAAAACAAATCCCAGCATTTTTATGATATATCCCATAGACTGTATGAAAACATCACAGACCAGCCCCATGATAAGTGCCGGGCATCCTGCAGTACTCAGAGCTCCTTGTACCACATTTTTAAGGATATCCACCAAAGAACCCAGTCCCATGATAGGAAGCGCAGGGATAAATGATGCAAAGAGTCCGAGGATGACAGTAAGTACTACCGCTGGTTTTCCCCAGAATCTGTGAGTATAGATCCTGTCGAGCTTTCCGAGTTTAACTCCGGTTTCGGACTTATTTACAGTTCCATCCAGAAGCTTATCGATCCAATTAAACTTGCACTCACCGGTTGCGATGGCACCTCCTGCCTTTTCTCCAAGGGCGCTAATGCTCGCTGCCTTATCTCCCGACAGTTCTTCCTTGAGTTTTGCCGATACCACCTTGTCATTCTCAAGATACTTTACGGTAAGCCACATGGGAGTATACCCGGAGATATCGGTTTCGGAAAGCTGATCTTTGATCTCGCTGTAACCCGAAATCTTTTCATACTCCTTCTCAAGTGCGGAAACATCTATATGACTTTTTTCTCTGAGCGCTCTTTCCAAAGTGGCATAAAATCTATCGTATGCTTTTTTATCAGTTGCGGAAAAAAGCATTACCGGTATGCCCAGTTTTTTCTCCAACGCCTTTACATTGATAGTCTTTCCCTGGTCCTTGGCCACATCCTCCATGTTAAGAACAAGAAAACAAGGCGCTGAGATACCTGCATAATCTGCCAGCATGAAAAGACTTCTTTCAAGCTGTGAACTGTCCGCCAGGATGCAAACTATATCCGCCTCTCCGGAAGCAATAAAATCTCTCGTGATCACTTCTTCATCGGAGTTTGCGGTCATACTGTAGGAACCCGGAAGGTCTGCTACCTCATATGTCATGCCGTTATATGCAAAAGACCCCTCCTTTTTTTCAACAGTTTTTCCAGGCCAGTTTCCTACATGCTGCTTGAGACCGGTAAGCGCGTTAAAAAGTGTGGACTTTCCGGAATTGGGCTGCCCTAAAAGTGCGATCGTTGCCGTGCTCATGCGCTCACCTCCTCAACCTCAATGCCATCGCATTCGCTTCTTCCAAGGCTTATCATAGTATCCCTGGAGTATAAAAGGAGCGGACGATTCTTATCATTTTTAATGATCCGCACCCTGCAACCCGGTGTAAGACCTATGGAGGTAACACGTCCGATAAACCTGGCGTCACCTTTAAGATCCCTGACAACTGCCTGTGTGTTTTCTTTCAACTCCTGTAGTTTCATTTTCTCTCCCTTTCCAAACCTCTTCGCTTTTTTGCTTACTTGCGTGTGTTAGGAAACACTAACTCGGCTGCAAATATAATGCCGCCCTAAGGCGGCATTAGTTAGCCTCGGCTAACATTATATATATCCAGAGTTTACCTGTCAATACCATTATGTTATTGAGGATTCTCCTGGCTTATGGCCTCCATGATCATACCTATGGTCTGGACGTCATTTTCCGTCAGTCTGATATTGGAAACATATTCCTGACCATCTGCGGAGGTCACCTTCATCTCATAGACCGCTCCCACGTGAAGAGCTTTGTTTTTGAGCATTTTGAAAAAGGGAAAAACCTTCGGGTGCTCCTGTCCAAAAATGTCTATTCTCTCTTTCGCCTGTAATAAAAGCATTGGATTCATATGCATCTCCTTTTCAAGATCTTTTAACCTCCACTATGATACATTAAAGCACAGGAAAAATCCATGCTTATCCGGATCATAAACCAACTAAAAGTCCCCGACCATCACCGGTCGGGGACTACTTTATATATTACTCGCTTGTTATCTTGCCTGATCCGACTATAGGCTGGCTGCCCTCGGGAACAACTACCAGATTGCCATTCTTTCCTATATCGATAAGAGCATCAATATAATGCTGCTGGATCAGATTGTCGGAAAGTGAACGATTGATGATGTCGTTGGCATCCGCCTCGGCCTGAGCATTGATCTTTTTGGTCTCCGCCTCAACCTTTGCTGTCTCTCTTTCGTTGATAGCCTGAGAACGGGCGATCTCTGCTGCCTGCGCCTGTGCGTATTTGTCTGTAATAGCTTCGGGATAGCGAACCTCCTGAACGCTTACCTGCTCAACATGGAGTCCGTTTGCTTCCCACTTTTCTGCCAGAGACGCTTCCACTGCATCCGTATACTTTGCACGGTCTGTCAGCATGGTAATGGTATCGAACTGACCGCTGATCTCACGAGCCACTGAGCGAACATCATTGCTCAGATAGCTGGCTGTGTAGTTTGTCTGAGTGCCGTAATCAGCATAAAGCTTCATTGCTGATGAAGGGTTCAGGCTGTAAACCACCTGGATGTCGATATCGGCCTTGGCACCGGACTTATCATTGATGGTAACCTGGGGGCCTGTAGCGCTTCCACCGTCATAAGAATAATCCTTGTCGGTATAGAAGTTGATCAACATGTTTCGTGTATCATAGGAAATGGTTGTTTCCAGGGGGCTCTTAAAATGAAGTCCCGGGCTGTCCGTGCTGTTTATCAGGGCACCGTCCCAGTTCCTTGTGATGATGACCTCTCCGATATCCTGTGTATAGATGCAGCCGATACCCAGGGAAATTATTCCAACAAAAAGAGGTATCAAAGATCCAAGCCTCACAAAAAGCCGATGATCGATATGTACTTTAAAGCTGCCGACAAATACAACTATAGCCAGCAATATCAAAATGATCGAAATAAAAACGTTTGTCATAATTGCCTCCTCCTTGGTGCTATGTTTGATCGACTAGTACACCATGCACCAATTAACTGTACATTATTGCGAAGATCAGAATTTCCGGTTACAAGGCGCTTGAGAGAGGCGATGCGTGTGCATCGTCGATTGAAAGCAACGCAGTAACAGGGAATTCTGGCAAGCAGAATGTGC
>JAEELH010000056.1 GCA_016288825.1 Lachnospiraceae bacterium | reverse complement strand
CGTCGATTGAAAGCAACGCAGTAACAGGGAATTCTGGCAAGCAGAATGTGCATTTAATTGGTAAATGGTGTACTAGGCTATTATATGATTTAGCTTTAAGGGAATACATATCAAAAAGGGCAAAATAAGAGGCCGTATTTCCTCATTATGGAAAAACGACCTCTGCTATGGATCTCTGTATTACTGTGCAAGCTTCTTTTTGTAGGAGTACGCCTTGAAGAAGCTGAGCCTCTTCAGGGATACAGCCATATTTCTCATAAGAACGTCCGTCATTTGGAATGAGGAACGGATCCTTTTTCATCGCAGTGATCTGCTCTGAAAAGCGCATGGATTCAAAAGCGACCTTTTCCCTAAGGTCACTTACCATTGCATACCTGGCCTTGCCCTCATCTGTCCAGGGATTCTTGCGCTTATCAAGATACTTGTCGCAGGCATCGAGAGCGTTGTTAAAATAAGTCTGCGCGCTGTCAAGAGCGTTAACATCCAGCGCCTCTCCATGCATAGGGATGTCCCCCTGCAAAAAATTGTCAAGCGCCCGCAGATTCTCGATAACGGGTTTCATATATCCCTTTGATGGGCTCTTGGTTCCCTTTTTTTCAACACCCTTGGAGTTCTTGAATGTATAAAAACCCTTGAGGATGTACTCGCAAACATTGGAAAAAGACACCAGCTTCTGAGGCATAACCTGATCCACCACACTGTGGATAGGGCTCTTCTGACTCTCTGCCTGAGACTGATTCTCCATAAGATCGTCTTTGAATAATGCGGGCGCCACATAGTCCCGGGTCTCAGCCATCTGAAAACTTTTCAGATCCTTTTCTTTGGAAAGGTCTTTGAATGTGTATAAATTGTTATCACCCATATGTCACATTCTCCTTTGCTTATGCGATTTTTATGGATTTTCTCATTTTAACATATAAATACGCTCAAAAGTTACACAAAAAGGATCTCCGAAAAGATCCTCACCATTTTTATACTTTCCAGCTTCTGATCACGGTATACAGCTCATCCAAATGACCGTTAAAGCAGTGATCTGCTCCATGGATCGAAACAAGTTTGCAGTTTTTGTATTTTTCCGCAGCTTTGACTGCATAAGAATAGGGGACCGTTTCATCCGCATCTCCATGAACGATAAATACCGGACCTCCAAAACGTTCTATAGCCGGTTCAACGAAGATCGACTGAGCCACACGAATGTAATTTCCGGACAGACTCCACTCTTCGGTTTCAACCATCTCCGGTATGTGCTCCGGATCAAAATCAGCCCCAAGGATAGACCCCTGCCTGCATACCTCCGGGATCATCCAAGCCGGTGACAACGGTATCAAAGCCTTGAAAACATCCGGACACATTCCTCCCATCATCATGGCCAAAAGACCGCCCTGAGAGTGTCCGCATAAGTACAGATCCGTAACGAAATCCAGGGTTTTAACGTGCTCCAAGACCGAAAACACATTAGAGACCCATTTATAAAGGGTATGCTCTGCAAATGTTCCACCGCTTCCTCCATGACCGTACATTTCGACCCTGAGAACCGAAACTCCGGAATCATTCATGGCCTTTTGGACTTCAATGATATGCTCCTCTTCCATATGGCCAGTGAACCCATGGATCAGAATACAAAGCGGTCCCTTCTCTACTCCCTCAGCTCTATCCAGCTTAGCATGCAGCTGAATACCATCACTGTCAATATAATACTCTTTCATCCTTTTACTCAAGATAATCCCTGATATTGATGCTCTCGTCCGTCCGCTCTTCCATATGGGCGGGCCTGCCGCTCCTAAACTCCTTCTATGATACCATAAAACCTCTAAAAAAGGACGGATGCTTTCACATCCGCCCTACGTGTAAGGAATCAGGCATTTTGGAGGTGCCTGACATGGTAACCTTTAATACATTTTCAATAAGCTTCTGCGGCCAGAAAGCGGTACGAAACTCTATACTTCATCTGCCTGCGTATTGCCTTGGGTGTGATCTGTGGCAGGCGAGACAGATCCATGTTGTGAGAAAGATCGGCCAGTTTCACTGCACGTGCAATAGGATTTGCCTTTATCGCCTGCAGATAGTGCCCGTAGTTATATCCGGGATCGGACTTATCCTTTGTGACCAAAAGAACTGCCTGAACGAGATGCTCCGGTATGCCGTGCTCCCGCAGATAATCTGCCGTAACGAAAGTATCCTCGATAGTATCGTGCAACAGGGCCACTATCCTGCACTCACGATTCGAACATCTGTCGGCGACTGCCTTGGGGTGTTCGATGTAATCACACCCGGCCTTGTCAACCTGTCCTGCATGCGCCTCTGTCGAAATGGATAGTGCCTTGCTCTCTATTACTGCCAGTTCTTCGGTACCCAATGCCGCCTCCTTCCGCATTTGAAAGGTTAACTCTGACAACATCAAGTATAGCACTCCAGGGTTCTCACCACAAGATATAGTAGGTTAAATCTAAATTTTAATCATTTTGCACAATATAATGTTTGCGCGAATGGATGCGGTGTATCTCCTAAAGTTGAAATCCCCACCCAAAAGTGAAATAATAAAAAAGCAACATTATTACTCAAAAAAGCAAAGGGGGATAGAATGAAAAAGATAAATAAGATCATAGCTGTCATCATGTCTGTCACTGTTGTTCTGAGTATGGCAAATGCGCCGTACACATCACAGGCAGCCGGTTATAAGCTAAACAAGGCTTCTTTACAGCTTGAGAT
>JAEELH010000055.1 GCA_016288825.1 Lachnospiraceae bacterium | reverse complement strand
CGCTCCAAGAGCTGACTGAACAAGAGCCTTTCTTTTCTTTCCCGAAGGTGACCACGGATTGACTGTCTGAAGGTAATCATTACATACTCCCTTAAACGTATCAACAACGAAGATCATCTGTTTGAGTATCTTCGAAAGATCTGGTTCACCGCCAGCAGTCAACATGCCCACGCAGTATTTACCCAAGAAATCCGGTTCATTATAGGGCTTGAGACCGGCAAGGACCCAACCCATCTTCTCACCATTTTTACCCTTGTTGGACAAAGAAAGCAGCTTTTCAAAATCCTGAAAGAAAAGCTCTCTGTGCACAGGATTCGCCTGGGTTTTCTCCAGATTAAAGGGCTCTGATTCAACTATAGCCTCCATTTCATCCAATGCTTCTTCATTGTCCATCACCGGATCGGGTTCCTGAAATGGAAAGCCCTCTTTCTCCATCCTCTTAGTAGTCCTTTTTCTGTCCTCTCTCCTAAGACCTTTAATCCTTTTAAAAGCTTTTTTCATGTTCAAATAGCTAGCCATTGTTACCCTCCTAAATAAAAATCAGTACAATCAATCCTCTTCTTCTACCGCGTCAAAAAGCTGATACCTGGCCGTCCACACTGTCTCAGTAGGGTGGGCCGCATCACCTGCCAGCTTTTCTATTATCTTTTTGGATACATCATTGATGTACGGAATGCGCATCTTGGTATCCTCTCCGTAAAGATCTATTGATCTGTCCAGACAATACTTGAGCATGGACATGAGCGACATCTTTTGATCCCCACTATCGGCCCAAACCATCACAAGTTCGTCCTTTTCATGACCGATGAAAAGGCTGGCATCCTCCATAACACAGCTCAGTTTCTCATCGATATTTCCGGTCCTGGTAAAGTACGAAACCGGATATGTCAGGCTGATGATATTTTTCCTTTGAGCGCTCTCCATATCATCCAGTGGAATAACACCCTTGGTCCTGGCCTTTTGCAAAACCTCCGAAGAAACCATATCACCGATCCTCACAGTGTACTCACCAAGCCCCTCGTCGATCTCCATGAAAAAGTCAAGGTATGTAAAAAGCTCCATAAGTCCGGTATCGGACTCCTCGCTAAAGGAAGCCTCCATACGATAGATATCCTCCATGCCCGAAAGAACAAGTGAGAGTCGATACATCATCTCTGTGGCAAATCCTCGTCTGCGATACTCCGGAAGCACATAAAGACTCTCGATAATTGCTGCTCCATCTGTAAGGTAAGCACAGACAGCGCCTGCTGCCTTATCGTCATCATATATACCGATAGCTACCGCATCACCCTCCTCAACATGGTACTGGGCATCCAGTTCAATAAGAGGCCGTATCTCATCGGGAATCCCATCTCTTAAATCAAGTAATTCTACCATTTTAACTCCTATTATTTTTCAAAACTATCTAAAGCAGATCAATGACCGTAAAGATCCCCGATAAAGTCTACATTCTTATACGGATTGATCATGAGATACTCCTCTGCCATACGCTTCATATCATCTATGAGATCCTGTAGATCCGAACGACTCATAAGTTCGCCGCTGACCGCCCTGGCAATCTGCTCAAGCCACTGAACACTCTGATCATCACCGTTGGAGAGAAGGTGGTCTGTAAGTTCATCCACAAAATCCATGAGCTGTGTGAATCCCTTTTCGGACACCTGGGAAAGATCAACTTCTCTACCGCCGTACTTGTCTCCGATCTCATCCACTCTCTGTCCGCCAAAGCTGGAAGCCTTTTCAGCGGTAGCAAAGATATCATGTCTGTGGCCCTGCTGATTGCGTACCATAAAAGCATCGCTCTCAAACCCTATAAGCATGCCGGGATTCTTTTCCTTATCTCCCTTTTCAAGATGCATATAAAGATGACCGCAGCTTCCGTCATTACGAAGTTGTCTCACCTCTCCACCGGGTCCGGGGATGCCGACATTGCCAAGTCCGCCTATGGCAACATTCATACCCTGCTGATTAAAGGGCGTGAAGCTCTTTTTCTCCTTGGCCTCCTTGGTACCGTCCCTGCGCTTGAGTTGAAGATTGTGCGTCGCACCGAATCTTTTCTTGAATGGTGCTAAACCTACAAGGCTGCTCACTACCTCCGTAGTGGCAGTCTCGGAATAATCCTGAGTTCCGGGAAGGGTATACACAACTCGTGAACAATGTGCAAAGGCATTGGCCACAGGTCCCTGCCAGGGACGTTCCGGAGCATTGATATTATGGTTTTTCTCTGTCAACTGTCCCACATGAGCAGCCAGAAGTGACTTGATCATAAACTGCTGAGACCGGATATTTTTCCACTTCTCGGTCTCTGTAAAATCATCAGGTACGGTACTTTTGTTTTTAGTCAGAGTGGCTACCATGATCTCCTGATTAAAAAGTGCATCCAGCTTTCTATACTTTTCTACTACTGCCTCTTCCACGACTGTGGAGTGGATAAAAAGTGAAATCCCCGCACGTAAAAGAGGATTGAGCATCTCCTTGACATACTCGGGATTTTGTTTCATGCTGGCTACTATAGCCTCGGGAGTGAAGTTCTCGCCGTACAAATTGACAAATCTAGCCATGTAAAGAGTTGCAGCGCGGTTGCGAAGGACCGGATCCAGTTTTTCAAGCATGGAGCAGTCTCCTGCAAGCGCCAAATTCATCAGTTCCTCACCGGTCATCTTCTGACCATTGATCTTCTTTGTTTCGGAAAGAAGATGCTTGATATAGGGTTTTTCCATATCCTGAGCGCTGACAAAGGTACTGGCAGATTTCATCTGCTCATATTTCTTTTTCTCTGCATCCTTCTCATTTTTGGACATAGAAGAATAAGGCCTCTGCGCCAACGCGGGCCTTTGCTGTTGCTGCTGCCTCTCATCAAGATAGACGATCCCTCTTCTGTGTTCTACCTCCTCCTCGTGAAGCAGATACCGATTAATAGATTGTTCCTTTAGTTTTGTGGTATTTAACTGTTGATCTGACATGTGACCTCTCCTTTTTCTACCCCAAAATTACGCTGTCCCCAAACAGCGTACCCCTCATCGGAAACACTGACAGAAAAGCATAGACAAGATCAGTATTTCCATAAAACGCTTAAATGATATCACACGAACTTATACAGATTCTGCACAGATTTATTCACCGTATTTTTTCCACAGTTCTCCGTTGGTGAGCTCAGCCCAGGAATACTGGATCATATACTCTCCGTTGTAGGCATCAACAGCTCCGGGCTTACCTTCAAGAAGATCATAGTAATCACAGGCGATCCTGGTAGTATCAAGTCTCATGCCTCCGCGAGTACGGATAAGGACATCAGGAAAGCCTGCCTCCTCAAAGACCTTGGCCAGATCCCGTCGGATCCCGTTGAGATATGAATACCCCAACTCGTCTCCTGACTCTTCATCACCAAGGACGGAAGCGATCTCTCCGTTAGTGCATACTGTTCCCTGCCGGTCAATAAGATAGGCCAGCAACTCTTTTGATTTTGAATATGAAAATGATGGCGAATTGCCGCGAATATAAAAATCGAAATTGCCGAAGCAATGAGCCCGAAGAGGGGGCTCCTTTTTTGTTTTTTCCTCAACAGGAAAACGGAGCATGGAAAACTCCCTGTCCAGTTTTTTCTTGGTGACAGGCTTAGTGATATAGCCACTGGCATGAAGTTCCATGGCCTCCTTGGTAAAGCCGTCAAAACCGGTGGTAAAGATGATATTGATACGTGGATGCCTCTCCGCAAGAACACCTGCAACCTCTATCCCATCATATGGCTCCATCATAATATCCAAAAGCGCTACATCAAACGTAGTGCTTTTGGCCGCATTAAGAGCCTCATCGGATTTTTCAAAAGTCTGTATGTTGGCATCAGGTACGATTTCGGACAAGATGTCGCAAATTCCCTCACGAGCCACGCGCTCATCATCTACTACCATAATGTTCATATCATTTCCCCTTTGGAATCTTAATTACTGCCAATGTTCCGCCGCCGCTCTTACCCGATATCTCTAACGAACCCCCGGATATAAGTTCAAGCCTGCGCCTGAGATTGGCAAGACCCACGTGCTTTCTTCCGTCGTCGGGAATGCGTCCCATCCTGTAGCCTACACCATCATCCTCGACTGTAACCTCAAACCGGTCTTCGTACTCTCTGGTAGCAACCTTGACATGAAGAGGATGACCGGTCTTATTGATATTGTGTTTGATACAGTTGCCCACCAGCGGTCTGATAGACAGAGGCGGAAGAGAAAATTCCTCACAAGCTATATCATATTCTATCTCAAGATTTTCCTCGAATCTGAGTTTTTCGAGATAGATATACATCTTGGTATTCTCAAGTTCCTCGTCAAAAGGAATTGGTTCCTGCGTAGTAATGGCCGCAAGATTGGCTCTGAAAAAGTCCGAAAATTGACCTATGGCCTCCTGAGAAGCAACCGGATCCTTGACGGAAAGATGATAGATCGTATTAAAGACGTTGTACATAAAGTGAGGCTGAACCTGCTGGATCATCATTGCAAGCTCGCTCTCAGTAAGTTTGTTCTGCTGTACCAGGTACTCCCGCTGTACATCGATGTGTTCAAGCTGATACAAAACAAACAGACAAATAGCCATGGCAAGATAAAGAAGATTGGGTCCGCCCAAAAAAGACCTGAGCACAGAAACAATGATGGGTATTGCAAAATAAGTTAAATAAAGCACCAGTTGTCTGGGCTTTAAATAATTGGAATATGCGATAAGCATCATTATTAGGATGGCTACTTCCAGATATCCAAAAAGCTGACCTACCAGATAGTAGATCGAGGATGAAACCTTGCCATCTGCTCCTACAACCACCAGGCCGCTGTGCTCAAGATACAGCCAGTAAACAAATCCTCCAACCGAAAGGATAACATTGATCATGTACCAGATCCTATGAACCGTAGTCTGCTTTGAGCATACCGTCCAAAGGAAATAGGAAAAGGTTCCCAAAAGCGCATAATAACCTGCAGAAGAAAGATCATCCAAAACCATCCTAATATCGGAAAATCCTGATCCCACAAGAAAATAGGAAATACCCTGGGATGCCAACATAACAAAAAGAAGCAACAACATGACAAAGTAGAGAACGCCGGATCTGCGGTCTCCACCTCTCGACATGCGATTGCCCCAAACACAAACTCCTATAAATAATGCAGCTGTAAGATCTGCGACGCCTGTAATTATGTCTAGCATGATAAGTCTCCTCTGCCTTTGAAAAATGGCTCAATGAATATTATACAAGTCCTTGGGGGGACAGGTCAAGAAAAAACGGGTGCAAATGGCTTCTTTTAGCCACTTGCACCCGATACCCTTGTTTTTTTTATAACTGCTTTTTGTATTCTATGGCATTGCCTATTCCTACCATCTTGCCAAGAGCGATCTCGTGATTCCCAAGGACATCCTGCATAACATTGATAAATCCCTTGACGTAATGTCCGTGAGTACCGGAATGACGATAGTACTTATCCCTGACAAGTGCGTGCTTGTATACAACTCTTCGGAAGATGAGCATGAACCTCTTCTCCGCTTCGATCCTCTGCTTTTTCACCTCCGGCTCATCCGGTTCATTATGGAAAAGCTTTTTGATGTAGAGATCCTGAAGTCTCCTTCTCTCATCATAAGCTGCCCGGAGCTGCTTTCCATACTTCTTATCCTCAAAGTAGATAGCACACTGCTTTTCAAAAAGAGCATTATCTTCATCCATTCCGGCAACAAACTGGACCGCAAACATGCTTGCTCTTCGCAGCCTTTCCTTAGCCTTTTCAAACTCCTCCTTCTCCTTGGGCGTCAGCTCATCCACTCTTGCCTCATACTTTTGTGTCTCCTCAAAGGCCTCTTTAAACTCCGCAGAATACTCTCCGTATTGATACTCGCCCTTTTCGTTCTTCTTCCAGTAGAACTCTTTATCTCCCTTACTTTTGAGTCCGCTAAGAACAGCCTCGTAGGGAGACAGGATACGGAAATGATCAACTATCTCGGGTGAAAGCACCTCCATAAACTCTTTGGTGCTTTCAAGATCCATAACACCGGACGTCTTCAGTTCTACATACTTTTTGACGAATTCATCCTCTGCCGCTGATTTTGCAGGATCCTTTTTGGTCTTTCTGGCCTTTTCAAGACTGGCCGCTATGGAAAGAGCTACCGGGATCTGTTTTTCGAAGACATCCATAAACTTCTCAAAGGCCTCTTCATCAGTGGCCGCAAAAGCCTCTCCTGCAAGTCTGTTGAGCATGAAATTGCCGCCGAAAAGATTTAAGCATTCATCCGGCATCATCATAAGGGCATTGGTGATAATGGAGTTGGCTAAGTAACAATAATTAAAATCTTTCTCCATGCCCTTTTCTTTTATTTGCTCATAACTCATACCCTTATATTTTTTCAGGCCCTCAAACCTCTTGCGGATATCAGCTGCATTTTTGTTTATGGTGTCAAATTGTTCTTTAGCCTCTGCCATGCCCTCCTTAAGTTTAATAAAGTCTCGCATGTACTTGCGGTCGAAGTCCTCCGGATCTTTGGAACGAAGATCGGACTTTACTTTTTCCTCAGTAGGATCCATATAAGCTGTCAGAAGTTTCTGATCCTCTTTTATAGCAGTGGTTGAAACGAGACCTGATCCCACATTACGATTGGCCTGAGCAATAGGGTCAAAGCATGTCGTGCCCATCACGACTACCGGTGCCCTGTCCAAGGTATTAAGTGCTGTTCTTAGGCTTTCAACCACTGTCCTGAACTCGTTGATGGTATTCTCAAGTCTCTGCTCACACTGAGAGAAATTCTGGACCTCTCTCGGCAGTTTTATGCCAAGTTCCTGACACTTAAGGAGAGAAACAAATATCTTCTCACCTGTACGTTCTCTGGAGCCGAGAGAAAAGATCTCCTTGAGTTCCTTTTCCAGATTACCCTTGATGGCGTTTTTCTGTTCCTTTTCCATGCTGTTGTAAGTATTGCCCTTATCAAGAGCCAACAGTTTTTCAAGACCCTCGATGTAGTTTTCCGTATTGCCGAAAAAGGCTGCCGCCATCATCTTTACGATAGCCTTGACCTTATCACTCGGAAGCTGGGTAGCGTTACCGTAATCAAGGACCGTTGCCTTTTGATCATTGATCATGATATTGCCGGCATGAAGATCACCGTGATGGAAACGGGACTCAAAAAGTGCCTCATCGATCCACTTTGCAACGAGAGCCTCTATATGGGAATAACGCTCCTCAACCTCTGAAAGCTTTTCTTCAAGTGCCTGCCTGTCCTTGTAGTATTCCTCCATCTTATATCTGTTGACGATATATTTGGAATCCGAAGTAACATCGGGATTAATGTATTTTTCAAGGATCTTTGAACCATAGCCCTTTGTTTCCTCTATATAGCGGTCAAGGGTCACACCCTCCGCCTTGTTCATAACGATATAATCCTCGCCTGCGGGAATGTCCTTGTTAAGCTTGACGGAAGTAAGTTCCTTTCCCTCGTAGATCTTACCGCTTACGATATTCTTACCCTCGTTCTTAAAGTTAAGCTCCTCGTAGATCTTGGTAAGATGGGCATTAAAGGAGGCTTCCATCACGCCGTCACCGTCAGTCTTTTTCGCACAGTCAATAATGAATTTCTTTTCATTTTCCATGCGACGCTTAACATCTGGACGGAGGAGTTTGACAACTACTTCCTGAGTCTCTCCTGTCTTTGCATAGGTCACATCACAAAGATAGGTCTCGGCTATGGATGCCGCACCAAGAGATCTGATTTTATTGATGGAACTTATCTTTCCGCCGGAAGCATCTCTGATCTCATCAAGTTTCTTCTGAACATAATTATCCGGAATAGGTCTGAGATCGGACTTAACTACGGAAAGCGCACTCTTAAACTCGGCCGGGAGCATCTGCTCGGGAACGCCCTGGAAAAGCTTTTGCATAAGAGGACCTGCTCCCTTGAGCATGGATGCAAAGTAAGCTCCGCCTCGCTGTCTGGAATTCTCGCGAAGCTTTCTGGGCTTCATATCTTTGATCACGTAGGACATCATAAAGCGGCGCTCTGAATCGGATGAATTCTTGTAGTATCCCTTGAATACCTGATCCAGGAATCGGCCCTGTCCCTTTTTGGTATCGAATACCATATCTCTGATCTTGGCAAGCTTTTCTTTTCTGTCGTAAGCTTCCTCTTCTGCCTTTTTCTCGCGGATCTCATCTTTGGTCAGAGGCACAAGAGTACCATTCTTATCATCATACTTATAGTCGTAGAGCTCCCACAGGTCCTTCATTGCTTCTCCGCTGCCACCGAACATGTTCTCTGTTGCGGAATCCAGCTGTTTTTGAAGCATTGCATCACCGGCATCGATGGCGCCGGAAAGAACATCATCATAAGCATTGAGAAGATCATTCAATTCTGCGGACCGTAAAATTGTGCCAAGAGTTTTAGCACTGAGTTTCTTCCCGCCCGCAAGCTCATTTATCTTATCAAGAACCTTATCAAGGTAGCTTCCCTTGATGTTTGAAAGAAGACTGCGCTGATCGTCGGAAATACGTCCCTGTACTTCTCCCAGAGGGCCGCCCCATCCGGGGATCTCAGGCTTTTCAGCTTTTCTTGCCTCCGCCAGTTTGATAAGTACATCACTGTGGGAAGAAAGGATCTTCCGAACCTTTTTATCCTGCGCTACAACATTGCCCTTTTCATCATAGACGTCATCACCTGAAACCAACTCCCCGATGAGATCAAGAGCCGATACCGCATCCTCTGACCAGGGTGTTTCCTCGTCAATGGCCTTGGCACAGATCATCTTCTCTGACTCATCCACACGAAGTTCAGGTCTGCTTGTAGCACGGACCCTCTCCTCTTCGATACGGTTTTTAAGCCACGACTTCTCAAGTTCTGCCTCCATGGCTGCCAGCTGATCCTGCTCCTTGATGCGGCGTGCCAGTTTGCCTGCGGAAGTATTGGCCGCCTCGGCTATTTTCTTATAATGATTGATGGCCGCTATATAGCTGACAACGACCTTTTCACCATTATCGATGATCGTAACCGCCTTGGTCTCAACCAGCTCCTTTTTAGCAGCATCAGTCTTTTCTCTTTCTTTTTTGATGTCATTTTTGCTGGGTCCAAAGCCAAACATCCTGGTCTTGATCTTGCCTTTTTCAATATACTTGCCGGCTGCAAAGAGCTCATAGGCATCCTCAAGTTTTTTACCCTCTGCTTTCAGATAATCCTCGATCTTGGCCTTCTCTTTATTAGCATTGCTTGCCTCAGTGAGTTTTGCCTTGCGCTCTGCCTGAAGGTCCAAAAGAAGCTTATCTGTCTTATCGATGCTCTTATCCTCCGCGTTATGAAGGAGTTTGTCCTCAAGGATCCTATAAAGAGTAAGTGCGGAAAGATCCAGGATATCTGTCCTCTTTATTGCACTGTCCTTGGTAAGTTCAAAGATACAAAGTTCACGAAGGTTGGCCGCATCCACCTTGTTGCCGCACTCTGCTTCGTGGGCAAGCTGACGGATCATATCCATATGGTCTACACCGGTAAACTCATCCCTTGAAGATGTAAGTTCCGTACGCAGTTGCTCGTTGCTCTTATCCACTCCATCGGTGAGCACCTTTTTGGCCATGTCAAAAAGAACGCTCCAGGGCAGATCCTTGTAAGCATCTGTATCTATGTCCGAATCCGGGCTCTTGCTTCTCTGTGCAATTATGAAAATAGCTGCCTCGCGAAGGGTCTCAATATCCTCGCCCTTCTCGCTTTCAGCTTTAAGAAGGACCCTGGCGCTCTCTGAAAGATCATGAAGGTCCTTGTTGGAGAGGTTCTTAAGTTCCTGTGGTGTAAAGGCAGTACCGTTATTTCTAAAGGCTGCCGTATTCTTTGCATATGAATATGCGGCATATTCTCTGTAGAGGTGATTATCGTCAAAAGATTCACGATCCTTCATACGCTCCTCGAGTTTCTCGTCAGTAAGACTTTCTTTTGCCTTCTCGAGATTTATAAGAAGATTTTCTTTCATCTTCTTTTTGTCAGCTAAGTCCGAGTCCATACTTACAAGAAGATCCCTGAGCATATCAGCGGGAAGCATGATAAACCTGTCAGCCTCGTATCCGGAAAGCTCACTGATAACAGCTGCCATCTCAGCCTTGAGTGCAAGTATGTCCTCGTACTTTGTCTCTTTTCTTTTTTCTACGTTAGTTGCATCATTGAATTTTCTTGAAGTATCAAAAATAAGATTGCGTCTGCGGCGGATCTCGGCTCTCCTTTTTGTACGGAGATTTCTGGCATCGATACCTCTTTCCTCAATTACGGTATCGAATTCAGACTTGCTCAGATTGCGAAGATTATCATTGAGTTCTCTAAGATCTCTTCTTCTCTGAGCTGCCCTGACAGCCGCCTCACGACGCTTTTTGGCATTCAAAAGTTCCCGGCGAAGCTCCTGCTTCGTCAGTATCTGATGAGCATGCATCAAGTTACCAAGCTCTGCTGTATCACGTTCGTGAGCCCTTCGAAGAGCCTCCTCTCTTTCAAGGCGCTCCTTCTCGAGACGCTCCAACTCCTTTTGACGTTCCTGTTCAAGACGCTCTAATTCCTTTTGGCGCTCCTGCTCAAGGCGGGCCATTTCCGCTTTGTAATTCTCATCATAGAGTCTCATCCCGGCTTCAAGCTCAGCCTCTGCCTGCTTCTGCTTGAATTCTTTTATGGCATCATCTATTTCCTTAAGATCAGGATCATCCTCTACAGTATTACCTCCGTACTGGATCTCCAGTAACTCGGCAATTTTCTTATCATCCAAGGGTTGATCATCCCCATCAAAAGCCTCATGCTCATCTTCCATTTTGACAAGACGATCATATTCAAAAAGGACATCTCCGGCTTTTTCTCTGGATTTAAGTACCTCGATAGCATAATAAAAATCAGGTTCCTGGGTCTCCATTGTAAGTTTGAACCTGAAGGACTTGCGCATCTCGGCCAGAGATTTGGACTTGCCTATATTCCTAAAGAGTATGGAATTACCAAAAGCCTCTATATATCGGGCTCCGCCTTGAAATGCATAATCCTCTGTTGCTTTTATAAGATCACGCACTGCATCCTTGCGTCTGTCTCCCTTTTTCGAAAAGCGATATCCCGCATTTTCCTTGAGATAAAACATGGACGTCTCCATAAGCTTAAGCAGCATCTCCTGCGCATCCTGAGTATCATAATCATCATACTCATCCCTAAGCTTTATCATCTTTTTAGCCGCAGCAATAAGAGGCTCGGAGGTATCCTTATGAGTACCGTGTCCCTCCCAGTCAATGATATTCTGCAAAAGCTGCTCAAGGTTTTCAGGGATCCTTTCAGCCACATCCGCCTCTTTGGCGAGCTGCTCCAAAGGCTTGATCTTATCTTCTTTTTTCAGCTTATCCGGCATATTCTTGTTCACTTCTTTACGAAGTTCCTGCTCTTTAAGTCTGAAATAGGACTCATCAGCAAGGATCTCATTGCTCACATCCTCGTGGTGGATCCGATACTTTTCGAGATCTTCATGTTCTTTTTGGTTCTCCTCGATCTGCTTTTTTTCTTCTTCTTTTTTTTCGATGCTCTCGTATAATAAAGTACTGTCGTCCATGCTTTCTCCTTTTAAGTTTTACTTGAAATCCTCTGTGCCGGCAAAATCTACGTGGAAGAAACGGTTCATGAAGTCGTTGAGTTCCAGCTCGTCAACTCCGCCTGTAGCGTCGTCACGATTCTGAATAGTCTTCACCGATCCGTCCTGCTGCTTTTCATAAACAACATGAGTTGATGCCCAAGGGTTTCGAACCCTGATAAACTTATGAGTGATCTCTTTTCTTTCGTCAACACCCGGTTGATACTTCGGATTGGGAACCGTCATGGTCTTAACTCCAAGGACAGAATACTCATGAGTTGATGCGATACCGTCGAATACCGGCTCTCCGGTCTCCTCTGTCTCCGCAAGATCAGGTCTGAAATTAAATGTACCTGCAACGATTGCCTTTCTTTGCTCTATTCCCTTTTGGATCTCATCGAAGGTATCCTCTGCCTGTTTTGAATAGTAGCCGGTAAAGTGCTCATAGTTTAGGACGGTATTCTTGGCTGCATCCTTAACAAAGGACTTTAACATCTGCTCCGCACAATCCTTGATCCGCTGCTCAACATTGGGGATGTTGCTCATATTCCTGAGCTGATCCTTGGTAGTACCTGTAGTAAGGATAGTATTAACAGCCTCGGCATACTTGGGATTGGCAGCCAGGTTATCCGCATTGATCAGTGAGATCTGGGACTTCATCTGTTCCATGGTCATAAATGCTCTGAGCTTGCTGTCATTTTGGGCTATATTCTCTCTGATCTCAAATCCGGAAAGGAAATGAGCTACGATCTCTGATGCCATTTCCTCAATATTGGCCTCGTTTTCCCATTCTCCCTTTCTGTTTGAGTAGTCCTGCTCGGAATCATATCCAAAGGTTTTCAGCACGTCGTTCTTTTGTTTGAAAAGATCTTCCTTCTCTTTCAGTTCAGCTACATATCCATCGTATTCCTTTTGAACATTGGCACTAAGCTTTCCGCCCTTTTTCACATGAGCATCTGCTTTTTGGATCTTGCTCTTGAGATCATTGATGCGGGTTTGCAAAACTCTGATCTCTACTACAGTATCCTTGGCATCTTCCTCAGCCTTCTTTCTGCTTACGGATTTGATGGCAGTAATAGGATTATCCTTCCATACGGTCTCCAAAAGATTCTTGAAGGGATAGGACAGATTGTTCATGCTGGTCTGATGATTGGAGAAATCGATCCTGTTTATGCTGTGGACCTTACCGGTAAAGGCAGAGAGTACGTTAGCCGCAAAGCCTCCCTCAATAAGGTGTGCATCCACATCCTTGGTCTCTTCCTTCTTCAGACGCTTCTCAAGGAACTCCTCATACTTCTTTGCAAGTACGGGATCGGACTCGATGTAATCCTCCATGGCATTGGGCAACATCCACTTACTGATCTGCTCAGTGTTTATACGAGACTCATCCCGGAACTCGTTGTCGATCTTTTTGTTTTCCTTAATTTCAAAAAGCTTGGCCCTGTACTGTTCCTTCTGCGCGCCCTTAAGTTCCTTCATGAAATCAACAACGGCATTTTGTCTGACATTGGCCTGTCTCAGATACTGATGATAGGCCAGTTCCATGCAATTGACCCAAAGAGTACCCTTGGCGCCCTCGCCATCCAGCGTCTTTTTGGGAACGTTGATGTAAATAGGCTTTTTGATGTAAGAAACACCCTGGGCATTTAAGTCAATATTCGGACGATAGAAACGTACCGTAACGGTACCGTCACCGTTGTCCTTCATGGAATCCTTAATATATCCGGGATCCGTTGCCACCAAAGAAGCAAGTGTGCTGACAAAATAGCAGTCTCCCAAATGCCCCTGGATAACATCACTTACAGCGGGCTCATGAGCAAAAAGAGGAGCATTCTTCATGGACCTGGTCTTGACCTTCTTGCCGTCGCGATCGTAGTAGTTGCCCTTGGCCTTGTAGACCTTTGCATCTTTTTCCACCTGAAGATTGCCGTCTGACATGCTCGAGAAAAGTCCGCGATAATTCTTTATCATTTCAAAGACATTGGCATCATCTGCTGCGATCCTCTCGCCGCCCTGACCGTCGGTCTCAGTCTTTTTAAACTTTTCTACAGCTTTTTCCAGGGAATCAAGGGCCTTTTTCATCTCATTAAAGGCCTCATTCTCAGCCAAAAGTGCCTCATCCGTGGAGTACTTCCACTCGCCGCTTCCTCTATGCTGATAAAACTCTGCCTTCATATTGGCATAATTTGTGACAACCTTAAGGAAGGTCATGTACTTACCCTTGTACTTGGGAGAAACGTTTCTTTGCGAATCGTTTTCCACAAAGACAAGAAGGGACTTTTTCATCATATCCCTGCGTTGCTCGGAAAGGGTATTTTTGATCTGTTCCATATCAACAGTATTAACGGCATTGGCATTGCTGTAATACGCTATCTTCTGATCGATATCCCTGGTCTTTGTACCTTCGTCATAGCGCTTATTTTCATATTTGTCATTGATCTGCCTGCTGACACGAAGGATATAATCGTCCCTGGACTCCTTCTTATTACGGTAAGGATATGTGACTCCGTCCCGGTCTGTATATTCTTCTTTGTCCTTCAGTTTTCTAAGTGCGGTGAGCTCGGCATGCTCCACCCTCTTTAGGCGGGCCTTTTCTGCCTGAACCTTTTTAGCCACTTCTTTGCGCTCTTTCTGAAGCTGCGCGATGACAGCCCTGTTATCACCCTTGACAGCATCCCTCTGGATAGAATCTGCAAGGGGTTCTACGTCAAGAGTATTCCTGGTGATGACCTCCTCGGTAGCCTGCTGAACCTGCTGAACCTGCTGCTCCATCTCCTGAACCTGGATCTCCTGACCCTCATTTTCGAAATGCACCTTTTCACCGGGCATGCCCTTGGGCAGATAAACTCTGGTACTGATAAACTCACCTATTACCGGGTCGTCGTTTGTATAATTCCTGACAAAATCCACGCCCTTGGTATGAGAATACTGATCGGGAAGAGCATCATCCTGTCCCTCTTTACGGAGTCTCTCGTAGTCCTTCTCCACATCGGGGAACTCCTTTTTGACGTCCTTCATAGTCTCGTCATTAATGGGCTCGAGCCATACGATCTCAACTGCACCGCCCTTGGCCATAGCACCTGAACCCGTAAGCTTGCACGCAGAAAATAACGAATCTACTGAAAGGCTGTCAAAATCCTTGTTAGGATTCGATCTGTTATTGGACTCTTTGTAAATAAGGTTCCTACCCTTGATACCCGTGACAGTTACATAGTGACCTCCGTTGAGAACCGAAACGGGATTGCCTCCGTTCTTATTGAGGATCACTGCCAGACGGTTCAAAAATTCATCCTTCAAAAGCTCTATGGATTTTTGGGACTCCTCAGTCATAATGTTGATCTGCATTGCCTTTACCATGGCTCTGTTGTCGGTAGCCTTAAGGCAGTAATCAGCCATCATAAAGAGATTGCCCGAAGCAGATCCGGGCTTGGACCTGAACTTCTCGATATCAGCCTTTTTGGCCAGATAGTCATCCACCGCGCCGGGCTCAATAAATCCGCCGCCCAGCTCATTGCTTTTAAGTCTTGCTTTTTCGTTGTAATCCAGAGCCCCTGTGCCCAGAAAAAAGGTATCATGGATGGGCGCAAAATTCAGACTCTTATCCTCTTTGGAAAGCTTGGTGAACATGGCATTGACCATGGTAGCTCCGGAGCGTGCCCAACAGGACTGACCAAAGGACTGAGGCTTGTCCTGAACAACGTGAGGAAGAGCAGGGATGTCATAAGTAACGGGGTCTTTTTCCCGCTCTGCAAGTCGCTCCTGCCTGATCTTGTCTATAGCAAGTTTTTTCTCATGTTCAGCTTTCTTGTCCAGCATGCTGCGATAGTTCTCAAGATAGACCATGGCGTCATAGCTGACATCATATTTACCGCAGATCTCTGAGATCTTGTCGCAAAGCTTTCTGTAATACTGGGGATCTTCCAGATCTATGGACATTATACGGGCAAAGACTTCCTTGTCAGTCAGGGCCTCAAGAGAGCCGGGCACCTGACGCATTTTTCTTCCGTATACAGTGGTGTGATTGGTCTTTTCATTTATGGCAATCTTTTGCTTTTTGAAATAAACAGCCAACTCTGCGTAGGCCATGTCAAAGTCCGATGCTTTATCACTTATCTCATCCCGGAACTTCTTCTCATCAAATACTTTGCCCTCAGCCTCAACCTTCTGCTTTTCAGCGGCGAGACGAGATGCAAAGGCCGCATCTCTAAGTCCGGTATCGTACTTCTTGTCCTTGATACGCTTTTCTGCTTCACGGGCATTGACTCTGGCGATCTTTTCCTGCTTACGCTTCTGGGAATACTCTTCCTTAACGTAAGGCGCGGCAGGCTTATCCTTTTCCTTCAGGTAATTCCTGTAGGCATTTGTCACATTCATGGCCATGATAAGGAGCGATTGCCTGTTTGCCGCATCATACTTATCCTGAAATTCCGGGTCAGGCTTTTTTAATTCCACCTTTTGATCAGCCGTAAACCCATATTTTAACTGAGTATAATAAGAAAGAAAGTTCAGTATGCATTCAAATACGTGACTTTTTGCCATAAATGCCGGATTAGAGTCCAGAAACTGCCTTAGTGACGGATGAGCTTTTTTCGTCTGATCAAAGGAAACACTGAAATGCATGGTCTCATAAAGGCTGATGATCTCATCATCCGAAAGGCCATCTGCCCACATACCAAGCTTTTCAGTTAACACCCCGGGATTTGAAAGTTCAGCCTCCGATAATTCAGGCATGGGAGCATTGTCAAGAGCATGTGGAACTTGTTCTGAGAGCATATTCTCCCTTGTTTCAAAATCATCCTCCTCCCAGGCCTTGATCCACTGCAAATTCCACTGATGGTTCTCCATGTCCTGAGGTGAAACGGGATCCCCTGCCTCATCAAAATTAACATGACGAAGGACGATGGGGACGTCCCTGGTATAGGTACCATGAGCACCAGCCATCATAGCTATGTCCTTGCCCTTCTCGTACTGCTTCAGGTAAAGATCATTTTTGAATCCCGCTCTGTTGGCCTTTAAAAATGCCTTGTACATCTTAAAGCCCACCGGGGTCATCTTAGGTATATCCTTTTGAACCTCAGCAAGCTCTTTCATATATGCTTCACGACGATGTGCATTGGAGATCTGCTTGTTCGCAGGAAGCTGTGCCACATCTGCTATCATCTGTCTCATGGTGGCAGACTTGTCCGCCCAAGTACCGTCCTGGATAAGATCCCTGGCCTTTTCAAGTCTCATGGAATCCTCATGAAAGCGCTGCATGACTTCATTAACCATGTTCCAGCGAGCATTATTCTTTCTCTTACGGGGATTATGGATGTAGTCGCTGCAAGCCTTCACCGCCTCATCGAATTTAACGATCATGGAACCGATTTCTTTAGCGGTATAGACCTTCTCTTCCGAAGATTCCATAGCTTCCTTGGCTGTCCTGACCTTGTCCTTGACAAGTACCATCTCAGGACTGTCATCATGCAATGTCCGCTTGTGGTTTAAAAGCTGAGTCACTATGTCCGCCTCATAGGCAGGCGGCATAAAACTGCCTACATTGGCAAGAGTCTGCTGCAACCTGATCTGAGTAGCATTTGAAACAGACCCGGTCTGCTGAGTCTGATTTTGGACTTGCGTTTGCATAACCTGCTGACTCATCAGCTGCTGCTGAGAAGTCTGGGTTGTGATCTGCTGAGGATCCTCAGTAGTCTGAACAACTATGGGGGCATTAACTTCCTTAGCTTTTGTTTTATCCATGATAATCTCCTTTTACAGTTCCTTCGCAAGTACTACCGCAGCTCCGATATACTCAGGTTCATTCTTAAGCAGTTTCTCCGCCCGCTTATCCACTATTGGATCAATTGCATTAATGCATATGTATTTTTCACCTTGTCTACATCTATTTTTACTTAGGTCCGTCTACTACATATACTTTTGTGAAGTAACGGCGGAACTGTCCGAAGGTGAGGGTTTTTATGGCGCAATCCACTTCGCTGTTTTCAACCATGGTGTCCGCCAGTTTGACTGTACGATTCTTCATATCAACTTCTGTAATGCAGACGGTATGACCATCTGATACAGGAGCCTTATCTTCGAAGGCAACAGAGCCACTCGTATAATTATATGTAGTTTTATATTCGTAGCCTTCTTCGATTATTCCGTCACATCCGGCGGTGCCACCGATAAGCAACTTTCCGGCCTTCTGATACTCTGCCATCTGACCTATTACTTCGTCGCTGCCGGGAAGGTATTCTTCCTTTGCATATCCTTCCTCATCCTTGTCCGCTTCTCCCCCGGCTCTGTTATCCAGAACGATAGCTTCCTTTCCGAACAGCATCCTGGCTCCGACTATTTCGCCGCCTGAGTTAATGTCGTTGACGGAAATACATTTCTTCTCACAAAAATCCTTGCCCCGGGCCTGTTCATTTGCCAGTGCGTCCCAATCCGTTTCTTTCAGCAGAACGCCGCCATTTTGGGAAAAAGGACTTTCGTTGGGATTATACTTGAAATCCCTCCTGTTCATAACAACTGCTACTGCCTTTTCAACCAGGATCATCCACAATGCTCTATTGTCGATCTCTTTTTCGCCGGTCTTTTGATCGATATCCGGATATATCCGTCTGGACTTATCAACTACTATATCCACCGGAATTCCGTTGGCGTCGTGAAGTCTTACAATTGCCTTGGTCTTATCCTGAGGATGCTCTTTTACAAGTGTATTCTTGATAAAGTCCATGCGATTTGTTACAGCAAGGTTCGCCAACTGGGCTGAAAAGTAGCAGGTGTCGCCTACCTGCGTCACACCGGCCAGGAGGTTATCGCCCTCTTTGAAAATGGGCTCATCGGAAGGCTTGGTAAACTCCTCACTGTAGAACTCGTCCTTGATCACCAGCGTGACAGGTTTTTTACCTTTTTTGGCCTCTTCGATAGATCCTGCGATGCGTCTTTTAATTGCAATTTCGTCCTCCAAGCGCTTTATATTGGCCTGTGTTTTTTTGACCTCTGCCTGATCCTGCTGTTCTACCGGGATATCCTTTGTAAGCTTCTCCAGTTCCTGCTGGTATTCCCTGATATACTTCTCGTGATCTTTTATAGTTTTTTGGGTATTGGCGTAGGTAATATCTAATGTATCTGCATTCAACGATCCGCCATTTTTAGTAAGAGCCTCCTTCGCTTTGGTCACACCCTTCAATACATTTGCAAATACCATCTTGTTAAATCCCTCGCCCTCTTCAGCCTGAGTCTGCTTTTTAAGATAGGCTTCGGTATCATTTTCATCAGAGCTTTCTACAGATTTATGCTCTGTTCTGGCTTTGATCTCATCCAGTTTACCTTCGGATTTCAGCTTCTGGTATTCCTCCGGATCCATATAGCCGTCAGGAACCTTGGTATTAAGGCTGAATCCCTCGGCATATTTGATAAGGTCCTTCTGGTATTTAAGGGTAGAGTACATGAGAATATCATCAACCTTATCCTGAATCAGGAAGTAGGATTTCATATCCAGAGCAAGATACCTGTCTCCGGCTTCAATAGTACTCTCAAATCCCTTGTCCCGCTTTTTCCACTCCTCATGAACTTCATTCCCGATATTTACAACCATG
>JAEELH010000054.1 GCA_016288825.1 Lachnospiraceae bacterium | reverse complement strand
GATCATTCCTTTTTGCCCAACTCCAAAAGTGCCTCTTTGTCAATAGCCGGACTGTACAGATACCCCTGATATAAAAGGCATCCGATCTGCTCCAGCGCCTGTTTTTGCTCCTCAGTCTCCACAAATTCAGCCAAAACCCTAAAGTCAAGTGATTTCGACAGGTAAACTATGGAGTTTATGATCTCCTTTGTCCTGTCATTACTCAGGATGGACTTTACCAGATTACCGTCCAGCTTTACCAGATCGAACTGGTTATGCTGCAGATACTGAAGGGAAGTATGTCCCATGCTAAAGTCATCCAGCGCAAATGTATATCCAAAGGACCTTATCTTTTTAATGAGATTTCCCGTCTCTTCGGAAGTAACCAGCTCCGTCTCCTCTGTGATCTCTATACAGATATTCCCGGGCTTGAGCACATACCGCCACGCCAGATCCTCTAAAAACTGTACAAATCTCTTGTCATACAAAGTGGTAACCGTCACATTAACGCTGAGCTTGAACTTATCTCCGTAGCACTCTCTGAAAGCTTTAGAGTCCTTTACGGATTTTTCTATAATGTAAGTCTCCAGTTCATACAGATTATCGCTTTCCTTTGCAAGATGAATAACAAGAGGCGGATAAACTATACCGTACCTGCTGTGATTCCATCTGAGAAGCGCCTCTGCTCCTATGCAGGCTCCTGTATTGTCAAACTGAGGCTGGTACTTCATTATGAGAGGGCTCTCTGCCACGGAAACCTCATCCTCTACCGAAGACGCACCTATCGAAACCTCCAGATCCGTGGCCAAAAGCTTGGCAAGGCGCCCTGCATTGCCCTCGCACTCCGTAAGGGTAACCTCCTCCGTGGTCTCCTCACTTTTCTTCAGGATGCCAACCAGTTCATTCATGGCAGATGAAGACTCGTCCAGAGACTTCTTTTCATACATGACAACAAAAGGAGCATAACACGCAACCGAAATCAGAATATTGAGTATCTGTACAATAACTCCCCTGAATGAACCGGTCGCCACGTAGCCGCTGAAAAGCGCCGGCGTAGTCCATACCACCTCCTGTGTAACATGAGGCATAAAGCCAACTGCTGTAAGCAAATAGGCATTGCTGAAGCACAGTATGGGCGCCGCCACAAAGGGTATCAGCAGCATGGGATTGTAAATGACCGGAAGACCAAATACCATCAGCTCTCCGATATTAAAAACATTTGGCAGAAAGGCCATCCTGGAAAGCTTTTTGGTAGAGCTTCTCTTTGCAAAAAAGATACTTGCAAACAGCAATCCCAGTATGCAGCCCGTGCCGCCCATGTTTACAAAGGTATCTATAAAGCTCTTGGAAACGATCTCTCCCGGAATGATAGCAACAAACATATCCTCCGCAACCTGATTCAGTACGTTGTTGCCATGGATACCGAAAAACCACATCACACTGATAAGGAAGATAAACAAAAGTCCGCTGAAATAGGACCGGCTCATCTTCATAAAAATCCCGTCCACCGCCTTCATAAATAGCTGCTGGATACTATGGATCCCAAATCCTCCCGTAATGATGCAGTTAAATACGGAAAAGCAAAGTACAACCGCAAAAAACGGCAGAATAACGTGAAGTGCCGCATTAAAAACCGAATCAGCTCCATCCACAAAGATCATTTTTTTGGTCTTAAAAACGGATGCAAACTTTTGGAAAAGCATGGATCCGATTATGCCCGCCAAAAGAGCACTAAAGACTCCCTGACCACTAAGAAGTGACAGATCAGGCTCCCCGGCAAAGAATCCCACCAGGATAAAATATCCTGTCAGACAGCCAAGAACGCATCCGAACTTCAGTACCAGCCGCTCTCCCTCCTCCGTCTGATTCATATAACACAGGCTGAGAGCTACTGTCAGATACACAGCCAGAACACCTACCGTCGTCTGCTGGATCGTAAGAATAATGGTTCTTAATGCCCCTCCTAAAAAATTGTTCAGAAAATCCTGGTAACCCTGAACCGGAAACCCGTTAAGAAGAACAGTAATACTGCCTATAAACAGGATCGGCAGCACCATGGACAAACTGGTTTTTATCGTCTGTCCGATAATATGAAGTTTTTTTGAATAACTGGTTTTCATAACCAACTCCGTAAAACTCATCTTCAGCGCCAATTCAAGCCAAAAATTCATGCATACCTATTATACGAATGCAATACATGTTTTGCAAATATTTTGTAAATGAGTTGCCGGACACTATATCGAACAAAGAGTCGCTCGCGACTCTTTGCGCGCTGGTGCGCGCAAGCTTTAGCTTGCATATACATCTGCGCACCAGTCGCATCCATAGCGGAGCGTTTTTTATATCATAGGAAATCCGGAGGAATTTCCTATGATATAAAAAAGCCCCGTAACCCGCTATAGTACGGGTTACAGGGCTTATGTTGATCCTTGTATCAATCAACCTCATCCTTGATATCCGGCATGATCTTGTCGATGTTTTCCGCGAACTCTGCCCACTCATCACTGTCGATATCTTCCTCGGGATCAGGTGCCAACAGCGTGGATCTGATCATAACTGTCGGTCTGGCATCCGGCAAATACTGCGCTGTAAAGTCTGCTACAAATTCACGCTTTACCGGAATGATGACCTGCTGGTCGTCACTTATACGACCTGATATCTCCTCAATCGCTGTCATGATCATCTCCATCGTGATCCCGTCGGAATCTCCCCGAGCCATATCCACATAGTACTCATTCCTGTGGTTCTTGTGGACCAGCAGGATGCCTACGATCGCCCCATTCTTCTTTGCAAAGCAAGACATCTTTTTGTCGTAACGTCTCCTGCCTGCAAAAGGGATACCATTATCATAAACCCCCGGCTCTTCCTCTATATAACGCCGGGTGATATCTGCAAACTCCTCATCCGTCATCTTGTCGATGAATTCGATCCTAACCTTTGAATCTCCCTCCGGATCAATATCCAGCAGCTTCTTCAGACTGCCTGCATCCGTGATAAGTTCCTCGTCGGGGATCAGGGACGCCTCAAAATACCACCTTTCCATCAGGCTTGAAAGAGGAGACATGGCAAGCTGCTCATCACCTTCACCATCATAGTCGATATCCAGCGTCTCTTCAAAGCTCATGTCAAAAACGATCCCGCTGACAGGTGTGTCCTTTATCATATAAAACATCTCTGCCATAAGGGCATCCATGGCATTGGCGTCCGCATGCTCTCTGTCACTCCTGATCCAGTCTATACAGACTACGACCTCATCATCCATATCCCGGAGACTAAAGGACATAACGCCCGCCACTTCGAGGGGATAATCCTCCACGCCTCCATCGCCCTCAGGCAGCATGACCTGATAGGCTGCGATAATGTAGCGGTCAGGATCACCTGACAGCTCCAAAAGATCCGCGGGGATCAAATGTCGAACCTTGGGAAACATGCTCTCTGTCACGAGGGAGACATAGGGAAAATAACCGTCAAAGAGTTTTTCATATTCGTCCACTGCAGCACGCCACTCCTCTATCCTGTCACGTCCTGCCGAGAACAGCGGGTGCACCATCCCTATATATACATAGTACATCCTAAAATATTCCATGTATCTGCGGAACATGCGCCACGGTGAGGCCTTGGTCTCATCATCCAGCGACTTGAGCTCCTTTTTTTTCTCCTCTATGACCTGTTCAAGTATGTAACTGTGTTTTATAGCATCAGTCGGATCAATGGCCTGTATCTCGTCGGCGGTTTTTTGCACAGCCTCTGAAGCCATAAAATCCTGTATAAATCCCTTAATATCCATGTTATCCTATCGTGTGTAGTGTATGTGACATATATAGCTCAATCAGTCTCCCGTGTATAACCAAAATCATCTATCATTGAACTTCCTGAGAAGAAAGAATGCCATCTGCCGGCTTTGGTGGTATATGCGCTCCCCAGAAATCCTATCGCCTGACTTAACTACATATATTTCTTGGAGTTCTTCGGATAATTTTCCCGCTCTTTTTCTAGTTTTTTTATTTCTTTAGCTTCGAGGTTTTCTATGCTCATACTGGCATAATGTGTATACCATGCCGCCGGAATTATCCATATAGCCCCCCTTCTTTCACAGGTCATATCGATGCCTATAATCCTAGCCTTTTTAATACACAAATATCCTTAATTATTCGCTCGTTTCTTCAAAAATATCCGGATTCTCTGCTATAAGCGCCAATACGGCTGCATAGGGATTGATAGCCTCTGTATCCCTCGGGATATCCAGATTTGCCATGATCTCCTGCAGGTCTCCTTCTCTGCACAGATAGTAAAAACTGCGAAGCATCTCATAAGATTCCATATCGAGGTCAAAGTCCTCATCCTCCGGATCCAAACCATTGAACCCGCGATAGTGAATAGGAATTTCATGATTTGAAAACGCACCATCAAGAACAGCCATCTCATCCTCGGAGGAAGTACGGATCAGCACCTGTGTGCCTGCGGGCAATGTCTCCATGGCCAGATCCAGCGTATGATAATAAAGTGCTGAGAGCTCCATTCTGGAAACCTCCTCTACAGGAAGCGCATAACCGATCTCGAGTGCTTTGGAAGGATGCTTTATCACCGGAAGGAGCTTTTCGATCTCTCCGTTTTTCACTATGGCGCAGGATAACACTCTGTCCAGAATATCTGCACTCTCTTCGTTGCCTGCCTGATTCTCTATATAAAATTCACGGACCTGTCTTTGTGAGAATTCCTTGA
This sequence comes from Lachnospiraceae bacterium, assembly GCA_016288825.1. GTDB lineage: Bacteria > Bacillota > Clostridia > Lachnospirales > Lachnospiraceae > Weimeria. Next base: position 10,755 of record JAEELH010000054.1, on the reverse strand, counting down.
GGCTCTTTACATTTTTACCCTTTTTCAGGACATCCAGACAGCCACTTTCTTCAATTTCCGGAAGACGAAGGAAGATCTCTGCTTCCTCCTCCATCTCCAGATGGATCTGCCATTTCATCAGATAAGGCAGGAAATACAACGGTAGAAAATCTCTTGAGGGCACATCTGCCCTCACCAGAAAGATCCCGTTTTCTATGCAATACCAGTACATAGCAGCCATCAGTTCATCCGCTGCATGACGACCACGAAAGGAAGGAGCCGTAAATAACCAAATAAGCTCGACTCTTCTGACCGGGCAAATGTTATCTGCTTCCTTATCTGCGAAAATAAGAAGTGAAGCTGCCTGATCTTTTCCCGTCTCCTCATTCGTAAGGACAGCTCCAAATGCAAGTATCCCCTTCTTTCCGAGAAGCGCCTTCTCATCTACCGTCGCGAGATCTGCAAACAGCTCATAATCTGCCTTCCCGAGACGAAAAACCGAAGGAGACTCTTTTTGCGAAGCATTCCACATGGAAAGAAGATCCTTACCGATGGACCAAAAGGGATTCAGATGCATCAGCATCCCGAAGATCCCGGCTCGGAAAGCCCTGCTCGGTTCCTTAAGATCCTCACCGTTTTCTCTTGCTGCCATAAGAGCATCATCAGCCTCACGAAAAGCTGCGGATTCAGTCTCGTCCTCAAAGATCGCAGCCAGCGGATCCATAGTACGGTTGATAAAGAACGCCTCGTCATTTAGGGGATATTCTTCTCCCTCTACCCCGGTGCTTTCCTTCCACCACTCTTTATAGTTCAATTTCAGGCCTTTCATAGAAGGCGTTTCGTTCATAAATTCCCGGAATGCTTCCTCATTTTCAAGCTCCGGGTAGAATACTTGTTCATTCATTTAGATTTATTCCCTTGCTAAATGTCATTCCTGATATCAATCGTCATCGTCGTCGTTATCATCCGTATGAAGCGTCTGAATTGTGTCTGCTTTCGCGCGATCTGCTATTTCTTCCTTTTCCGGATCGAGAATGCCGCTGCCGATCCCCTGGAAGGTCAGGAACTTACCGATATTTTTGAGCCGCTTGAACATATTGGTCAAAGGACCCCAGGCAGTCTGCAGACCTCCTCCGAAGAGATGGGACGGACCATTGGCGTGGGTGGCATTGTCATTTTTTTGCATTTTATAATTATGACGTTGTGCTTCTGCAGTGTCTTCAGACTTTATCTCCATACCATTGGTATCAACTTGCGTTATTAGATTATCATACTTCAGACTTCCTGATTCTCTTTTGAAGTCCGCAAAAAAGTCATAAACGGGACGATATACATTAAAATGGATCGCAGCCCGGATTCCTTCCAGAAGTCCTCTCTCATGAAAGACATCCATTGCATTCGGTGTATTCTGGGCATAGTACTTGATCCAGTGCGCCGGGCTGTGCGGTACCGGCACGGACAACGTCGGAAAATTAACCGCATTTTTTAATCCCTGTGTACTGAACTGGTTTTCCAAAGTAAAAAGGCTGTGGAATGACTTGGTGATGCCGTACAGCAAGGAAGAAACCGGAACAGTCGCCAGATTCCAGCCTGTGGCCAAAACCCCCGCAGCAGCATTGAAGATATTCCTGCCGACAAAGCCTGCCGTCAGTCCCATCACCACATTGGTTGCCTTGGAAAGCCAGCTTTGGCCGGCTGTCACATAGGTTGCATTCCGTCCCTGATTAGACTGAGATTTCTTTTTATCCGCACCTTGATAATATGCATTTCCCAGTGCTTTCTGCCGATTTTCGGAATAGGATTTGGTGATATCATAGTTATCCCGCATATTCTGCATGGACTTCTCATAGTCATCCTTTTCCATGAAATGCCCCTGGCTGCCGTGGGTTCCCAAGGTATTTGCTCCCGATGCCCCCATATATTCTGTTCTTCCGGGGATCGGCAAAAATCCTGCGATCGACCACAGTCCTTTTCCAACGGCTTTTGCAGCGCTGCCGACCCAGCCCGCTGCATCCAGAGCCACCTGAGTGACCTTGTAGTGGTTGCTGACACGGTCATACTCTGCCTTGGCACTATCAATGATCTTGGAAACAGCTTTACTGTTCTCCCTTGACTGCTGAAAGGGCGACCAACTGGTCCAGTACCATTTCCGGCCCCATGAGATGATGGACTTCAAGAGCACCTGCTTTTCTTCGACCTGCATGGTACCCTCATTTTCAAGATACTTGTCCCAGGTGGAAAAGAGGGCGTCCAGTTTCCAGTGACGCCCCTTTAGATGCGTAAACTCACCCGTGCAAAAGCTGACATTTTTCACATCATTCAGACTCTTTGGCTGCTCTCCCTTTTCCAAAGTTGCCTGTTCGACATCCTGGAGCAAAGGATTCATCTGCTGGGTTTCCTGCTGACTTTCAAGATTCATCAGCACGTTATCCTGCTGCAGCAGGACATCTTCTTTATTCTTTTCAATCTGGATCTGCTGGTTTTGATTTTTTAATAGCTGCGCATCCATGCCTGGCCCTCTCTTTCTAAATTGATAATTTCCCCTAGTGTACCGCCTCAGTCCTCACAAATATCGTATGCCTGCTCGCACAGCTCCATATATCTGTCTGTAAGCATGCGGATGCGCTCTGCCAAATACTCGATGGAACGCTGAACCTTGAGAGGATTCTGGGTGTACATCTCCTCAAAATCATCGATAGTAAAGCTCTCTATCATACACCTGTCTATGCCGGCAACTGCCGTGGCCGTCCTGACGGAACCGCTTATAAGTCCGATCTCTCCGAAAAATGTGGCAACACCAACGGTGGAGATAAGCTCCTCATCAGGAAGGTAACGCGCCCCGGTCTGGAATCAAAATAGCTCTTGTACTCGTCAACCTGTACCTCTCACAAAACCACATCATCAAGTGCAACTGCAGTAGCACTGCGGGGAAGTCCGTCGATCAGTGCAAGCTCACCGAAAATATGACCCGCTCCGATCCTTGTCATCTCCTGCTGGGATTCTTTGCCATAATCTACGTAGATCCCTACCGTACCCGATACAATATCATAAAAACTGTAACCGGGATCTCCCTCTTTGAAAATAACCTACTTTATTATGACACTGATAGCCAATAAATGCAATTAAAAACCAAGCCCATAGCAGTAGAGAATGCTACAAAACTATGGGCTTGCCTGCCTTCCAGTCGGTATAAGCCTGTGTCAGCTCATCATAAGTATACACAGCCTCGTAGCGCTCGAGTGCAATGCCGCTCTCCTCCATCACGCTGACAAAAGCGGCAAAATCGTCCTTTTTCCTGATGCGATCCCACATCTTTTTGGCAAGGGCTTCCTTGTCTGCCTTTTCGTAGGCCTCGATAACCTCTACGACCTGACTGCCCCTCTGTGAGGAAGCATCAACCACGGGTGTACTGAACCAGCCTTCCTCTATGCATCTGACTATCCATCCCATGTAATTACTGATGTAACTGGTCTTTGAGGCCTCATCAGCCATCTCAATGGCCCTTGCAACTATCTCTCCATCAAAACTGGACTTTTCAAGGAGCAGATCTATATCCTCCCTGGTAAGTCTGTTGTGACCCACGTACTTTTCATAAACCTCCGGACAGATATCCATTGGAATGACCTGCTGGCGATTCTCCTCGGCAATCTCACGGGCAAAGCGCTGCTTTGCCTTGTTTTCCTCGATGATAAGCTGACGCTCTCTGGTGTGAGCGCTGCCGGCTGCGTCATTAGGGTATACGCTAAATAGGATCCTGTCTATCCTGCGTCCGCTTCTAAGTCCTTCAAACTCGAACTTGATATTGCTCTTTTGCTCAAGCTCCTCCTGGGCCGGAACTATGACATTACGCACCAGCTCGTACCACTTTTCGTACTTACGATCCTTCTTGTCAAGCTTCTCATATAGCTCATCCCAATCGATGTTGCTGCCCATGCGGGCAATGGCGTTTTTGACACCCTGCTCGTCGGCATTTGCAATACCTATCATAAAACGGAACTCGGAAAGTCTGTACTCTACCTCGACTCTGCCGTTGTTTTTCTTTGGGTCACTCTTGTAGAACTCCTTTTTAAGGAGCTCGTAGATCCTGAATGATGAGTTCTTTTTGAAGTCCGTGAGCACGGAAAGCTCTAAAGTAGTGTAATTCTTCTCGAGGCCCAGGATGTGCTTGCGCAGGCTCTCATTAAACTTCACCGTAAAAACTCCATTCTGATATGTGGCGTCCGTAACTATGGCGTAGGCCCCGAAATTCCCCTTGTGATCCTCCATAAACATGGTGTGACCTATCATGGTCTTTGACACTGTGGACAGAGTCCTGTAAATATGGGCAGGGTCACCAATAAGACGCTTAAGCTCCCCGGGGTACAGCTTTGCACAAAGGGGCGCGCTATCGTCACTGGCATTTGCCTCTATACGGGTCAAAGCTATGGCCATGACCTGGTTTTCAAGAAGTGTGGATTTGTACTTCGCCGACACCATCTCGTTGGATTTACGAAGCGATAAATTTGGTAGCGGCTCATATGTCTGATTGTTCATAATGCTCCTTGAGCGTAGAAAATGGTCGTCATAAGACTACTTTATATCTCAAATAATATATCCTTTTTGCCTTTATGTGTCAAGCAAAAAGAGTAGAAAATGGACAATTTTTACAACCATTTTCTACTTAGTTACAAATTTTAAAGCGTAGGATTTGGTAGAATGATATCATAAAAGCGTAGAGATTGGTAGTTATTATTCATTAAAGCGTAGAAATTGGTCTAATATTCTCTCCTAAAAGCGTAGGATTTGGTCTAATTTTTAACTGCGTAGTAATTGGTTCATGTTTCTACCAATCTCTACGCACCTGTTATATCTTGTACCAATTTCTACGTTTTTAGAGAGTATCCCTGATTTTAAGGGCTTTTTTGCAGGCAGCATAACTAAGGAAACGCTGATTAAAGCGTTTCCTTGCGCGAAAATCGCAACGCGAAGCGTCTTCCTCTGCGATTTTCTGCGCATCCTCGCGGAGCGTTTAGGGAAACACTGATTTAATCAGTGTTTCCCTAACAGCGTATCTTTTCCAAATGAATAAAGCGTAGAAATTGGTCTAAGTACACTGTCACTATCCTTAAAATGGCCCAAAACATGCGATAAACGTAAGAAAATAAAAATAAAGCGTAGGAATTGGTCGATGTGCTCTGCCAATCTCTACGCTTTATGTACCATTTACTACTCTTTATGTCGATTTTTCTACTTTTTATTTGCCAAATACTACGTCTTAAACTGCTCTAAAGCCCGTAATTACAAGGGTTTCGCTGTCCTAAATAAATAAAACAATATTTGGTTGTTGTCATACCATCTATGATCTACTGATTTATCCTGGACCACTCAGCATCTGACAACCGCGCCTTGCTGACCACATATGCGATATAACGCTGATACTTCATCATATGCTTTGCAGCATAGGTCTTGATCTGCTCTATGAGGGTTTCCGGTACGGAGATGGTGATGGCTGTGGTCTTGAGTGAGGAATTCCTAAAACGCTCCAGTTCAGGATCACTGATATCTACAGTGGATACTGAAGCAAACTCGGCCTCCATAAGACCTATGAAAAATGCCTTTTTGGTAATACCGCGTCCCAGGGGTGCCAGATCCAGATAGCGCTTGTCCTCGTCTGTTGAGAGGCGAAGACCGAGATTACGCTCGGGTGAAGCCACCGGATCACCGGACTCGGTGGTTTCCTTGATAGGTGTGATAGGCTTGATAGGGATATTGGCATCGCTATCCTTGCCAGTATTAGCAGGTTTGCTATCTGTGTCCGGCTGCTTTGCGGCTGCCTTTGCAGGCTTTATAGCAGGCTCTACTGTGGGTGCAGCCTCAGCTGCAGTAGCTTCTGCTGCATGTGCACTCTCCTGCGGTTCCTGTGGATCTGTATGTGCAGCCTCTGCGGCATCCGCGGCAGTAGCCTCATCTATACTGAAACTGGTGGAGAGATCTGCTTCTTTTTTGAGATTTGCGGCCTTTTTAGCCCTTAATCTGTCGAGATTTGATGCCACTTTTACATCCTCCCATCTTCTTTGATCCGCTTCAGGATCTCTTTTAAAAGGGTTGCATTGTCAAGTGCTATGTTGTTGCGCCTGTCGTACTGGGACACACTCTGTCTCATGAGCTTTGCCTCTGAGGACTTGCTGGACTTGCGTATACGCGTCTTGAATGGAGAGCATCCTATCTCCTCCGACATCTCCTCCAACTGGTCAGCTGCAAGCCGGTTGATATTGGTGTTTTCATATTTATTAAGGATAACTCCCAGATACTTGAGCTTCGGGTTGCGACGTCTGGTGATGGTACGGATGTCCTCTTTTATATTTTTGATGCCCAGAAGGGAACCGTCATCGCACTCTGTAACGCCGATCACGTAGTCAGAGCCTGTGTACTCAATGATAGAAAGCAGGGACTGGGCCGGTGCGGAATCCAGAAGTACAAAATCATAATCCAGCTCGCTGACAAGCTCCTGCAGGATGTACTCCTCGTCGCTGTCCGGATAGAGCTTTGAAGCATTGACCAGAGCTCTGTTGCCGGCGATCACGTCATAGTTCCCGGCAGACTGTATACACTCTGAGATATCCTCAAAATCCACGTCCAGGACATTTTTGATGTTCTTACTATCCTCCAGGTCTACGTCGGAATAAAGTGAAAAGTTACACTGAGGATCCATATCGATGGCAAGGACCTTGTACTTTTCGCCGAGAAGGTATGCCAGCTCGAGGCACTCTGAGGTTTTGCCGCAGCCACCCTTGTTGTTGGTGAACATGATGACGATGGGATCCTGAGTCAGTTTTCTTTTGTTCATTATCATTCCCTCTTTTTCAAAATAATGCTTACATTCTATCATATCCTAAAAAACAATGCAATGATTACATGCAATATAATATATATAATTAATAAAATCATTAATTAGCTTACAATGAATAATAAGAATATATACAAAATAATATATGATATACAAATATAGCAAAATAAGTAAATAAATAAAAATATATAATAATAGAAAAATAACAAAAAATACAAAGCAATTAAAAATAAAATTAATATGTAAAATAAGAAAGATATAAATGATAGCCAAATAAGGAATGATAGAAACGATATGTATGATTCTTGTGATATCTATGATATATACGATATGCCTGATATGGATGGAAGGAATAATATCTGTGATAGCTATGATATATATGATAATTACGATAGTTGTAATAGTTATGATATTAATGATAGGAGGAGCTTAAATTTGTCGTATAATACATTTCAATATGTTATAATCTTAAAATATATTGGCAAAATATGGGCAGATAACGGAGGAATAACTGATGACAAAGGCATCTTCGGGCTTTATTGTTACAGGTGCAGGACATAAGCAGTAAGCATCAATAATTAGGGAAACACTGATTTAATCAGTGTTTCCCTAAACGCTCCGCGAGGATGCGCAGAAAATCGCAGAGGAAGACGCTTCGCGTTGCGATTTTCGCGCAAGGAAACGCTTTAATCAGCGTTTCCTTAGAATGACCCAAACAGGTCGTATGGTTTTGGGGGATATATGGGAGATTTAAACGAAAATTTATTGAATGCCACACAGCAGATCAATATTAACCAGATAGTTGAACCATTGCAGAAGCAGGATGAGGTCCTGGAAAACAAAAACAGATATGCTGCTTTTGAGTATGGTGAACAGCTCAAAAACCGCACTTATACCGTGGACGGGAGACAGGCAAAGGCGACCAAGGATTCGGACGAAATGATCGAAGTCCTCAAGGGCATCGAAGCGCTTAGCGAAAGCATTGGCATGTTCGCTTTTCAGCCAAATGACGAGCAGGCCTTCCGCAACGCAGGAGAAGCTCTTTTGGATCAGATGCGGCATGCTCTTGAAAGGTGCGACAAGTACCTTGTCACAAAGAATCCATGGAGTAAAGAGGGTAAGGCACGCTACAGGATCGTGGATAGTATAGGCGAGACCATCAGCCGGGATATCCTTGGCATGGAGCAAAAGCTTAGCAGCTTTTTGGAGTGTACGGAGGAGGAAAGGAGCCGCGTTACATCCTGGGAAGACTTTTTGAACTGGAGCCGGACCGTAGAATACAAAAATAATGTCGACGGGGTAAGTATCACGCACACCGGCGGCAATACTTCCGATGTGCTGATCATTGAAAAAGGAGGCAAAAAGCAATTCTTCAAAAAAGAGAATAGGCTGCATAAACCCACGATCGAAAATATCATTAATGATAACCGGGAGCAGTTGAAGATCGAAGAAAATGAACAGCTGAAACAGAAAGACAGCGTGGCGGAGATCAAGGACCGCTTTTTGAAAAGGTTTTTAAAAGAATTCACAAGTAATTTCAGCTCGAGTAACGACCAGCGTACTATGTTTTCGGGCCTGAGCGACACCGGGGATGTCTTTAAGGATCTGAAAAGTGCAGTCAAAATAATGCAGTTTGATCTGAATGGCGAATTATGCAGGATAATAGCTTCCGTAGACTCCATCAGTGATGTTGAAAAAAAGGAGAGACTTAAAACGGAACTGGGTGAGCTGTTTATAAAAATCAGAAAAGAGTTTATTGGTTCTGATGTGGGGGTTAAAGGCGGACAGATAAAAGCCGGAGAAGACCTGGTAAAGAGAAATGTTTGCACATACAGGCTGGCGCAGCTTCTCGGACTTTCTGACCTCGTACCCAAGAGTGAGATGGCCACTATAGAAGTTGACGGAAAAAAGATGTACGGCGTGGTTATGGATGATGCCGGTGGGGAGGTAGAGAACGATATTTATAATAAAGTCTCATCCGTCAACAAGGAATATGTGGGTAAAAAACTTTATTATAGTGATAATGCGATCAAGGACTGCTTTCATATGCAGCTGTTTGATATTTTGTGCGGACAGACAGACCGCCATGTAGCAAACAGGATGTTTGATATAGTAGAGTCCAAAGGCAAATACATAATAAAACGTGTCAAGGGAATTGATTGTGACATATCATTTGGAGAGACTGATTTTTCGTATAACCTGAACTACAATCCGGGCGTTGTGGGTAAAAACGGCATTGCAATACCAATGAGTGAAAGCGTGGCAAATCAGATTTTAGAGATGGACATGAAAGTTCTTGAGTATCATATGCTGGGGATCCTTAATGTAAAGGAAAGGGAGGCTCTCAAAAACAGATTCATCGGAATGCAAAAAGCGATCAGAAAAAGAATGGAATATGAAAAGAAACATTCGAATGAGGATTCGCTTTTTATCAAAAAGGGTGGATGGGACCAATACGCCAGAAAGCTCAGGTTTAAAGCCAAGGAGGATTTTGATCTTCGCAAACGACTCGAGAGTACCACTTATATCAAGGCGGGCGCATTAAACGGTTTGATAATGCAGTAATTACCGGCGGCAGTACGACCGGAGACAAGGATACAAATGAGTGATTCCAGTATTAGCGATAACATCCTAAATGCCATACAAAAGGCTGAAGAGCAGAGGATCATGGATCTGACTCAGCAGCAGGATGACCTTTTTGAACAAAAAAGTCAGTACTCTGTGCTGGAGTATGGTGATCAACTCCGAAATCGGACTTACACCGTTGATGGCAAACAAGCCAAGACCACCAAGGATTCAAAGGAAATGACAGCGATCCTTGAAGGGATGGAGGCTCTCAACGAGTTATTTGGCATGCTTTCGTTCCAGACAGAAGATAAAAAGCTGTTTTTGAATGACGGCACGACTCTTCTGGATCAGATGCGGCATGTTGTGGCCAAGTGTGATAAGTATCTGGACGATAAGCATCCATGGACCAAAGAGGGTAAGGTCAGATACAATATCGTAAAGCAGATGTCCGAGCGGTTGAGCAAGGATATCATTGATATGAAGCCGAAGCTCCGGGGCTTTTTTGATGCTCCGAAGGAGGAGAGAGCGCGCGTTAAATCCTGGGAGGATTTCCTGAAATGGGAGAGGACCATATCCTACAAGGATGGTGAAAACGGAGTCAAGGTCACGCACACCGGCGGCAACACGTCGGATGTTATAGTGATCGAGAAAGAAGGCAAGAGGTTTTTCTTCAAAAAAGAAGACAAGCTTATGAAGCCGTATATTGAGGATGTCGTTGGATACCACCAGGACGAGATCTGGAAAAGTGACAAAAAGAAGGTTTTGGAAAAAGGAACCATACCGTTTTACAAGTATAATTTTTTGGAGGAATTTTTAAAGGAATTTTCTGAAAAATTCGAAGAAGACAAGCATACCGCTATTCTTAAGAAATGCAAAATTGAAGATGATCCCTTTGAGGATCTTAAAGCCGCCATCGACCTCATGAAGTTTAACCAAAATGGCAAGGTTGTGGAAATTCTCGAAACCATAGATGAGTATGAGGAAGGTGAGTTTAAAGAAAAGCTGAAAAGTGAGATAGCGGCCTTGTTTGCAGCGATACGCAAGGATTTTATCGGCGCAAAGGTAGGCGCCAATAACGCAACGATCACTCCGGGAGAGGGACTTGTAAAAAGAAATGTTGCGACCTCCGAGCTTGCCAACCTTTTAGGACTGGATGCTCTAATACCCCACAGTGAGATGGCCACGGTTGAGGTCGATGGTCAAAAGATGTACGGTATTGTTATGGAGGACGCCGGTGGGGAGGAGTCTTCCGATATTCTTTACCACAACAAGAAAATGGAATATGTCGATAAAAAGGTGGTCTACAGTTCAAACGCCGTAAAAGACTGCTATCATATGCAGTGGCTTGATGTTTTGTGTTGTCAGGTCGACCGCCATGAAGG
>JAEELH010000053.1 GCA_016288825.1 Lachnospiraceae bacterium | reverse complement strand
TAAATACAACCTTGCAGCGGCTGCCTGCGCTGTTAAGATCCACATAGGTCTCGTAAGCGGAATTTCCGGAAATGGTAGCAACCGCATCTGAAGTAATCTTAACATTTTTAACCCTGCTGTTGTCTCTGACCTTGACAGTTGCTACTGCCTGAGCGGAATTCAGGTTTACATAAGTAACATCGGAATCATCTGTAGTGCTGACACTGAGGTTTGTTCCGATGCCGGTATAACCCATTGTGTTCCTGTTAACGGAAATGTCGGATATCCTTGCCTTTCCTGCTGTTCCGATGCTGACTGTTCCGCCAAGATCCTGAACATCAATATTAGTGACCATTGAGTCTCCGAAGGCATTCAGATAAACCGTAGATGCTGAACCAACGGAAAGCTTTGCAAGAGTTGATCTTCCTGATGTTGAGATATTTACATTGTTGTTCTTATTAATATTGATCTCTTTGATCGTACCATTGGTAAGCTCAACCGTACTGGAGCCGTTTATCATACTGTCAAAATTCAGCGCACCGAGATTTGTCAGTACGGATACTCTGACGGGAGTGTTACCCGTAACGGAAATATAATTGCTCTCTCCCTTTTCTGTCCATGAATTATTGGAAGAAAGGCTCTGGATCTCAATGCTGTTGAAACGTCCGAAGTTCTCAACAGTTGCATTGGGTGCATTTACTACCAGAGAAATATTGGCATAAGCATTGTTGCTTGAGTAAGGGATCGTGAACTTGGTACTTGAAGTTCCCTGAATGGTAACCTTCTTTGTGCCGCCGCTTGCCAGAGCTTTGTTCAGCTCATCCTGAGTTGATACGGTAGCATTGTTGACCTCAGCAACGGTTACACTTTCACTTTCCAGATAGATCTCCCTGTCTCCCAGGAAAAACTTGTTGGAAGGGATGGTTACCCAAACCTTTATGATAGCTGAATCAACTGTGGATCCACCTGTAACGATACCTCTTGAATCAACCGTAACTACATCTGTATTGCCGGACTCATATCTGAAGGTTGCATTATCAGGTGCATTGTCCACCCATACCATGGTGGTCATACCCTCTTTAAGAGTTACATCATCTACAACTGCTGTCATTGCAGGAACTGTGACGGTAGTCTTTGACTTATATGACTTTGTCACTCCGTTCTTCTTTGCCTTGATGGTGGTGGTTACTGTAGTCGAACCTTCACGAAGACCGTAAATACTAACCTTGGTCTTTGTGGCCTTGACCTGAGCAACTGACCTTTTGCTGCTGACTGACTTCACACTGGTAACTGTAAAACCATTCTTCTTAACTGACAGATTTTTGATCTGTCCGATAAATACTGTGGCGCTTTTAGCTACTGAAGGCTTTGCTGCTGCCTCAGTTTTAAAAGATACCTGCGGAAGCATGATAAATGCCATGGCAAGTATCAGCATAAAAGCAAGATACCTTCTAATTTTTTTCATGTCTACCTCCTCTTATTGCATAAAAAAACAACTTACATTTGTATGTTTTACCACCCCCTGTCCATCTAATGTCCTACAAGAAAAAAAGACGTCATCATTTTTCTGATGACGTCTCCAAACAGTTCTATTTCTCCTTCATGGAAGGATCTCTGTGAGCAAGTGAAATGGCTATAACGCATGAGAGATAAAGTATGTCCAGAACCGGACTTTCAGGATCACGGAAGTTTGCCATGAAATATCCATATCGAAACTCCAGTATATTATAAAAAAACAAAGCTCCTATTATTATACCTCGGCTACGGTTCATTCCCCTGATCCCCCGTATCAGGAAATAAAAGAAAATCATAAACGCATTGAAACCGACTCCCGTGAAATATGTCAGGGCGCTGACACCCACGCTGCTGGAATAACCGGCAAGTCCCACATCATACAAGGAGAAACTGTATGCGGTAGCAATAACAAGTATCAATGCGGTAACAGCACTGTAGGTAAGTATGATCCTTTCGTTTTTCTTGAAATCCGAAAACATATACAGGAAAAAGGCCAGTGAAAAAACGTAATTCGGAGCCAGATACAGAGCGTCCGCAATAGCTACAAGCACATCGTCCCCGGGAATGAAATAACTGTAGACGATCACCAGGGAATCGGAAACAACCCAAAAGAATATGCCGAACAGGAAATAAAAGGCGCTGATCCAATGCTTGCCAACTGACGGTATTCCCCTTGCCATCAAAATAACTGCCAGAATAGCACAAAGGGGTGAAAGAAGGTCATAAACAACGTTCCATTCCGCAAAGGACGCAACAGCATTTACGATCCAGATCGCTGCCATGACATATATCAGGTACCGGTCCTGTTCATTGAAGTTTTCTTTGATATAGATTCTCAGCTTGTTATACATCTTTTTCCTTAAGTGTCTTTTTGTTTCTGTACATGGCCTCGTCTGCCCGCTTGAAAACATCTGCGAATTCGTTATCGATGTTCTTGTTGTAAGTAGCTGCGCCTGCAGCCACCTGATAGTTCACACCGAAAACAGGCAGATCACTTTCGCTCTTTTTCCGTGTTGCCCTCTGTATGCCGTCAATCAATATATCCGGATCCGAATTATTGATTATGGAACAGAACTCATCTCCTCCGATCCTGTATATGGGGAATCCTACCAATGCCTCTCTCATGGCTTCAGTCACATGTCGAAGAAGGATATCTCCTTTATCGTGCCCTAAAGTATCATTTATAACCTTCAGGTTATTAACATCCATTATGATAATTGAAAAGGCCGCCCTTCCCATCTCCACCTCACTCTCGATCACTCCCTTGGTGATCTCAAAGGCAGCCTTATTGTTCAGCCCGGTAAGGCTGTCTGTATAAGCCAGAGAATGGAAATGCTCAAAATAATGCTTCAGTGATGTGGACATCACTGGGAAGTTCTTTGCAAGAGAACCTATCTCATCATTTTCATTGTAGTTTATTACTACGTCCATTTTCCCGTCAGCCATCTGCTCTGCAGCTTCGGTAAGTTCATTAAGAGGCCGAAGGAATCCGTTAAGAACAAGTATGGTTACGGACATAGCCACAACAAGGATGGACAAAGATACCAATATAGACACCACCAGAACAGTACTCTGGGCATACCCGATCTCCCTGGTGGGCACCACTACACATAGATGAAGGCCATTGCCAAGATCTCCCGCATATAGCTTTTTCTGATTGATAAGCGGTCCGAACTTCACCGGCTCACCACTCTCCAGAGAAGCATCGATGGCTTCAAGAGTATGGGGGAACTGACTGTCGAGGTCATCCCTTTTCATTCCGCCTGTATAGTCCTTGCTGTAGATCATGTCTCCGCCGGAATCCACGATCATAACCTGACCGGTTCCGTAGATCTCAATATTCCTGAGTTCCGATGACATGGCCGAAAGGTCGATATCTATCCCGGCAACACCTATGAAGTGTCCCTTTATAATAAGGGGAGCCACGTAAGAAAGCATCTTGATGTTAAGGTTCATATTGACATAGGGCCCGATCCACATTGCCTCTCTTTTCTTCTTTGGAAGGTAATACCACCCTACATGTTCAATATCATCCTCATCATACATGGAGATATCCGTAAGCTCTCCCTTGACAAATTCATTTCTCAGCTTGTCCCTGGTGTAGATAAAACCGCAGGGATCATCATATTCGGTACTGAGACGAAAATAAACGACTCCCGCGCTTGGGTTGTTCCGGGCCTGAGCAAGGACGATGGCTTCCATCTGCTTCAGATAATAATTTCTGAATGCCTGTCCTTGAAGATCTGTATACTTCCCTCCAAGCTGATCCTCCGCATAATAAAAAATACTTTCCACAGAGCTTTCAACACTGTTCAGGGAATCGGTAAGCTGGGCTTTGTATTCATTTCCAATGTGGGTAAGTATCTGATCGGAGTCATGATCACTCAGAACGTTCATACCGATCAGGGTAACGATCAGTATGATGATAACGGTGAAGATTATGGATGCAAAAAGCACATTTGCGATTTTGGTTCTGATAGATTTCAAAGCTATTCTCTTTCTGAATAATATTTGCAAATTATGATCAATGTGACTGCGAATAGTTCCTACTAATTATAATACATATCAGATACAAAAAAAAGACCACACCTTACGGTGTGGTCATATATCGCTTGAGCAAATTACAAAAATCTTACCAAAGATCTACGCTGCCGCTGTCATCATCAGCAACATAGTATGCCTTACCCTCTTCAGGCTTGATGTAAACTTCCTTAACGTGCTTTTTCTTGCTGTAAGCCTTCTCAGCCTTAGCAATAACATCAGCAACATCGAACTCCTGTCCCCAGAGCTGAACAACAGCCTTAGGTGTTACGTCCTTGGTAGCTGTCTTTGTAGCAGCCTTGGTTGCGGGCTTCTTAGCAGCTGTAGTTGTCTTAGCAGGTGCCTTCTTAGCAGCAGGTGCCTTCTTAGCAGCGGGAGCCTTCTTTACAGTCTCCTCTTCCTTGCCGGCATTAAGGATATCCTTAACAGTTGCCTTGATGTCAGCTGCCTCGGTCTTGGTAGTTTTCTTCTCTGCCATCGTAATCTCCTCTCCCCACATTGAAAAGTGAGTAAAACAAATTTTATTAACGATGACGATTATACTAAAAATAATGTAATATTAAAATATAATATCTTTATTAAAAACAAAAGTGATGATTGTTCTTTTTTGTATATTTTTCACTACATACCTTCAGCCAGTTCAAAAAACTGATCTGTCGTTACTCCATCATCCGGTTTCGGACTCATCTCATTCCACTTAGATTCATTAAGTCCGGAATAGGACTCAGAAGTCTGTGTATTAATTATGTCCGATATCATACTTTCCTTTCTGGTAGTGATAATGCTGAGTTTATTCTCCTCCGAAAGTTCCTTGTCATACTTCTCAACACAGTAGACCACATAGTAACCTCCTGCGGCTTCAATAACCTCCGAATACTGATCGTTATCCAGATCAAAAGCTACTGCTTCCACTGCACTGTCGTAGGTTCCTCTTCCGAAGGTGACCTCTTCCGTATCCTTCTCACTTCGACTTCGGCAAACGGATGCAACGTCCTCTCCGTTCCGGATCTCCTTCAGGGCTGCCTTGGCTCCCTTTTGTTCGGAACAGAATATCACATACCCGCGCATGATCCTGGCTTCGTCCTCAGACACCTCATCATCCACAGCGCTTATTACCTTGTCGTATACCTTCTTGGCCAGAAGATATCTCTGATACATTCCCTTGAGCTTTTCTTCGTTAACTCCCAGGTATTCTTTATCCTTGTCCGAAAGCGTACTATAATACTCTCCCGCCAGTCTCTCCGCTGCAGCCTCCTCCTTTTCCGAAAGAGTGATCTGTTCGTCCTCGGCATAGACATTCATTGCATATACCATGGACAGATTCTCCAGGGCCAGATCCTTGACATTGGTAAGTATCCGGTCAGTTGTGATATCCATATCCCATAGCACACCGTCATTCAGGCTACCGTAAAGATTATAGGTATTTGCAAGATATACTTTGGCTTCCTCTTCCTTACACTTAAGATCATCGATACGAAAGACAGTATCCGGTCCGTCTCCCACAGTAAAATAAACCTGCTTCCCCTGAAAACTGCAGCCGGAAATAAGCATAACTGCGGAAAGCAAAAGTGTGATCGCACTCTTCCTTTTCACTTCCTAACCCTCCACTATGAGATAACGTCCGTCGCCAACTACGAATACTTCTTCGCATCCGAGGATCTCATCATCGGACATCTCACTGACATCCAGATTATCCTTCATATATTCCAGTGCCTCAGTCCTGTCATCACAGACAATGGCACAGACATCCTCCAAAAAGAATTCCGCCTCTTCCTCGGTGGATGCAACATCCTCGGGGAAAAGCTGCCTCTGGTTCTTAAGAAACGCATTTATAACTGCCTGATCAAATCCTTCCATCACTTTGCTCCTTTACGCTTACAAGTTTTTCAAGTGCAAATGAATACATGTAAAGACCTCCGATATCAAGCCCCCACATCCTGCTCAGGGCAAGACCGTACAGCCTCATCTGTTTTTGATACTTTTTTAAAAGTTCATTTTCATTAGACACCTTGTCAGTCTTATAGTCAAGTACATATAGTTTCTCGTCCTCGATAAAGTATGCATCGATGATCCCCTGGATAAGGATCAATGGATCCTCTTCCGAAAAAACATCCTCATCCGCTATCATATCGGAAAAGAATACCGCAGGCTTATCACCCATCACAAAGGCCTTTTCCCTGTATAGCCTCCCGGCCGATAATGCGGCTTTCATACGGGCTGCCATTTCAGATGACAAAAATCTTTTCAGGGCCGGTATAAGCAACAGACTTGCCTGATCATCCGTAAGAAAGCCTCCCTTTGTCTGTCTTTCAATTTCAGCCTCCACCGCCGATGC
>JAEELH010000052.1 GCA_016288825.1 Lachnospiraceae bacterium | reverse complement strand
CTTGGTATGGATGAGATGATCCTCCGGGAAAGTAGGGAGACTAAGATCAGAGAGTATGCCGCAGATATCCGGTCTGCAGGACGTACGCTCTTGTCTCTGATCAACGACATCCTTGATCTTAGCAAGATTGAATCCGGAAAGATGGAGATAGTTCCTGTAGAGTATGAATTGTCCAGTATGATAAATGATGTGGTCAACATGATCCGTTTCAGGGCGGAGGACAAGGATCTGGAACTAGTTGTAAATGTTTTGCCTACGCTTCCTTCCAAACTGGTTGGAGATGATGTCAGGATCAGGCAGATACTGATGAATCTTCTTACCAATGCCGTAAAGTATACCCGGGTCGGTACTGTATGGCTCAGAGTCAGCAGTCTTGAAGGTTCGTGTGAGAATATTAAACTTCATTTCGAGGTCGAGGATACGGGTATCGGTATCAAGGCTGAGGAAATGGACAAGCTTTTTGCCAGCTTTGAGAGGATAGATCTTGAACGTAACAGAAATATCGAGGGTACAGGACTGGGAATGCCCATAACACTGCGTCTTCTTGATCTGATGGGTTCCGCACTGGAAGTAAAGAGCGAGTACAATAAAGGTTCTGTTTTCAGCTTTGATCTGGATCAGCGGATAGTGGATAAAACGCCTGTGGGAGACCTTGAAAAAAAGGTGGCGGAAGCGGCTTCGGATCAGAAGATCTATTCAGAGGCATTCACGGCGCCTGATGCTAATATATTGGTTGTAGATGATAACAGCATGAACCGTAAGGTCTTTGTAGCGCTGCTCAAAAAAAATCAGATAAATATCATGGAGTCCGAAAATGGACTTGATTCCATTGCTCTTGCTTCACATAAAAAGTTTGACATCATCTTCATGGATCATATGATGCCGGGGATGGACGGTGTTGAGGCCATGAAAAGGATAAAAGAAAAAAAGGATGGTCCTTGTGCCGACACACCTATCATCGTGCTTACTGCCAATGCTGTTGCGGGAGCCAGAGAAAAGTATTTGGAAGATGGATTTGACGGATTTCTTTCCAAGCCTGTAGTTTCTGAAAAACTGGAAGCTGTGATCAGGGAGTTTTTACCTAAAGAAATGATTAAACCGGCTCCGGCCCCTGAGGATGCTTCGGTGGTAGATTCCGGGGTTTCGGAAGTGGATATAGATGAGTTCCCGGTTATCTTCGGTATTGATTGGAAGATAGCGGCAATGCGGTTGGGTGATAGGAATACTATAGATTCAATTTTGGAAGAGTTCTTTAGTGCGATCGATCTTCAGGCTGCAAAACTTCAGGAGCATAGGGAGGGGATTCCGGCTACTCTTGGAGATTATGAGATACAGGTACACGGGATGAAGAGTACCTCCGGATCGGTGGGAATCGTTCCTCTTTCCGGCATGGCGGCAGTACTGGAAAAAGCGGCGTACGACGGAGATATTGCAACAATAGAAAAACTACATGATGTGTTTATAGCAGAGTGGAAGAGCTATAAAGACAGGCTGAGAGAATATCTTCACGCAGAAGATGATCCTGAAGATGACAAAGAGGAGATAAGTGACGAGATTCTGGATGTGCTTTTATCCATGCTTTCATCAGCCATGGAAAGTATTGATATAGACGGCGCAGACGAGGCCATAGAAAAGCTTTCGGCCTACAGATTACCTGAGAGAGTTGCCGACAGATTTGAAGAGCTTAAGGCAGCAGTGACACAGCTTGATCAAAAGCTGACGTCGGAGATAATAGCGGACATGAGATAGGGGGACTTAATATGAGTGATCATATGCAGCAGATCCAGCAGCAAAGACAGATATTCGAACTTCAGCAGATAGTCGAGACTGACAGAGTTGCAATCAATATGAGACAGCATCAGGAGATGAACAACCTCATGTTCATGACCATGGATGCTACCCGTCAGGATATGCAGGCCATAGCTGATGCATTTATGAACAAGGAGCTTAATATTCCCGAAGCGCTGAGGAATAAGCTTCTTAATTCCTATGCCAGAGGTAATGCACACCTGCTGATCAATGCGGAAAAGACCGTCGGTGATAGTAAGTATATGAGAACTGTCAAGGAAGACGTCCAGAAGGTTGAAGAGCTGATCAATCAGGATGTCTCTTCTTTGACTTCAGATTATCTTGATAGCCTCAGAGACGCATATGATAGAGCCATAGGCAGTTGCAGAGATTACTGCAACCGTAAGGAGCCCCGTTTTGCAAAAGGAAAAGAACGCAGAAAACAGGTCAAAGAGAACATGGACAGGCTTATGTGGGAGGCGGCACGTCTTAACGAGGCCAGAGCTCTCTTTGATAGAGGAGCTTTTCAAGGAAATATACATAAGGGTACTGACCTCATTTTTATGACCCAGATCCACAAGCTTATCACGGAACATGGTTCTCATCAAACCCATACTATGATCGTAGATCATACAAATGATCATAATCTGGTTATTGATTTCAACCAGGCTCAGACTATAGATCAGTTGCTGGAGCAGCAGTCGCAGCAACCGGTCCAGCAATTACAGCAACCGATACAGGTACCGCAAGTGGAATATCCCCAGGTGGATCTGGAGGAGCAACTGGATCAGCAACAGGATGAGATCCAGGAGCAGCAATTAGAAGAGCAGCAACAACAGCATGAGCAGCCTCAGGAGCAGCAAAGACAGCAGCCTCCGAAGCCTCAGGGACTGACTTTTAGTCCTGCCATGGCCAAGATCATAAGAGCACTTAAGGTGCCGGATTTAAAGAAGCTTAAACCTGCCGAAAGACAACGTGTTGTTAATGAAACGGAAAGTCTTAGGGGATTTCTTACCCGTTTTCCGGAAACGGGACTGCACTCGGATTATCTGTACCTGGGTGGTGAATTGACTCTTTTTATGCAGGATGACCTTGGGAACCTTATCATCAGATCAGGAGATACCAGTCTGCCTATGAAGGAAAGCGCCAGAGTGCTCAAAGACAGGATCGAGGGCCGGATGATCGAACTCCACGAGTATATGGATAAGAATAGTATCGTGGATATTCTTGAAGAACAAACAACTGACAAAGTGGGAGACATTATCCGAAATCGGACCATGTGTGCCCGGCTCATTGAATTGAAGACAGGTCATCCTGCAACAGAGTTTACTAATCTTCATACCGAAATACTTAGGGCGTTGGCTGTTTATCTGGCAAAGGGCGGGGATGCGGAAACCGCCCTTAGGCAAGCAGCCAGTTATGAAGATCTGGGTTATATCAACGGAACGGAGACCCTTGATATACTGCATCAGGCGCAGATAGAGGGGCAGCAGGTAGTTCAGCAAAAAGTTGAATTCCGGCAGAGCCGGCAGTCCGAGCAAGAACAGGATCTGAGGGGCTGGACAAGTGAAGAAAAGGAGATCAAGGATTTCCTTTCGGATTTCATCTTTTCAAGTGATACATGGTCAGCCGATGAAACCCTCAAGGCACCGGGGGAGCGTATGGTAGGTCTGATATCTCGTAATACCGACCTTATCAGCAGGCTTTTGGTAACTGTAAATCAGAGCGATGAAATGCCTCAAATTGTTCGTAATGTTATCAAGAAGTTACCTCTTGAGGCTATGGGTGTTGAGGCCGAGTTATATTTCAATCTGGTAAAGGGATTTTTCAATGTAATAAACGCTCACATAGAAACAGAACTTTCCTTCTTCAGGAGTAATCTTACTCATGAGGGTTGGTCAAGAGAGGAAGCAGAACTAATAAGGTCTTTGGTTCGTATTCCTATTGATCAGATCCGATCTGATCCCCAAAGTGCAAAGGCGGTCCTGGATTTAGCACTTAAGCACAGTTACGTTTTGGAGCAGTTGACTGAAAGTGCATCTTTGTGTGAAGAAGAGATAGATAAAATGATCACCCTGAGTTCTAAGGGAATCCAGGCACGCGCCGAAGTAGCTGTAGAGGGAATCTTTGGCTCTCAACGTCAGGATGAAGGCAACCGGCATCAGGAACCGAGTATAGATTCTCTTGATCCAAAATTAGCTACTACTCAGGAGGAAAAAAAGCAAAGGATCAAGGCAGGCGCGGAGAGACTTACTCAAATGATGGAGTCAAGCATGAAGGGTGAGTCCGGACAGGGACTCTTTATTAAGAATACCTTCAGTAATTATTTTGCCGGAGTTTCACTGATGGATAGGAGGGCAATGTTCGCATCGGCTCTTCGCAATGCCCATCCTCTGGAGGAGTATCCTCCGGAGATCGAAAGGCAGCCGGGAGTTTTGACCGGGGAACAGCTCAGACAGTACAATGAGCAGGTTGCCCAAAGAAATGCGCAGATAGAGGCTATTAACAAGAGAATGGAAGGAGACTATCTTGGAGGTCTTCTAAAGGGAGCGGGCCCTCTGTTTCAGAAGATGCTTCAGGGCCTGCCTTTGGATGGTATGCCTCAGGAGATACGCGGTGCTCTGGAAGACGTCAAGTCCAAACTTGCACCTATCCCTCAGGAGATAGTGGAGGCTCAGCTCCTGGGTATGGTAGAGCGATCCAGGGGGAGGATCACCAAGATCAAGGTGGACCGCGCACTGGGAGCGGCTTCTGTTGGTCAAACCTTCCTTTGCAGGATCTTCGGACCCGGGATTCCGGAGGATGGACAGGAGGTAGTTGTTAAACTCCTTAAGCCGGATGTCCGAAATCGTATGATGCGGGAAAAGGAAGTTATGCTGAGTATTGCCCGCAAAACTGACCAAATGCAACGGGAAAACGAACACAAGCCACCGCTTAAGGCTGATGAAAAGGGAGGAATGCAGGCTACTTATGAGGGACAGCTTTCCAGAATAGAAGAGGAGTTGGATCTTTCCATAGAGGCACGTAATGTTATCAGAGGTGAGATCTATGACAAAACATCACATAAGGATGGTTCGCCGGATCATGTAAGATCCATGAAACTCATAGATGCGGTACAACCCACGGTCAATTCGATGCTTCTGGAAAAGGCTCCGGGAAGAACATTGGATCATTATCCGGAGGATATAAAGAATAAAATTGATGATATCCTGGCAGAATACTATGAGAGAGACGAAAATGGCGATATCTCAATGGTCAATGGGAACCCGAGATTTAAAAGTCCGGAACAGTTGTCGGCTCGGGAAAGTTTCGAAAGAAATAAAAGGATTGTAGCTGCACGTCGGAAGTTGTTGGAAGTATACGAAAACCATTTGAAACAAATGGAGTATATAGCAGCGCTTTCGGAAAAGTGGGTAACTGAGGGGATTTTCGGAGAAGGTTTTTATCATGGAGATCTCCATGCAGGTAACATTATGATGGATGAAAACGGTGCCACCATCATTGATTTTGGAAATGCTACCGTTCTTTCGGAAATGCAGAAGGATAATGTAACGCTTATGGCTGCTGCTGCTGCGGTGGGAGATGCATCCGCATTTGTAGAAGGACTGGGCAACCTTTTGGATGGAGATTTCCGGGATGATTTCAGGGCAAAGCATAGAGAACTTTTGGGCGAAATAACGAATATCTTCCGCCTGGGAGATGCTACCTGCTCTGGCCAAAGGATTGCGATTGCTCTTCTTAAGGCCCAGGAACTTGGGTTGCAGGTGCCTTCTTCCATTTTCAATTTTTCCCAGTGCCAGCTTAGACTTCAAAATGCAATGCAGGCTATGGAGGCTCAAACTACGTTGATCAGAAGGACCATGCATGCGTTTGATATGAATGTACATGCTAATAAGACTATGTTGGATCCTGAGGTGAATCATCTCAATAATTATTTTTCCGGAGCAAGTCACGCAAGAATCGGACACGTGGAAGAAAATGTCTTGGAATGTTATAAGAATACATCTCGAGATATAGTAAATGAACTGGAATATGAAAACAAACAAGGTGTGAAAGAACGCTTGATATCAGGTGGTGATCCTCCGCTTGTTTTGTTCAAGTTACCTGAGTACATTAATAGAGTAAGGGATAAAGTTCCGAGCTATCTGCAAAGAATAAAAGATGAACCGCAAAATGAAAAGAAGTATACGGAGGTGCTCAAGCAGACGTGTGATCTTTTTAATTCCATTAAACCAGGTATGGATGTTCGCGATCTGGAACTGAAAACCTTGTCTAATATCAGGAAATACAGGGAAGGTGTTCTGGAAGGAAATGAAGAAGGAGCAAAGGCTGAATTTGACAGTAATTTTTTCAT
>JAEELH010000051.1 GCA_016288825.1 Lachnospiraceae bacterium | reverse complement strand
TGATCCCGGACACAACAAGAGGAACAAGAAGTTCAAATGCTGCCTCCAGCATCTTGAAAAGAGGTGCCAATATGCTTTCTTTTTTGTAATCTGATAAATACTTCAGTACGTATTTCATACGGTTTCCACCATTTGGATCAGCAATTTCCTTGGTTATAAAAATTAAGTCATCCCGAGGAAATCGAGAGATCTCAATAGAGATTCCCGCTTACGCCCGGAATGACATATCATTAGGAATTATATATTATGTGCCAGCCAAAACTGCTCACCATGTTTAATTTCCTGAATCCTCTGTAGACTCAGTCTCAGCTTCTGCATCGCTGCCCTCATCAGAAGACTCATCGGTTGCTGTAGCCTTTTGTGTGAAGCGTGAGTAGAACTTTACAAGCTTCCACTGTGACTCATTGATCTTCCACTTAACAGCTTCTTTCCACTCATCCATCTGAGCCTCAAACTTCTCAGACTTCTTCTCTTCGGTAAGGGAATTACGCTTGGAAGTTGTGGCCTCCTCATCATTGTCAGCATCCTTGCGGATAACGTAGTATGCATCTCCTGTATCGATAACCTGAGAGATCTCGCCCTCCTTAAGAGCCTGAGCTGCAGCTACCACATCCTCACCCATGCTCTGGTCCTCTGAAGGATCCATGGATGCTGTGTAAGAATAAGTCTGAACTGTCTCGCCCTCAGATGTAACAGCACTGTCAAAATCAGATGCAGCTGCAACATTATCTGCTGCTGTCTTCTTTGCTGCCTTTTCCTCATCTGTAAGGTCTACGGTCTCGCCATCCTCATCGGTCTCTGTTCCCTCAAGAGAGAACTTAACGTATGAGATCTTGGACTGGATAGCCTCCTCATCTGTAACCTCAACCTCAGTCTTGTCACAGAAAGCTTCCTTAACACGGGTATAGTATGTAAGTCCGGTTAAGTACTCCTCCACGATCTCCTGTGTAGCACCGATCTGATCAAGTGCATCCTGATCGTTAGACTCGATAAACTTCTTGGCTGCCTCTGTAATAGCTGCCTGATCATCAGATGAAAGCTCTACACCATACTCTGAAGCATGTGCCTTGGCAAGATAACGCTCCTTGAGCTCATCAATGGTCTGCTCCTTGGTAGTATCGGCAGGTGTCTTGTCATCATCACCTGAAGCAGTAGTCCAGTATGTGCTTCCCATGTATGCACCAAACATGGTATCCATGGTTGCCTGACTGTAACGAGCTGCAAAGTTTCCAAGACCTACTGAAATGGTATCCTTACCATCAACTGTGATAAGAGCCTGGTCGGGCTTCAAGCTTCCGCACCCACCTAAAAGAAGGGCACCTGTAAGAGCCATTGCTCCAAGCCTTGCTGTGAACTTCTTCATTTTAAATATCCTCCTGAATTCCGGTCATGCCGGACGAATCTATATAGTTGCTTCTAACACAACTTATGAAGTATAGCACAATCTACAACGCGTTTGCAAGGGGATAATGTACTAACTTCTGCTCCCCAGACTACTGCAATGACAGCAGTTTAGAGGAGAACTCCCCCACCAGTTCCATCAGTTTCTCGGGCACATCTTTTTCCTTGACCCGGGAGTTGACGGAATAGTTATAGATAAAGGCAGGAGCTGATGCATCGGCAACAAACTCGATATATGGTGAATGCTCCCTAACAAACTCCGGTATCAGACTTACATTGACCGGTGCATTAGGATCCATTTTCATACTCACCTTGCCATCTACCTGTCTTACCTCAGTAATATAGGCCTCTGACGCTCTCCTTCGCAGTCGTGATACAAAAAGAAGGTTCATCACGCTCTTCTTCACATCACCGAATCTGTCGATAAGCTCGTCCAGCATCTCCTGTTCCTCATCATCGGATGAGATTGCAGCGATACGCTTGTAGATCGAAAGCCTGGTCTCCACATCCGGAATATAGTCCTCGGGCAAAAAGGCGTCGAGCTTGATATCTACGGTGGTATCCACTCTTTCCTTTACTTCTTCTCCCTTTTCACGGGCCACAGCCTCTCCAAGAAGCTTGGCGTATAGTTCATATCCTACCGCCTCCATGTGGCCGGACTGGGCCTCTCCCAAAACATTTCCGGCACCACGGATGGACAGATCTCTCATGGCGATCTTGAATCCACTGCCCAGATCCGTAAACTCGCGGATGGCGGAAAGCCTTTTTTCGGCCACCTCCTTAAGAACCTTGTCCCGTTTGTACATGAGAAAGGCATAGGCAGTACGATTGCTCCTGCCCACGCGCCCTCTGAGCTGATATAGCTGGGCCAGTCCCAATTGATCCGCGTCGTGGATTATTATGGTATTAACATTGGAAATATCGAGTCCTATCTCGATGATGGTGGTAGCCACAAGCACATCGATCTCTCTTTCTACGAAATCGGACATAATGTGTTCCAGCTGATCCTTGTTCATCTGGCCATGGGCATAAGCCACTCTGGCATCAGGCACCAGCGCTTGAACCTTTGCAGCCACGTCTGCGATCTGGCGGACACGGTTGATAACATAGTAGATCTGGCCGCCTCTGTCCATCTCCCGCTCTATAGCCTCACGGACCATTTCCTCATTCTGCTCGAAAACAAAGGTCTGGATGGGCGTCCTGTCAACAGGGGCATCTTCCAAAAGACTCATATCTCGGATCCCTACCAGGCTCATATGGAGCGTTCTGGGAATGGGCGTTGCAGACAGAGCCAAAACATCTACATCCTTTTTCAAACTCTTGATCTTTTCCTTGTGACGGACTCCGAACCTCTGCTCCTCATCAATGATAAGTAGGCCCAGATCCTTGTAGGAAACATCTTTTGAAAGAGCCCTGTGGGTACCGATAACGATATCCAGTGTACCTTCCTTGAGTTCCTTTACCGTAGCCTTGTTTTCCGCATCCGTGCGGAACCTGGATAAAAGGCCTATATTGATGGGATACTCCCTCATTCTCGATGTAAAAGTATTGTAATGCTGCTGTGCCAGGATGGTAGTCGGGCAAAGATAGACCACCTGCTTGTTTTCCTGAACAGCCTTAAACGCTGCCCTTATGGCTATCTCCGTCTTTCCGTAGCCAACATCTCCGCAGATAAGCCTGTCCATGATCTTGGTGGATTCCATATCCGCCTTGACATCTTCGATCGCACTGAGCTGTGAATCCGTCTCGTCATAGGGGAAGGACTCCTCAAACTCCTTTTGCCAAACAGTATCCTCACCGTAGACATAACCATTGGAATTCTTACGGAGGGCATAAAGTTCCACCAGATCCTGAGCCACCTGGGTCACAGCCTCTTTAACACGCTGCTTGGTCTTGGACCATTCCCCTCCGCCAAGGGTATTGAGCTTGGGCTTTTTGTCAGTCATGGCTCCGTACTTGCTGATGGCATCAAGCTGGGTAGCAAGAACATAGAGATTAGAGCCCTTGGCATAACCTATCTTGATGTAGTCACGAACCACATGATCTCGCTCGATCCTCTCCATTCCCTGATAGACGCCGAGACCATAACTTTCATGAACAACATAATCTCCCGTCATAAGGTCCGAAAGCGAACTTATCCTCTCTCCGCCTTCGTAACGCTTACGGCGCTTTTTCTTTTTGACCTGAGACCCGAAAATATCCGTCTCGGCTATAAAAACATAACCACCCTCCGGCAACTCAAATCCTGCCCGCAGTGGCGCTGCAGTAAGGAGAACATCTCCCTCAGCCAATTCTGCATCTGCGTTTTCTGAATAATAGGCCCGAACCCCCAACTCCCGAAGGTCATCTGCCAAACGCCTCGCCCTGGTCCTGGACTGGCTGCACAGGATAACCCTCATCTTGCGCTTTGAATACGCAGACAGCTCTTTGACCAGAAGTTCAACGCTTCCGCCGTATGCATTGACCGGTACTGTCCTTACAAAATAGCGGGCCTTCGGCTTCCATGGCAGATTTGCCCCAAGGGCGCTGAGCATAACTCCACGCTTCCCTTCAAGACGCCCCTCAATCGATGCAGCAGAAAAAAGCATATCGCTCTGTCCCGGAAGGGCATAACCTTTTTCAATACGCCTTATCATGCTTTCGGTAAAGACCTTTTCCAGCGTCTCCATTCGCTCACAAATATGAGCCGGCTCGTTGATAAATACGGCCGTGTCTTTGGGAAGATGATCCAGGATGCTGTAAGTATCCTCAGAGAAATATGTGATAAAGCTCTCGGCTTCTCCGGGTAGATATCCCTCCTCGAGTCCCTCAATAATACGTCCGATATCAGACTTGAGCCTAAAGGCCTCCTCCGTTTTCATCTCTTTGCGATAGGTCTCGTAAAGCTTTTCCATCTCCCGGCGCATCCTGTCCGTTCCTGCAGACATTGCTTTTTCCGAAACTGACAATTCCAAGGCCAGATATATCCTGACCTCATCCTTTTGCCCGGTGGACTTTTGCGTACCGGGATCAAAGGTGCGGATGGAATCCACCATGGTATCCCATAGTTCTATCCTCACCGGCTCCTGTTCCGTAAGGGGAAAGATATCGATGATACCTCCTCTGGATGCGAACTCTCCCGGTCCGCTTACCTGAGTCTCGAAAGTGTAGCCCAGTTTGAGCAGATCCCTTTTCAGAAGCGACAGATCAAGATCCTCTCCGTCCCGGATCTTAATTACACTCTCTGTCATCATCTCCGGTCCGGGGATCCTGTTCATAAGAGCTTCACAGGTGGTAACGACAAGTCCACTTTCGGATGAATAAACCGAATGAAGAGCACAGATTCTCTCGCGGGTCAGAGTATTACTGGAAATATCCGCCTGATAGAACAGGATATCCTTGGCCGGATAATAGATACAATTATCCTCAAAAAAAGAGAGCTCCTCATAAAGTGCTCTTGCTGAAGTTTCGTTTTCACATATGAGGATCTTCCATGGGATCCCCTCCCCCAGCGCATGTATCACACCTGGCAAGGCTGACTCCGTGGTTCCTGTCAATTCATACAGGGCATCCTTTTTTTGCAATGACTCGCTAAGTTGTCTGATATCAGACAAACTCATGTAAGGTCTGGTAAAAAGATTCATGCTCTTTCCTTTGTGTTATATCTGTTCATGGCCGTATCTACGTCTCCGGCAACCATGAGTTCCACCGCGCCAAGCGCCTTGTCATAAGCCTCGGACATCAGCTTTTTTTCTGCTCTTGAAAAGTGTCCCAGCACATGGCTGACCATCTCACTGTGGTCCTCAATATCTCCTACTCCCAGTCGTACACGCATAAAATCCTGAGTTCCGAGATGAGAGATAATGCTTTTTATCCCATTATGTCCTCCCGCCGAGCCCTGCTTTCTGACCCGTATCATACCGGGTGGAAGACTGATGTCATCATAAAGTATGATAATGTCCGAAACCGGATCCAACTTATAGTAGGACGCCAAGGCTCCTATGGCCCTTCCGCTTTCATTCATATATGTCTGAGGTTTTACCAAAAGAACCTTTTGACCGGAAATAACTCCGGTTCCGGTAAGTGCTCCGGACTCAACCTTTTTTACCCTGATACCGTGCTCTGAAGCTATATTGTCCAAGGCTGAAAATCCGGCATTATGTCTTGTGTTTTTGTATTGCATTGTGGGATTACCGAGTCCCGCTATTAGAAACATACTATATCCTCTAAATAAAGAGGGAACTGCGGTCTGCAGTCCCCCCCATTTATAATTGATTAAAAACGCTTGATAACTAATTCTGCAAGTAATCTATGAAAGTCGATATGATCAAGCCAGTGCCTCCGCTGCAGGAGCTGCCGATGCAGCCGCTAACTCCTCTTCGTACTTAGAAAGGATCTTGGTCTGGAGTTCCTCTCTGATAGAGGACTTGATGGGATGTGCAATGTCCTTGTACTCACCATCTGTAGCCTTACGGGAAGGCATTGCTATGAAGAGCCCCTTGTCACCGTCGATGATCTTGATGTCGTGTACCACGAACTCATCATCGAAAGTAACTGATACAACTGCCTTCATCTTGCCTTCTTTTTCGATCCTGCGAATACGGATATCTGTGATGTTCATAAATTACCCTCACTTTCATAAAACCCAGTGTGAACATTCACCTTCGCTACACACCATATCTGTTATTATTTTTCTCTGTTATTATCTTGATCTCGCCTTCCCCAATGTAATTGGTATCGGATAAAAGAGTTTCATTGCTTTCCACAATGCAATTCTCAACGTGAACATTATCCCCTATGTAAGCCCCGTTCATGATGATGGAATTGCGTATCACGCTATTGTTACCCACAAAGACTTTCTTGAAGATAACAGAGTTTTCTACCTTACTGTTGATAATACTTCCACTGCCGATAAGTGAATTCCGGACATCAGAGCCCACATTGAACTTTGCAGGCGGAAGATCCTGTGCCTTGGAATAGATCTTAGGTTCTGAGTTAAAGAAGAAGTTCCGAACCTCCGGCTTAAGGAAATCCATGTTGGTACGGTAGTAAGACTCAACTGACGCTATATTGGACCAATAGGTCTCCAGCATATAACCGTATACTTTTTTCATTCCCAGATATCTGATCAGGATATCAGTAACGAAGTTGTATCTGCTTTCGGAAATACACTGCTCCAGCAGTTCGATAAGCTTGCGTCTGCGGATGATATATACTCCGGTGGAAACTATATTGGAATGTGCCATCATAGGCTTTTCCTCAAATTCTGAGATCAGACCGTCCGGTTCGATCTTGACTGTACCGAAGCGTCCGATGTCGTCTCCCTCGGGAGCCTTAGCACAAACCACTGTGATATCAGCCTGCTTGGAAATGTGGTAATCCAAAACGGGATTGAAGTCCATCTTATAAACACAATCACCGCTGGAAATGATCACGTACGGCTCATGACTTCTCTTGAGGAAGTCGATATTCTGCCACATGGCGTCTGCCGTACCTCTGTACCACCAACTGTTGTCCGCCGTAACCGTGGGAGTGAAAAGGAAAAGTCCTCCCTGCTTACGTCCGAAATTCCACCACTTGGAAGAATTCAGATGCTCATTGAGCGAGCGGGCATTGTACTGGGACAAAACAGCCACCGTCTGAACGTGGGAGTTTGTCATGTTGCTCAGTGTAAAATCTATACTGCGATAGCTGCAACCTACGGGCATAGCCGAAATCGCACGCTTATCTGAGAGCCTTTTCATGCGGCTGGAGTTGCCTCCAGCTAAAATGATACCTATTGCTTTCATGCTCCATCACCTGCCTTAATAATGTAGCCTCCACTTTCAAGTTGCTTATCAGGATAATCCTCAATGACGGTAACACCCCTGATGGCTGTATTCTTGCCAATGGTGACTCCATCCGGGATCACTGTACCCTGCCCGACTACAGCAAGGTCAAACGCATAAACGCTGGCATTAAGCTTGCTCTCTGCTGATTCTCCTACACCGATCCTGGTATCAGCACCGATCTCACAATCCTCGGCAATGACTGCCTTTTCAATGTAGGCGCCCTTATGGATCGTGGTGTTCATCATAATGATGGAATCCTTGACTACGGCTCCCTCTTCAACCACGACACCTGCACCAAGTACGGAACCGGATACCTCTCCCTCAATGGAATCTCCGGCACCTATGATAGCTCTGGATACGCTGGCATTGGCTCCTATGAACTGAGGCTCAATACGATCCTGCTTGGTGTAGATCTTCCAGAACTCCTCGTAAAGGTTGAATTCCGGAATAAGATCGATAAGCTCCATATTGGACTCCCAGTAAGAGCCTAAAGTTCCTACATCCTTCCAATAGCCATTGAACTCGTATGCAAAGATCCGCTTGCCCTGCTTGTGCAGGTAAGGGATGATGTGCTTTCCAAAATCACAATTGCTCTGATCCTTAAGAGCTATAAGTGCTTCCTTGAGTACCTTCCAAGTGAAGATATAGATTCCCATGGATGCAAGATTGCTTCTGGGATTCTCAGGCTTCTCCTCGAACTCCTGGATCTTTTTGTTGTCATCTGCAATAACTACTCCGAAGCGGCTTGCCTCCTCCCAGGGTACCGGGAATACTGCAAGTGTTGCATCTGACTGATTCTGCTTATGGAAATCAAGCATCGCCTCATAGTCCATCTTGTAGATGTGATCACCACCTAGGATGAGGACGTACTCGGGATCGTATCCTTCCATGTAATTCAGGTTCTGGAATATGGCATTAGCCGTACCTGTATACCACTCTGAATTATCACTTCTCTCGTAAGGGGGGAGAACCGTGACGCCGCCATTATTGCGGTCGAGATCCCACGGTGTTCCGATACCTATGTGAGAATTGAGTGCCAGAGGCTGATACTGGGTAAGGACACCTACCGTATCTATCCCTGAGTTGATACAGTTACTTAGTGGGAAATCTATGATACGATACTTCCCCCCGAACGCAACTGCCGGCTTAGCCATGTCTGAGGTAAGGACTCCCAGACGGCTGCCCTGACCTCCGGCCAGTAGCATAGCGATCATTTCTTTACTCATTCCGGTCACCTCACTAACTAGAATAAAGATATAAATAAAGATATCTAGTTCAGTATACCAAACATGATTTTTTAATGCAATAAAATAAACAAAAAACGGGCCGATATGGCTCGTTTTTTGTGCAACTACTATATATTGGTTTCTGTACCAAAAATAACTTTTAACACCCTACCATATATTGTATAAGAGACCTTACGCCTCCTTATGTATCTCTCTGGGGTGCTTACGTCTCATCATATCCAGAAGTTCCTCGCTGGGCTCAAATAAAAGCTTTTCCTCGCGGTCCTTTTTCTTGTTTTTGAAGATCATGCAATAGTATTTGACGCCATCCTCGTGGCTGGTACAATCCCAGGTCTTCATACTCTTGCCGATGTAGGGCTTAACAGGATCCGTTTTGGAAGGCGCTACAACGATAACATCCTCCATATCAACGGAAACCAGATTTTTTCTTTTTGCCTGATTGTAGATAACGTCCACATCCAGACTGTCATTGGTGAAATCCGACTCAAATTCAATAACCGAATGGCTTTTTATGTACCATGCAAGTATACCGAAAGCAATACAGGTTATGAAAAAGGGCGGAAAAAGAAAAGCAAAAAATCCGGAGACAACCGCCATCACAAGGGCAACAACAAAAAGTACTGATGACATAGACTGCTTTTTCCTTGCTGTAATCTCTTCGATATGTACATCATGCAGTAATTCCATAGTGATCCTCCAATTATTACTGATCCCAAGCGAGAACTATAATGACAAAAAGGCTACCGCTTATGCGATAGCCAAATAATCAGTGTTTCCTTAGTCTGCTACGTAAGGCATGATCGCCATATGACGTGCACGCTTGATAGCTGATGTAAGTGCTCTCTGATGACGTGCGCAAGTTCCTGTGATCCTACGAGGAAGGATCTTGCCGCGCTCTGAAACATACTTAGAAAGCTTAGCGGGATCCTTGTAGCTGATCACACTGTCGCTACCACAGAAAACGCATACTTTTTTACGTCTGCGCATAGGGCGTCTGCCCTCTCTATCTCTACCAAAAGCCATGATATCACTCCTCCTTAACTAAAAGGTAATTCTTCATCCAATCCGTCAGGGATCTGCATAAATCCATCCCCGGGATCACCAGCGGGTGCAGGTGCTGCGCTTCCTCCGAAATCACCGCCGCCTGACTGAGCGTTCTTGCTCTCGGCAAACTCGATAGTGTTAACGATGATCTGGGTTCCGTATACCGTAGCGCCCTCTTTGTTGGTGTAGTTATCGTTCTGAACCTCGCCGTCTAAAACGACCTTGGTTCCCTTTTTAAGATATTTCTCTACGAACTCACCTGTCTTACCAAAGGCTGTGCAGTTAAAAAAGTCAGCTGTGGGCTGTCCGTCGCGCTTGAACCTGCGGTCTACCGCAATTGAAAATCTGGCGATGGCGCTGCCGCTGTTTCCGTATCTAACCTCGGGATCTCTGGTGAGTCTTCCCATAAGAATAACTTTATTCATTCTCTGCCTTTTCCTCTTTCTTCGGGGCACTCTGCTCCTCGTCCGGACGAACGATGAGGAAACGAAGGACATTATCCATAATTCTGATGTGATCCTCGATCTGTGCCGGTGCATCGGACTCAGCATCGAAGTGGATGAAGTAATAGAAGCCCTCGTCCATCTTCTGGATCTCGTAAGCAAGCTTTTTCTTGCCCCACTCCTCTGTGTCTGTAAGAGTGCCGCCGTAACGGGTTACATAACCCTTTGCTTTTTCTACGACTGCAGCTCTGGCATCATCATCAAGCTTTGCATTGACGACCAGTGCCAATTCATACTTTACCATAAAAACCTCCTTTTGGTCTTCGGCCCTCGCTTAAGTGTGGTGCGAGAGCAAGGAACTATATACCACAAGCGCATATGATACCATGTTTTTCAACAAATATCAAGTACTATTTTTTCGATCCTTTAAATTGATTCATCCTGCTCCGGAAGAGCGGTACGACGATGAACAACAACGGTCTCATCCATGCAGGAGAAGATCTCGTCAACTTTTTTGGAATCCATCTTCGGACTTATCAGACTGACGACGGGAACCACGATAAGGCCTGCAACCATAGCGATAGCGCCGGCGTTGACCGGAGATCCGATATAGGGATAAAACATGTTTGATACGGTAATGCCTACACCCGTTATAAATGAAGCCCAAACTGCTGCGGACGTAACCTTTTTCCAGTACAGTCCGTAAAGGAAAGGTGCCAGGAAAGCTCCCGCCAGCGCTCCCCATGAAATACCCATGAGCTGTGCGATAAAGCCCGGAGGATCCATGGCGATAACAACGGATATGATAATGAAACCTGCGAGAAAGATCCTCATCCAAACAAGCTGCTTTTTATCATCCATATCTTTTGCAAAAAGGGGCTTGATGAAATCCATTGTAAGAGTTGAGCTGGATGTAAGGACCAAAGATGACAGGGTAGACATTGATGCAGAAAGAACAAGCACGATGACTATTCCTATGAGGATGTCGGGCAGTCCGGAAAGCATGGTAGGGATGATCTTGTCATACTTGATGCTGCCGTCTGCCTCGGGAAGGATACCCGAAATCCTGGAGAAACCTCCAAGGAAGTAGCATCCGCCTGCAACAACAACCGCAAAGATAGTCGAAATGACCGTTCCGGTCTGGACAGATTTTTCATCCTTGATGGCATAGAACTTCTGGATCATCTGAGGAAGGCCCCAGGTTCCGAGAGATGTAAGGACTACTACTCCAAGAAGGTTGAGAGGATCGGGTCCGAAAAAGGATGCGAATGCTCCGGGCATATCTGCAGTCTCAGGAGCCTGAACCTGAGCAAGTTCTTTAAGAGCAGCCAGGAATCCTCCATGACCGGAAAGAACCGCACCGATAACAACAACGATACCGATCAGCATGATTATACCTTGAACAAGGTCATTGAGAGCTGTAGCCATATAACCACCGATGATAACGTATACTCCGGTGAGCAGTGCCATAACGATAACGCAAACTGAATAGGGAATATCAAAGGCCATCTCAAAAAGATTGGAAAGACCGTTATAAACAGATGCAGTATAAGGAATAAGGAAAATGAAGGCTATTGCAGATGCAACGACCCTAAGCGCCGGACTATCATATCTCTTGCCGAAAAAGTCAGGCATGGTCATGGAATCAAGATGCTTGGTCATGATACGGGTACGTCTTCCCAGTACTACCCATGCCAGCAAAGATCCCAGAAGGGCATTACCTATACCTACCCAGGTGGATGCGATCCCGTACTTGTAACCGAACTGGCCGGCGTAACCTACAAATACAACTGCCGAAAAGTAACTGGTTCCGTAAGCAAAGGCTGTAAGCCAGGGACCTACGCTCCTTCCTCCGAGAACAAAGCCGCTGACACTGACAGCATGACGTCTTGTGTAGACTCCGATGCCGATCATAACAGCAAAAAACAAGATGAGCAGAATAATACGTATTACCATGATAGTCTCCTTTTCCGAGTTTCTATAAAATCCACTTTAGCGTAGCAAATACTACGTATTGAAGTATATGTTAAAATTAGACAAGATTATGTGGGTTTACATTTATCAGCCATATGTTATAGTTAACAAATCAAAAGATTACAGAGAATACAGAGGTTTTTATGGATAAAAGCATGACCAGCGGAAAACCGCTGACTCTTATCATC
The DNA here is from genome assembly GCA_016288825.1 of Lachnospiraceae bacterium. Taxonomy (GTDB): domain Bacteria; phylum Bacillota; class Clostridia; order Lachnospirales; family Lachnospiraceae; genus Weimeria. Next base: position 3,551 of record JAEELH010000051.1, on the reverse strand, counting down.
AAGTTCGTTATACCCATCTTTTTCGGTTTCATTTTTCAGCAACTGTACAATATGGTAGATACTATCATCGTAGGCCACTTTGTAAGCCCCGGAGCCCTGGCTGCCGTTGGTTCCACCGGAACCATCATGTTTATGTTCATCGGACTTGCCAGCGGACTGACTACAGGTTATACGGTGCTTATCAGCCAAAAGTACGGCGCTTCGGATCTTGAGGGAACCCGCAGGGCTTTTGTTAATGCCATCCTGCTTTCAGCCATAAGCGTACTGGTCCTTACTGTTATTTCCGTTTCGTTAATGCATCCCCTGCTTCATGTGATGCAGACTCCGGCTGATATCTATGATGATGCCTATGCCTACATCATTACCATCTGTGGCGGAAGCGTTACCATTGTCTTTTATAACCTGCTGGCTGCGTCACTCCGTGCCATCGGTAACAGTCGCACGCCCCTCTACTTTTTGATAATCGCCGTGGTGCTCAACATCATCCTCGATCTGGTCTTTATCATCAGCTTTGGTCTGGGGACTATGGGCGCTGCTCTTGCGACGGATATTTCCCAAGGAACCTCCGCCGTTCTTTCATTTATTTATATTTACAAAAAAGTCGACGTCCTTCGGCCCAAGAGAAGCGACTGGCGCCTGGATCCCGTATACAGTGCCAAGCAGCTCAATGTCGGCGTTCCCATGTCACTTCAGTTCGGTATCACCGCTTCGGGAACCATGGTGATGCAAGCTGCCATCAACAGCTTCGGCTCCGTTGCCGTTACAGGCTTTACCGCAGCGTCCAAGGTTACCAATCTCATGACTGCCGGGATGCCTTCCATCGGACAGGCCATGGCTGCCTACGTGGGTCAGAACTACGGCTACGGCAATCTTGATCGTATCCGTCAGGGTACCAGAGATGCGCTTAAGATCTCTGTAATTTACTCCGTGGTCAACGGCATCCTTTCCGTTTTGTTGCTGCCCTATATCATCGTGCTGTTTTTCGATTCCGGCGTGGATATCTCAGTATATATGCCTTATGCAAGGACCTACTGTATCTGGTGCTCACTTTTCTACATCCCTCTTGCCATGATCTTTATCTACCGCAACACCATGCAGGGATGCGGATGGGGTAAGACAGCACTCATGCTTGGTATCTCGGAACTATTTGCCAGACTGGCCTGCGCCATCACTGCCATGGAGCTTCATAACTTTACTTTTGCGGCAGGTGCAGATGCCATTGCCTGGATCGTTGCCGGCGTCCTTTCTTACTTCCTGTATAGGTTCGTAATCAGTTCTGAGGAGAAAAGGAAGATACGAGCACAGTCCGAAATCAGACATGACGATGTTTAGTTCCACGGAGAGTTCTTATGTCTAAAATAAAAGAACAAACAGACAATATTACATATATGCTCCGGGAGATGACCGGTGACCTGGTGGAGCATTCCCTGGGAGACGGCCTTGAAGGCAGTCGCTGGGAGGCTCCTGTTCTGGAAAAAAAGATGCGGGGCGGAGTCTGGTATCGGATACCCATAGAGGAGGCTATGTCCGGCGACGGATCCGGTTACCACATTTATGCCAGATACAAACATAAAAAGAAGCTTTGTATCATCCTTTCCGGAGGCGGGATCGCCTGGAATCGCAAGATGGCCGCCTATCCCACCACCGGTGCCCGGAAGATGACCTGGCAGCCCCACTATTATTGGAATAATCTGCGTCCCGTGACACAGATCATGAATATCAATGTAGGCATTACCGATACCCACAGGCGCAACCCATTCAGGGGTTGGAGTATGGCGGTTATTTCCTACTCCACTGCAGATCTTCATGTGGGCAATTCTTCCATGGAGTTTGTTACGGATGAGGGGCAGACCGATGTTCTTCATTTCAATGGGTATAACAATTTTACCCTTGCCATGGACCATATCCGCGAACTTTTTCCCGAGGCCGAAACCATACTTATCGCAGGTGATTCTGCTGGCGCCTTTGCCGTACCCGCGCTGGCTCCGGAGATCCTGACCACCTGGTATCCTACCTGCAATGATGTTACCGTACTGTCGGACAGCGCGCTTTTGGAACGGGAAGGTTGGGAATACACTCTTAAGAATATATGGCATGCTCCAGACCATCTGGTACATGCCGCTCACGGCAGCGATCTGACCTATGACTGGACCAGCCTTATGATGTCCAGGCTCGGGTCAAGATGCCGCTATCTTTACGCTTCTTCTGTTCACGACTACCTGTTGTCCGCCTATCAACGGGAAGTCACCTCAGGAGAGTTCTCCACCGACGAGAACGCACAGGCTGACTATGCCAAGAGACTTGCTGCCATGATAGAGCGTATGCAGCATCTCCCGAGACGCGTGCACTTTTTCATCAATGATCATCCCATGGTGCCCGTTATAGGAAGAGGCGGCAGCGTTCACACCTGTGTAAGGACACCCCAGTTTTTCTCCAAGGTGGAAAATGAAGTCAGTATGGCTCAGTGGCTCAGAGACGCCACCGAGGGCAAGTTGTATGATATCGGTCTTGATCTTTTACCTCATTCGGAATAGCAAAGGCCTATCACTGTAATTACCGGAGATTTTAAATGTCAGGAATACTATATATGGTTTCCACGCCTATCGGAAACCTTGAAGATATAACATACCGCGCTGTGCGGACCCTTAAGGAAGCAGATCTTGTTGCCGCAGAGGACACAAGGAATACCCGTCATCTTTTAGACCATTTTGATATACACACACCCATGACCAGCTATCATGAATTCAACAAGCTGGACAAGGCAGAGGACCTTATAGGGCGTCTGGAGAGCGGGCAAAACATAGCAGTTGTGACCGACGCCGGTACTCCCGGCATCTCCGATCCCGGCTGGGAGCTGGTACGCATGTGTCTGGATCGCAGTATACGGGTTGAGGGGATCCCCGGACCCTGCGCCGCCATCAACGCCCTGGTCACATCCGGGTTGTCTACAGTACGTTTTTCTTTTGAAGGCTTTTTACCTAAGGATAAAAAAGAACTGGAAAGAGTCCTTAGCGAGCTAAAAGATGAGACCAGGACCTTTGTAATTTACGAAGCGCCGCACCATCTTGTTAAAACACTTGAACTTCTTCTTGACCGACTTGGCGACAGACGTATCACACTTGTCCGTGAAATGACCAAGCTTCATGAAGAGATCATCCCTACCACTCTTCAGGGAGCGCTGGACCTATATAGCGAGACCGATCCACGAGGGGAGTATGTTATCGTACTTGCCGGCAAGTCCAGGGAAGAAATGGAACAGGAAAGAAAAGCTGCCTTTGAAGGATTGAGTGTAGAGGAGCATATGAAGCTTTATCTGGATCAGGGAATAGATAAAAAAGAAGCGATGAAGAAAGTCGCCGCCGATCTGGGAGTGAGTAAAAGAGATATTTATAAACAACTTATATAAAAGAGAAGGCCGCCCCGAAGGGCGGCTCTTCTTTGTTTGTGTGTTAAAGTTTTTATTAGTGCTTCTTGTTTGCAGCTTCAAATGATGAATAATCGAAGCTTGAAACCTTTGTAAGAGGTGCTGCATCAGCATACTTAGCTGTACG
>JAEELH010000050.1 GCA_016288825.1 Lachnospiraceae bacterium | reverse complement strand
GGGGATCCCGAATCTCCTCCAAAGGGATGCGGCAACAATCTGTCTTACCTCGGTGTTACCAAGTGAAGGGCTGTAGCCGTGAAGTGCCATGGGGTCCATGTTCTGATGCATTTCGATAACGGCCTTTGTATAGCCCTCGTGACAGGGAACGCTGGGGTTGCCCAGAGAAAAATCAAAGACATTCTCATATCCTATCTCTTTGCCGCGGGCAGTCGCATATTCGCTCAGCTCTCTGATAACAGATTTTCCTCCAAGTCTTGCCTTGTACATTTCGTTGATCATAAATCTCTCCTTTATCAAACAATAAACTGCAAAATGAGATCTTTCGCTTGCGCTCAAGATGACAAATACATACGGGATTCGTATTAAACTAAACTACGAAGATATTCAAGTATATGCTGCTTCCTCGGCAACTCGCTTCCTTCTATATCCGTGATCAGACTCGCAAGTTTTTCGCCCTCGCCTGTCTCATGATAACAATCTCCCAGCAAAGTGTAATTGCTGCTTATATCACTTCCGACGCTTCGGCCGTACTCAAGAACGGTGATGGCTCCGTCGACCCTTCCGGCTTCGAGCAGTGCCTTGGCATAGTCCACAAGTAGCAGGGTCATTCGCTCAAAACGGTCACCCATTGCAGCTACGGCATCAAGGTTAGCCGCTCCGTATTCGGTCTTGATATCCGCATTAAGCATACCCGAAAGGTTCAGCATCCGTCCGATAGATAGCTGACGGAGCTCCTCCTCGATAAGCTCCACTTCGGGATCGTAAACCTCTCCTATAGGAAATGTATCAAGAGGAATGGTGATGTACGAAAGCGTACCGAGATCCTTGGGAGGAACGAGATCTGCGTCCCGCTCTTTTTGCCAGAAGGCATCTATTTTTTTCTGGCGACTGCCTGTGGCTTTCTTTATCCGGTAGGCCAGCCAGATCAGAAATATGAGAAAAAACGGTAAAAAGGGAAACATTAAGGCCGCTCCTTTTTGTAAAAATCCAGAGTCGTGATAATGATACTAAAAGCATATCCTTTTTTCAATGTAATTAGTATATATTTCCATTGAAAGTACAACATATAGTTTTGTACAATGTTGTGCGTAAAAGTAGAAGAAAAAGTATATTTTGACGAGAAGTCAGAAAGGCATTTACGATGAAGAGTTTTCAGAAGATTGGCATCATTGCAGGAGGGATCCTCATAGCCGGAGCTCTTACATGGACAGGCGTTACGGCAGCGGATCTTAGCACAGATAATACAACAATACCCGAGCACGTTACTATAGGCGGAGTTGATGTAGCAGGTATGGACGAAAGTCAGGCTATGGAGGCCGTTGCAGACCACATCACAGCTCTTTCAACTACAGAGATCAGCCTTACCGCAGGAGAAAAAAGCATTACTGTTACAGCCGGAGACATGGGCATTTCAGCAGATGCTCAGGCGGCCGCACACAAGGCTATCAGATACGGATCATCAGGCAATCTTCTTGAGAGATTCCGTGACAGACAGGATATTAAAGAGGGCAAGACCAAGGATTTCCCTATCGTTTATACCATCGACAGATCTATGACAGAGAATCTTCTTGAGAGCAAAGCAGAGGAGCTTTCTCAGGAAGCTGTTGACAATGGCCTCAAAAGAGAAAACGGTGAGTTCATTTTCATCGAGGGCAAGGAGGGTATCACGGTTGACATTGCTCCTTCAGTAGAAGCTATCGAGAGTTATGTGGCAGCATCCTTTGAGTCCGGTTCCGGACAGATCGAGCTTGCGACCATCGTTGAGGAGCCTCAGGGCAATGAAGAGGATCTCAAGTCCATCAAGGACGTTCTCGGCAGTTATGTGACCGATTTTTCATCTTCTTCAGCAGCTCGTGCCAACAACGTTCGCAATGGTGCATCACTTATCAATGACACCATGCTTTATCCCGGAGAGACCTTCTCCGTTGCTAAGGCACTTAACCCCATGACTGCTGAAAACGGATATCAGCAGGCTCCTTCCTATGAAAATGGTACAACTGTTATGACCTACGGCGGTGGTATCTGCCAGGTTTCCACAACCCTTTACAATGCAGTTATCCGCGCAGAGCTTGAGGTAGTGGAGCGTAGCAGCCATTCCATGATCGTTACCTATGTTAAGCCTTCCGAGGATGCGGCGATTGCCGGAGATTCCAAGGATTTCAAGTTTAAAAACAATCAGGATACCCCCATTTATATTGAGGGATATACCAATGGCGGCAAGATCTACTTCAATATTTATGGTAAGGAAACCCGTCCTGCAAACCGTACAGTAGAGTTTGAGAGTGAGGTTCTTGCCAAGACCGAGCCTAAAAATGTCTTCCATGCAGACGGCGGCACAGCCATCGGAAGTGTTGTTAAGACTTCCGGAAGCGCTCACACAGGATACAAGGCACGTCTTTGGAAGATCGTTAAGGAAGACGGCAAAGAAGTAAGCCGCGAGGTATTTAACAACAGTTCATATCGCGTTACCAATAATGAATACAGCGTAGGTACGAAATCAGACTCAGCTGATGCTGTAGCTGCTATCAAGGCGGCCATTGCATCCGGTGATCTTTCTACAATCCAGTCCGCTGCAAGCAAGTGGAGCGCAAGCGCTGTTAAGGAACGCGAAGAAAAGGAAAACAAAGAAAAGGAAAACAAAGAAACCCAGGAAGAGGAGCCCGAAGAAGAGGATGAAGACGACTCCGAAGAGTAAAGATATAACTCTCGGCATTGGCAAAGTTCCGGAGAGAGTTCTTGAGAGGGCAGTTCTGAGGCAGATCTCGGTGACAAGACCCGAGGTGATCCTTGGAGCAGGTGTTGGCGAGGATTGCGGAGTCCTTCGTATCGGAGATGATGAGGATATAGTCCTTTCTTCGGATCCCATTACGGCGGCTGCGTCCGATATCGGAGATCTGGCTATTACGGTCAGCATCAATGATCTGGCCAGTTCCGGAGCAGAGCCTGTAGGTTTTATGGTGACTGCACTTCTGCCACCGGATACTATGGAAAGCGAACTCAGGGCTATCATGCTTCAGATAGATGAGGCCTGCAAAAAAGCCGGAGCACCTGTTGTCGGCGGTCATACTGAGGTTACGGATGTTGTAAAAGTCCCCGTGCTTTCAGTGACAGCGGTGGGTAAGGTCCGTCGTGGAAAGCTCATTACCACAGCAGGTATCAGACCCGGGATGGACTTGGTGGTTACCAAGTGGATCGGCCTTGAGGGCACATCCATCATTGCCAAGGAAAATGAGGCAGAACTTCTGGAGAGGTTTTCTTCAAGTCTGATATCAGAGGCAAAAGATTTTGATAAGTACATTTCCGTACAAAAGGATGGTGCGGTAGCGGCTGCAGCGGGAGCCTGTGCCATGCATGACGTGACCGAGGGCGGTATACTTGGTGCTCTTTGGGAGATGGGAGCCGCAGGAGGCGTAGGCATCCGGGTTGAGATGGATGCCATTCCTGTGAGACAGGAGACCATTGAGATCTGCGAGTATTTCGATATCAATCCATACAAACTGATCTCCAGTGGATCTATGCTCATTGCCTGCGATAATGGAGGTCATATGGTACGAGCCCTGGAGGAGGCCGGTATTCCTGCGTCCGTGATCGGACTCGCAACCGAGGGCCCTGATCGGATTGTACTTTACGACGGAGTAGAGAAGTATCTCACTCCTCCCGAACCTGACGAAATACACAGAGTTTTATAGTGTTTTGAGTTTTCTAAGCCTGTTTGCATATGATCAGAGCATGTTTTTATAGTGAGTTATAGATCTTGACGAACTATGCTTACATGCGTGATCATATGTGGACTGGCGTAAAAAGTGGAGAAAAAACTATGAGAGAAAAGATCCTTAACTACATCGAGAAAAATTCCCGCATTGATATCAGCGAGCTTGCCATCCTCATCGGAGAGGACGAGGTTGCTGTTATGAACGCTCTTGAGGAGATGCGCCTTGAGCACATCATCTGCGGATATCATACCCTTATCAATTGGGAGCGGGCAGGCATCGAAAAGGTTACAGCCATGATCGAGGTCCGCGTCACACCCCAGAGAGGCATGGGTTTTGACAAGGTTGCAGCCCATATATATAATTATCCGGAGGTTCAGTCCGTTTACCTTATTTCAGGCGGATTTGATCTTATGGTTACTCTTGAGGGAAAGACCCTGCGTGAGGTGTCCGGTTTCGTTACCGACAAGCTTTCCACCATCGATTCGGTCCTTTCCACCAAGACCAATTTCATCCTTAAAAAGTATAAGGATCACGGAACAATAATGGTTAAGGGTCACGAAAAAGATGACCGTCTTAAGGTGTCATTATGAGAGAACCCCTTTCAAAAACAATACAGACCATACAGCCTTCCGGCATCCGGAAGTTTTTTGATATAGTAAGCGAGATGGAAGATGCCATCTCTCTCGGTGTAGGTGAGCCGGATTTTGACACGCCCTGGCGTATAAGGGATGAGGCTATCTATTCTCTTGAGCAGGGCCGCACCTTCTATACTTCCAATGCAGGTCTTAAAGAGCTCAAGGTAGAGATAACAAAGTATCTGGAGTCCAGATTCGGACTTGACTATGATCCGATCAACGAGATGATGGTTACCGTCGGAGGTTCCGAGGCTATTGATGTTGCCCTTAGAGCAATGCTGGATCCCGGAGATGAGGTTCTTATTCCCCAACCCAGCTACGTATCCTATCTGCCTTGTACCATCCTGGCAGGTGGAACACCGGTTGTTATCCCCCTCAAGGCTGAGAACGAATTCAGACTTACAGCAGATGAACTGCGTGAATATATCACCGACAAGTCCAAGATCCTGGTACTTCCTTTCCCTAACAATCCTACGGGAGCCATCATGGAGAGGACGGATCTGGAGGCTATAGCAGAGGTTGTCAAAGAAAACGACCTCTTTGTTCTTACAGATGAGATCTATGCCGAGCTTACCTATGACAGAGATCATTATTCCATAGCAGCCCTTCCTGGAATGAAGGAAAGGACTGTTTATATCAATGGTTTTTCCAAGGCATATGCCATGACCGGTTGGAGACTTGGTTATGCCTGTGCGCCTGAGCGGATCCTCAAGCAGATGCTCAAGATCCACCAGTTTGCCATTATGTGCGCACCCACTACCAGCCAGTATGCTGCAGTTGTTGCAGTCCGTGACTGCGATGACGAGGTCGCAGCAATGCGTGAAGAATACAATGAGCGCCGCAGATATCTGCTCCATAGGTTCAGAGAGATGGGTCTGGAGTGTTTTGAACCCTACGGTGCATTTTATATGTTCCCTTGCATATCCGAATTCGGACTTACCTCCGACGAGTTTGCCACCAGACTTTTGGAAAGCAAAAAGGTTGCGGTAGTTCCGGGCACGGCCTTCGGAGACAGCGGCGAGGGACATCTTAGAATATCCTATGCATACTCACTTGAGGACCTCAAGGAGGCTGTGGACAGGATAGAGGAGTTTGTTACTGAGCTTAGAAATGAGAAGTAATGTCAGCTATCGTTGAGGCAAAAGATCTGGCTCATGAGTATTTCAGGCGGGACGAAGAGGGCAATGTCATAGCTATTGAGAGAGCTGTGGACGGTGTCAGCTTTTCCGTGGAGCAGGGCCAGTTTATATCAATTCTCGGACATAACGGATCAGGGAAATCCACTTTGGCCAAGCATATCAACGCCCTTTTGCATCCTGCAGAGGGTGCTATGATAGTTGACGGCATGAACACTTCTGATCTGGAGCATGAGCTTGCCATAAGACAGGCTGCAGGGATGGTCTTTCAGAATCCTGATAACCAGATCATAGCCAGTGTCGTAGAGGAGGATGTGGGATTCGGACCGGAAAATATCGGCGTTCCCACCGATGAGATCTGGAAAAGGGTCGAGTCTTCCCTTAAG
>JAEELH010000049.1 GCA_016288825.1 Lachnospiraceae bacterium | reverse complement strand
CAAAGTCTTCGACCAAGGAAGATCGCAATCTATCTTCCCGAATCGTTTGAATGGGTCATATTAAGTTCGGGAGTTGTTGCGATTAATGATGTTGTAAAGATAAGTAATCCGGAGTTATTCGCTGACAGTATAGATTATATGAGCTGGGAGCAGTATTTCACAGAACTGTTAGAAGAGTTAACGAAGGGCTCAGATTTCATGAGATACAGTAAGGGTAAGCTGCCGGATTATTATAATCAGGAGAAGATTGAGAAAGAGATCATGGAAACTATTAAAGGAATGGATTTCAGTTGATTGTATGATTGCGTGATAAATGCGTTATAATTAATTAACAGGAAAACCCCGGCCACTTGGCCGGGGTTTCCTGGTTGAAAAATGTATTATAGAGGAAGGATTATTTCTACATTATTACTTCTACGTTGATCTCTTTCTTGCCATCGGAAAGCGGGATCTTGTTGCCGCTTACTTCCTGGCCGTCTACGATCATCTTCTTAACGCCTTTTTCTGCGTGAGACTCATTTTTAACTTTAATATTATATGTAGTGCCTCTGAAATCTCTCTTGGCGCTAAAGCCATCCATCTTTGAAGGAATGCAGGGATCGATAACAAGTCCGTCATAGTCGGGACGAACACCCAGGATGAACTGGGAAACATTGAGGAAGGTCCATGCTGCTGTACCTGTCAGCCAGCTGTTCTTTGCCTCTCCGAAGTTAGGAGCGTCCTTGCCGGCGATCATCTGTGAGTAAACATAGGGCTCAGTCCTATGGATCTCTGAGATATCCTCAATATAAGCGGGGCATGTTCTCTCGTATACCTGCCATGCGCGGTTTCCGCGGCCCACAACGGTCTCTGCAATGGAGATCCAGGGGTTATTGTGGCAGAAGATTCCGGCATTCTCCTTGTACCCGGGCGGGTAGGATGAGATCTCACCCAGCTCAACGTGATACTTGAGATAAGGAGGCTGATGAAGTACGATTCCGTACTTAGTATCAAGCTTCTCCTCAACAGACTGCATAGCCTGGAGGCAGTTGCCTTCTTCAAGTCCGATCTCAGCCATTACGCAGAAGCCCTGAGGCTCGATAAAGATCTGGCCCTCGGCACACTCGTGTGAACCGATCTTGTTCTTGTAGTGATCATAAGCTCTGAGGAACCACTTGCCGTCCCAACCTGTATCAAGAACGGTCTTTTCCATCTTGGCGATCTCTTCGTCAACCTTTTTAGCCTCGTCCTCAAGACCCTTGAGGCGGCAGATTGCTGCGTAATCCTTGCCGTACTTAACGAACATTCCTGCGATAAATACTGACTCGGCATTGGGGCCCTCGCTGGGTCCGAATGTCTGGAAGGACTCTCCGGGCTCTGTAGAGAAGCAGTTCAGGTTCAGGCAGTCATTCCAATCGGCTCTTCCGATAAGGGGAAGTCCGTGGGGTCCCAGATGTGTGGCAGTGTAGTTGAATGATCTGCGAAGATGCTCCATGAAGTCGGTAGCTTTGCTCTCATCGCTGTCATAAGGAGTCTTTTCATCAAGAATGGAAAGATCTCCGGTCTCTTTGATATATGCGCCTGCAGCAGCAATGAGCCACAGGGGATCGTCGTTGAATCCTGATCCGATATCGGAGTTGCCGCGCTTGGTAAGTGGCTGATACTGATGATATGCACTACCATCCTCAAACTGTGTAGCAGCGATATCAAGGATCCTCTGGCGTGCTCTGTCAGGAATAAGATGAACAAATCCGAACAGATCCTGGCATGAATCACGGAAGCCCATTCCACGTCCGATTCCGGACTCATAATAAGAAGCGCTTCGTGACATGTTAAAGGTTACCATGCACTGATACTGATGCCAGATGTTGACCATGCGGTCCAGCTTCTCTTCGGAAGACTTAACTGTAAAGTGTGAAAGAAGTCCGTTCCAGTACTCATTAAGAGCATTAAGAGCAGCGTCAACTTTTTCATCACTCTCATAGCGAACGCGCATCTCGTCAGCCTTTTTCCAGTTAACCTTGCCCTCTTCGGGAGCGCCTTCCCACTTGTCGTCCTGAGCATTCTCGATATATCCCAGAACGAAAATGTAGCTTACTTCCTGGCCGGGCTCAAGGTGAGCCTTGAGATGATGTGATCCGATGGGACGCCATCCGCTGGCAACGGAGTTTTTGGACTCACCTGCCATAACAACTGCAGGAGCACTGTTTTCACCGTAAGCACCAAGGAAGGTATCCTGATCTGTATCATATCCGGCAACGTCTGCATTAACTACATATGTTGCGTAGTGGTTACGTCTCTCGCGGTACTCTGTCTTGTGGAAGATCTCTGAACCCTTACGGTGGATCTCAACCTCGCCTGTAGAGAAGTTGCGCTGGAAGTTGGTCATGTCGTCCATTGCATTCCAGAGACAGAACTCTACATATGAGAAAACGTCGATGTCCTTGGCAGCTGAGCCCTCGTTCTTAAGGACCAGTCTGTTGACCTCGCAAGTATCGCCGATGGGAACAAAAGCGGTAAGTGTTGCGGAAAGGTCGTTCTTCTTGGAGATCCAGCGGCTGTAGCCGATGCCGTGGTGGCACTCATAGCTGTCCAGCTCAGTCTTAGTGGGCATCCAGCCGGGGTTCCAAACAGTATCGCCGTCCTTGATGTAGTAGTACTTACCGTTGGAATCAGCGGGGATGTTGTTGTAACGGTATCTGGTTATGCGGAGCAACTTTGCATCTCTATAAAAGCTGTAGCCGCCGCAGGTGTTGGACACCAGTGAAAAAAAGTCCTCGCAGCCCAGATAGTTGATCCAGGGAAGCGGGGTGCGGGGAGTAGTAATGACGTACTCGCGTGCCGCATCATCGAAATGACCGAATTTCATATGTTTCCTCCTCTAAGTGATTGAATCTTGCCTCTAATATGGCAGAGGCGGTGATAGTCGCATTGTACAGCATGGATGAAATTCATTTATATAAGAATAAAGTAAAATTTATTATTTTTATTCACAAAACATCCTTCTTTCACTTTTATGGGATGTGTGCTATCCTATTAAGGAAGCGCTGATCAAAGCGCATCTTAATAAAAACGTTGTCATCCTAAGCATAGCAAAGGGTCTCAACCTAGTGTTTTTAGCTTACTGTATTGATAAGCAAAAAGGGGAAAACTATGTTAAATGATTACGAAAAAAAGCATCTTCGCATGCTCCGCCGTCAGGCACCGGGCTGCACTTTATTTTTGAAAAGAAATCACGATTTTCCGTTGAAGTCACCCTGCGAGATCGCACTTTTCGGTAGTGGCGCTCGTCATACCGTATATGGCGGTACAGGCTCGGGAGAGGTCAATACCCGCTTCAATGTCAGCATCGAAAAGGGCCTGGAAAAGGCAGGATTCAGCATCGCGACTACGCCTTGGCTGGATGCCTATGACGCTATAATCAAAAGCGCACGCAGGAAATTTGTTGCCGACGTTAAGCGTCGTATGAGATCTGCCGGACCTCTGGGGGGCATGGCAGCAATGGGTTCCGTAATGCCGGAGCCGGAGTACGAGATCGGACTTGATTCGGATGCTGAGGTTGCGATCTACGTTCTTGCCCGTAATTCGGGTGAGGGTTCCGATCGCAACGCTGTCAAGGGAGATATCCTTCTTACGGATACGGAGATTCGCGATATACGCGAGCTTTCCGAGCGTTACAGACGCTTTATGCTCGTTTTGAATGTTGGCGGTCCCGTTGATTTGAGCCCTGTTTCGGACATTAAAAACATCCTTCTTTTGTCCCAGCTTGGGGCATGCACCGGGGTGGTTTTTTCAGACATCCTTCTTGGTGCACAGAATCCTTCAGGTAAACTGACCACTACCTGGGCGGCTTGGCAGGATTATCCGGATATGGGTACCTTTGGCGAGCGCGACGATACCTGGTACGATGACGGAATCTACGTTGGTTACAGGTATTTCGATTCGGTTTCAAAAAAGGCACTTTTCCCCTTTGGACACGGTCTTTCTTATACGGAATTCAGATACGGTGATCCCAAGGTTACTGTCAAGGGAACCAAGGTAGCTGTTACCCTTTCGGTTAAAAACGCCGGACGTTTTACCGGTCGGGAGGTAATGCAGCTTTATGTTTCAAAGCCTCATGGCAAATTGGATCAGCCTTATCAGGTATTGGCAGCCTATGCTAAGACCGGGGATATCGAGCCGGGCAAGAGTGAAAATGTAAGTATCAGATTTGACTTTACGTCCTTAGCTTCCTATGATCAGGAGTCTGAAGCTTATATCTTGGAGGCAGGAGATTATATCCTTAGGGCCGGCACTGACAGTCGGAATACCGGGGTTTGCGGCATCATCAGACTTGATGCGGATGCAGTGGTAAGACAGGTTAAAAACCTTTGTGGTAACCCCCACATCACAGATTGGAAGCCCGGCAGAAAACGCAGGGTCAGTGTTCCTACTGATGCTCAGGTTTTTGAGATCAAAGCAGGTGATATTCCTACAGAGAAGGTTACCTACAGGGTTCGCCAGACCATAGATCCTATCATAGATTCTCTTACAGATGAGAGTCTTGCCTATTTGGCAGTTGGTGCTTTCAAGGGAAGCGGAGCCCTTTCTTCGGTTATCGGAAACGCAGGTTTCTCGGTAGCAGGAGCAGCAGGACAGTCCTATCTCGGACTTGAAGAGCAGGGCATTCCTTCTATTGTTATGGCTGATGGCCCTGCGGGACTTCGTCTTGCCAGGGATTATGTTCAGGACGGATCGGTTGCAACGCCTATCGGCAACACCATTCCTGAAAGTATCGCAGAGTTCCTTCCCGCTCCGGCGGCAGGTGCTCTTGATATGAAGGATAAGGCAACAACTGTCTTAAACAGCGGCAGGATCCGGCATCAGTACGCTACGTCTATCCCTATCGGTACAGCCATCGCTCAGAGCTGGGACGTTGATCTGGCTGAGACCTGCGGTGATATCGTGGGTGACGAGATGGTCAGGTTCGGCGTTGATCTGTGGCTTGCACCGGCTCTCAATATCCACAGGGATATCCGTTGCGGCCGTAACTTTGAATATTATTCAGAGGATCCGCTCATCAGCGGAACCATGGCGGCAGCTGTTACAAAGGGCGTCCAGTCCCATAAGGGCTGCGGCGTTACCATCAAGCATTACGCTGCCAACAATCAGGAGACCAATCGCTACAATAACAACAGTATCGTTTCCGAACGTGCTCTTCGCGAGATCTACCTTAAGGGATTCGAGATCTGCGTTAAGGAGGCGGCGCCTAAGTCAGTCATGACTTCTTACAACCTGCTCAATGGAGTACATACCAGCGAGCATCGTGGTCTGATATTTGACATACTCCGCGGTGAGTTTGGATTCAAGGGCGTTGTTATGACAGACTGGATCGTTGTGGGAGGTACTTTGGACAAGACATCTCTTCACAGAGCACCCCTTGCGGAACTTATCGCAGCAGCGGGAAGTGAGCTTGTTATGCCGGGATGCGAGACAGATGTTGAGAGGATCCTGGACGGTCTTATAGACGGAAGTCTCTCGAGAGATCAGCTCAAGAAAAATGCCACCAGAGTATACAATCTTGCAAAGGAATTGAAAGAAAAGGAATAAGTAGCGACGATCATAGTGCGCGGAAAAGCAAACAGTATAAAAGACAGGAGGTAGTTATGGCAGTAAAACACGTTGACGACACTAATTTTGAGGCCGAGGTACTGCAGGCATCAGGTAAGGTTCTGGTTGATTTCTGGGCTACATGGTGCGGCCCCTGTAAGATGCAGGGCCCTATCATCGAGGAACTGGCTGAGGCTCATCCCGATGCTCAGGTAGCAAAGCTTGATGTGGACGAGGGTCCGGATACAGCAGAGAAGTTCAATATCATGTCCATTCCGACTATAGTTGTATTTGAAAACGGAGAAGTCGTTTCGAAGGCTGTAGGAGTTCAGCAGAAGGAGCAATTGGAGCAGATGCTTGGACTGTAATTATATTTAAATAATAGGAAGAGTAGTAAAAAGGGTAGCCATATATGGCTACCCTTTTATTATTGTTTTATATTTGTAATGATT
>JAEELH010000048.1 GCA_016288825.1 Lachnospiraceae bacterium | reverse complement strand
GCACTCTTTGAGTATGCGGATCCGAAAAAGGGCGAGCATCCTGACTGGGGAACCAAGATCTTTGATTTCGGTAAGAGCGAGGTCAAGAACTTCCTTATCGGAAGCGCGGTCAACTGGGTTGAGACCTATCACATCGATGGTCTCCGTGTGGATGCGGTTGCTTCCATGCTTTATCTTGACTACGGCAAGGACGACGGCCAGTGGGTTGCCAACAAGTACGGCGGCAATGAAAACCTTGAGGCGATCGAGTTCTTCAAGCATATCAACACCCTTATGACCGGCAGGTATCCGGGAGTTGTTATGATAGCTGAGGAGTCTACGGCATGGCCCAAGGTTACAGGCAGCGTAGAGGACGACGGCCTGAACTTCTCTTACAAGTGGAACATGG
Organism: Lachnospiraceae bacterium; assembly: GCA_016288825.1. GTDB lineage: Bacteria > Bacillota > Clostridia > Lachnospirales > Lachnospiraceae > Weimeria. Next base: position 13,997 of record JAEELH010000048.1, on the reverse strand, counting down.
GCTGGATGCATGACTTCCTTGATTACATGAAGCTGGATCCCTATTTCCGCAAGGACAACCACAACAAGATGACCTTTGCCATGAGCTACAATGAATTTGAGAAGTACATTCTCGTACTTAGCCATGACGAGGTAGTTCATCTGAAATGTTCAATGATCAATAAGATGCCCGGCTACGAGATCGATAAGTTCAAGAACCTTAAGGCCGGATATGCTTTCATGATGGGACATCCCGGCAAGAAGCTTCTTTTCATGGGACAGGATTTTGCCCAGCTTCAGGAGTGGAGCGAGGAGCGTGAGCTGGATTGGTATCTTCTTGACAATCCCAATCACAAAGGTATTTCTGCGTGGATGAAGGAACTGCTTCATTTATACAAGAAGTATCCTGCTCTTTATGAGTACGATATCAACTGGAACGGATTCCAGTGGATCAATGCAAACGACAATTACAGGAGTATCTTCTCCTTTATCCGCAAGGGTTCGTCAGGCAAAAAGAATCTTGTTTTTGTCTGCAATTTCACCCCTATGGCCTATGACGATTACAGGCTTGGACTGCCGACTTCCAAGACAGTCAAGCTTCTCCTCAACAGCGAGGATGTAAAGTTCGGTGGCACGGAAGAAAAGAGGACGACCTCCTACAAACCGGTCAAGCAGGAGTGCGACGGACTTCCTTATTCGATTTCCTATCCGCTTCCGGCTTACGGAGTTGCAGTTTTTACATACTGATAGATGGAAGAAAAAGAAACTATTTCATTTGCAGAAAAGGTGCACAGCGTTCGCTGGCTCTGGATAACACTGGCGGTGGTGGTACTTGTAGGTACTGTTTCCGCCTTGGTGTACTTTGGTATTTTCAACCGGTACGATTCGTTTTCGGTGGTATCCTCTGCTGATCTTGGCGGACGCGATGGCAGCTTCATAGAATTTGAGGGAGCTCTCCTTTCCTATAGCAGAGACGGAGCCACGCTGTCAGATTATGACGGCAATCTGATATGGACGGAAACCTACGATATGCAGACGCCTGTTGCTGTCGTGAGCGAGGGAGAACTCCTTATTTATGACAAGACCGGCAACGGCCTGGTGGTTATGACCAGAGCCGGGGAGCAGGGAGCCATAAGCACTACGCTTCCGGTTGTCAGGGCGGATATTTCCGACAATGGCGTTGTTGCGGTTCTGATGCAGGACAGAGATACGGGCTATATCAATGTTTATCAGGCAGACGGAGGACTTATGGCCAGCGGCCAGGTCCATCTTAAAAATACCGGATATCCCATTTCACTGGCGATATCTCCTGATGGACAGAGACTTCTTGTTTCCATGATCTGTGTCAGCGAGGGTACCGTTGCAGCCCAGCTTTCTTTTTACGATTTCGGAGATCTGGGATCAACTCAAAAGGACAATATCATTGCTTCCTTTAACTATGTTGGCAGCGTTTTTCCTGAGGTGGGTTTCTTTGCAGACGGCAGCGCCATAGCTTTTGGGACTAGAGAGATCATCATTTATTCCGGAGGAAAAAAGCCGGAAAGCAGCGCTAGGATTTCGGCCAGCTCAGAGATTGGCAGCGTTTTTAAAAATCGCAAGGGTTTTGCGGTTATCAATAAGGCGGGAGAGGATAAAAACACTCTTACCGTGTATGATCACAAGGGCCACGTCAAATTTGAAAAGACTGTCAGGCTGGATTATAACAAGGCGCAGTATATTTCCAACGGAGATATCCTGATCGCCAACGGAGATCAGGTGATACTTTACAACGGTCACGGTATCAGAAGATTTCACCATACGTTTTCAGATGGATTTGTCGCACTAATGCCATCGGGAGGACTTAGGGATTATGTTCTCGTAGAGGGTAAAAAGTGCTCCAGGATTAAACTTAGATAAGGGGACTCCGGTTCATGGAATCATTTATGATCATTTTTACGATCGCAGTATTGGCGATCTGTGTATTTTTAGGATACCGCAAGGGAATGCTTGGGGTTGTATTCGGCCTCATCTCATGGGTGCTCGTTTTGGTACTTATGTATGCCGGTATCCCGTACATCGAAAAAACCATGATGGACGGACCGATATATGAAAAATATCATAATCCCATTTACAATCATGTAAAAAGCAAGATCGTTCAAAATGAAAGTGACCTTGAGACCACGGATGAGATACTTGGACTGATACAGTCTTATGATGTAAGCGACGAGGATTCCATCGCCACACTTTTCAAGGACATAGGGATCTTCCTTCCCACAGTTATGAAGCAGCGGATAGCAGCCTCTGATGAGGAACTGAATTCCGACGATATCAGTATCCCTGACGGAGACGACGAGGAGTCGATCCAGGCCAGGGTTGATGCGGTCAACGAATTCAATGACCGTGTAGCAGAACGGATAGCGACTCCTATCGCCGAGATGATGGTAAGAGGTTCTGCGGTCCTTCTCGTAGTTATCCTTAGCCTCTTGATCACCAGGATCTTGGGACTTCTGGTCAACGCATTCAATGATCTGCCACTCATAGGCGGAAGCAGCAGGGTTCTTGGGGCTGCATGGGGACTTTGCAGTGGATTGCTGATCATTTGGCTGATAATGGATGTTATCTCATGCTTTGCTATGACTATCAGGGGACAGGAGATGATGGCGGTTATTGAAAACAATGTCTTTTTACACTCCCTCTACCTTATGAACCCGTTGTCGTTTGTAATTACGCTTTGAGCCTGAGAATAGCCCGAGAAAAAATTAATCTCATGAAACTTTATAGTATATAGTAACGTCTAATATACAAAAGGGGACCTGGATTGAGTACCGATAATAGAGAAAAGATAGTCAGCGATTGCTTGCTGGCAAATTATCAGAAGTATTATCGTATGGCATATGGCTTTGTTCACAATGAGTCCGATGCCTGCGATGTTGTTCAGGAAGCTTCGTACAAGGCCATATATCACTGCGAAAAGCTTAAAAAGCCCGAGTATGTTGATACATGGATTGGCCGTATAGTTATCAATGCGGCAAAGGAACTGCTCAGGAAAAATAATCGCTATGAGCAGGAACTTGACGATGAGGATGCTGCAGATGATCCTGCATTCGCAGATCTGGATCTTAGAGAGGCTCTCGAGCATCTCGAGGAAAAGGACAGGAGGATCATTGAACTCCGCTTCTTTGAGGATATGGAGCTTGGTGCCATCGCAGAGGTTCTTGATGAGAATCTCAGCACCATCAAAAGTCGCCTTTACCGAGCTCTACGTAAACTTAGGATTGAACTCTCCGATGAGGAGATTTGATCAATATACACCAGTATCGTTGTAACTTTAGACCATAGGAGTTTTCATTATGAAGAGGATCGATGAACTTCTCGAGATGAAAACTGAATATCAGTCTATCACGCCTCCACCTGAATTAGAAGATCGTATACGAGAGGCCATGGACCGTGCCCGGGCTGTTAAGTCCAGGGAGCAGATATTTGCTCAGATGAAGCAGGAGTATCTTTCCAGAGAGGTACCTGCGGAGCTTGAGGAAAAAGTCCATGCTACCGTACGCAGAGCCAGCATGGCTCGCCGCAAGAACCAGACCTTCAAGGTCATCCGTAATATCGGAGTGGCTGCGGCAGCTGCGGTTACCGTATTTATACTTCCCAATTCCAACACAGAGGTTGCCAGTGCTATGGGCAATATCCCCATCTTAGGCGGCCTTATCCAGGCAGTTACCATCAGCAACTACACTAAGGAGACAGCACGTACGGATCTTGAGGTAGTAGTTCCTGAGGTTGTCGAGGAGGAAAAAGACAAGAAACCTTCGAACACTCAGAGCGCAGGCGTTAAAAAGCCTGATGTTAAGCCTGACAAAAAGCCCGCGAAGCCCGAGGAGCCTGCTAAGCAGGACGAGAAGGAGACTTCCGGTGATGGCGTAGCAGTTGTTAATGAGCAGGTTCAGGCTTATATTCAGACACTTCTTGAGGAATACCGTAAGGACGCAACCACAGGCGGTTACGTTTCACTGGCAACTGACTACAGGGTAGTAACTGATACAGAGGATTGGTTTACGCTTGAGATTTCAGCCACCATTTCCAAGGCTGATTCAGCAACCAGACTTCGTTACTATCATATTGACAAGCATACCGGCAAGGTTGCGACGCTTAAGGATGCATTCTATGATGACGTAGAGTGGAAGGGCACATTTAATTCCGCTATCGAAAAGCAGATCGCAGAAAGACGTAAGGCCGGTGAGGAATTCTTCTCTGAAAAGGAGGAGAAGCTCTACGGAAGAGAATGCACTTTCAAGGGCGTTGCAGATGATTCCAACTTCTACTTTAATGAGGATGGAGATCTGGTTATCGTTATAGATTCCGGTGAGATTGCTCCCGAATCTACAGGCACTCTTCTTTTCACAGTTAAGGCATCAGCTTTCAAAGAAAAGCTTCGCTATTATGATGAGTCTGAAAAGCAGACCAGCAGCGGCAAGGATGAGGAAGTATCTGAGGGAACAGGTACTACCGAGACACCGGCACAGCCTGTAGAGGGCGACGATGAGATAGATGATCGTAAGCCTGAGAACAGCAGTGGCAAGGACGATCCTGAGGATGCAGAGCCTCAGACAGAGACTCAGACAGAGACTGAGGCACCGGTTGAGGAGACAGTTGTAGAGCATACAGTTGCTCCCGACACAGATGATGAGGTAGATGTAGTACCTCTCCAGATGTCTTCCGTAACAGACGGAGACGATGAAATGGTTGAGACAGCAGACGCTGTTTCAGATATAGTAACTGAATAGTTATTAACCAACCTAGTAGTACCTGAGGCGACAGGGTAGTAATAGGAGGAAGAGGTCGGAGATGATTTTCATCTCCGACCTTTTCGGTTTAGGAATATTCTGCTATACTAGTATGGAATTTGCGGGAACGACATTCTCCGGTATAATACCCTTGGCGAGCAAAGCGAGTTTAGTAGGTCGGCGGTTTTTAACGAGGGTCGCTACGGGTATCATGCACGGTAGAATGTCTATTCACAAAACATATAGTCCGAAGATAGCATCATACGATAAAATTTAGGAGGGAACATGGACAGAAATATTTGGGGAAAGTCCGATAACGGACAAGAAGTGTACAGAGTTACTATCAAGAGCGTGGGTGGAGTCAGTGCGGTGCTCACCAATATCGGAGCTACTATTACCGAGCTTTGGGTGCCATGTGATGATGGCAACAGAGATATCATGTTGGGTTATGGAAGTCCGGAAGAGTACTTCCACAATGGACCCAATTTGGGTGCTCCGGTTGGCAGATACGCCAATCGTATTGCAGGCGCAGAGTTTTCCATAGGTGGCAATACCTATCATCTTGATGCCAACAACAATGGAAATTGCCTTCACAGTGGTGGCAATAGCTGGTGCAGACAGGTTTGGGATATTACAGAGGAGTCTGATGACAGTGTGACCTTCCATCTCTTTTCTCCCGATGGCGATCAGCATTTCCCAGGAAACCTTGATCTGTGGATCACATATAGTCTGACTTCTGACAATGCCTTGGTGATCGATTATCACGCTAAGTGTGACAAGGATACCGCATATGCTCCGACACAGCACAGTTATTTCAACCTTATGGGTCACAATGCCGGAGATGCCATGGGCACTTTCCTTGAGATCTACGCAGACAGGCTCACATACGCTGATGAGTTTAATATTCCCGATGGAAGATACATCGATCTTACGGGATCACCTCTGGATTTCAGACAGGAACATGCTATCAGCGAGCGTATAGATGCTGATGACGAGCAGCTTAGATTTGGGGGCGGTTACGATCATAATTATGTACTGAACAAGGACGCGTCACTTCGCGCACCGGAATATGATTTTCACGGTAATGAGTCTTACCATGCAGGACGTGCGGTATCACCTGACCGCAAGGTTACAATGGATGTATACACGGACCTTCCCGGTATGCAGCTCTACACGGCCAATGGTCTTAATGACTCCGAGATAGGAAAAGACGGTAAGCCTTATGGCAGACGCTTTGCCTTTTGTCTGGAGACTCAGTATTACCCCAACGCTATCAATGTTCCCGAGTTCCCGCAGCCGGTTATCAGGGCGGGAGAAGATAACTATACAAGGACGGTTTATAAGTTTTCATGAGATTATTTCCCGACGATTATATAGACAGTATTTACGATATAGATTTTAAAGCCTTGTATGATCAAGGTTACAGGGCATTGCTCTTTGATGTAGACAATACTCTGGTACCCCACGGAGCCCCGGCAAACAGACGGGCAAAAAAGATTTTTGCCTACCTTCGCGAGTGCGGGATCCGCTCCATGGCCCTGTCCAACAACAGAGAACTTCGCGTCAAGTCTTTCTGTGATGAGACCGGTGCCGATGGATACATCTTTTTGGCAAACAAGCCTTCTTCCAGATCATACAAGGAGGCTATGGAGCGGCTGGGCGTTACGCCGGAGCAAACGATCTTTGTGGGAGATCAGTTGTTTACCGATATTTGGGGTGCGGCCAATGCAGGGGTAAGATCGGTACTTGTTCGGCCTGTCCGCAAGTGGAAGGAAGAACCTCAGATCATACTCAAGAGGTTTTTGGAAGCGGTTATACTAGTGGCATATAGGGTCAAAGTAGCGATAGCAGGTGTGTCCGATCCCGTACCTAAGAAAACACTGAATTGATCAGCGTTTCCCAATATTTGTAAAGGAAAAGAAAATGAAAAAGATTATTCTTACCGGCGGAGGCACCGCCGGACATGTAACCCCTAATCTTGCGCTGGTTCCGGCGCTTGAAGAAGCAGGTTATAAGATCACATATATTGGCTCATATGAGGGCATCGAAAAGGACCTGGTGAAAAAAGCCGGAATCGAGTATCATGGTATTTCCTCCGGCAAGCTCAGACGTTATTTTGACTGGAAGAATTTCACAGATCCTGCGAGAGTCATCAGGGGATACGGACAGGCAAGACGCCTTATAAAAAAGATATCTCCGGATATTGTTTTTTCAAAGGGAGGTTTTGTAAGCGTGCCTGTAGTTCTGGCTGCAGCTTCCCTTAGGATACCGGTTATCATCCATGAGTCGGATATGACGCCGGGGCTTGCCAACCGCATAGCATCTCGCGGAGCTACCAGATTTTGCTGTAATTTCCCGGAGACTCTTGAGCATCTACCGGAGGGCAAGGCAGTCCTTACAGGTTCACCTATCCGAGAGGAGCTTACATACGGCGATAAGGCAAGGGGATTGGAGTTTTGCGGGTTTACCGATGATAAGCCGGTTCTTATGATCATGGGCGGAAGTATTGGATCCGTGTTTATCAATAATGCTGTCAGAGAATCTCTGGATACTCTGCAGCAGACCTACCAGATAGTACATCTTTGCGGTAAGGGCAATCTGGATCCTTCCCTTGAGGGACGAAAAGGCTACAGACAGTTTGAGTATATCAGTGATGAACTCCCGGATCTTTTTGCTATGGCAGATCTTATCATTTCAAGGGCGGGTGCCAATGCTATCTGTGAGCTTTTGGCGCTGCATCTGCCCAACATACTGATACCGCTGTCACTTGGAGCCAGCCGCGGAGACCAGATACTTAATGCGGCTTCATTTGAAAAGCAGGGTTTTTCCTATGTTATCCAGGAGGAGGATGTAACTGCAGAGACTTTGGTCAAGGCTGTGGAGCATGTCCGGGATCATACTGATGAGTATAAAAAAGCAATGGAGCAAAGCGGGCAGCTCGACTCCATCGCCACTATCATTAATCTTATAGAAGAGTGTGTGAATTTACAAGATTAATAAACTATGTAATAACCGCGTGGACCATGTTTTACAAAGCTCTTATGCTCCCGCGTGGATACCGGTCTCCGCTCCGCTACGGTCGGCACAGTGCAGACGTCCTCTGGACGTCTTGTGCCCCAGCCTGCGGTGCCGTTGCTCCTCGGCCGGGGTCTACGTTCCACTCCGGTCGGCGCAAAGCGAACATCCACCGGATGTTCTGCGCCCCATCCACGCTCGCGCGTTACACTGCTGATGTCCACGCTATGACAGTTGGCTAGAAATATCAGAAATCTCTCCTTCGCTAAGATTTGCGGAAGAGAACTTCAGTAGGTCACTGTTGTTCGCTGCGCCATCATAGCGAGGGATCACATGCATGTGAAAATGGAATACACTTTGGCCGGCAGTCTCTCCGTTGTTCTGGAGGATATTGAGTCCGTCGCAGTTTAGTCTCTCCTTCATGCGGGAGGCTATTTTTTTGGCCAAAGGCATGAGCTTGGAAGCAGTTTCATCGGGAAGTTCATACAGGTTGTCAGCGTGCTCCCTGGGAAGGATCAGGGCATGGCCCTTGCTGACAGGTGCTGCGTCCATGATAACGGCAAAGTCGTCGTCCTGATAGATCATGTTGGTGGGGATATCTCCGTTGGCAAGTTTACAGAAGATGCAATCGTCTTTTTTCAATTTGGGTCTCCTTTCAAAAAACAAACAGCTCATCGAGCTTGTACAGTGTATTAAAATCCCCCCGGGCGCTCATGCTGCCGGAGTTAAAGGCTCTGGAAAAAGTCATCCTGCCGCTGGTGATCTCATTCATGTCCTGATCTGTGATCTTAAGGACCACATCTCCGCCGTTATATGCCCTGTAAGAAGCATCGATGCTGTCTCCGTTGACCGAGATGACAAGGGGATCACTGTCCTCGTCCATTAAGAATACATAGGTTGCGGAAAAGTCCGAAATCGGACGAAACCGTGCACGGATTATATTGATATAGTCGCTTTTTATGTCCTGTTGATCCTGCCCCATGGAACTACGATAAAGGCTGGAAAGTTCCATAATGTCTTGCTTTTGCTGAGCGACATAGGTGTCGTTGGCTGCATATGCGGAAAGCTGCTCACTCTCCTGGGGAGTCAGGTCCATGGTCTGCTTACGAAGAACGCTTCGAGTCACAGCCTGATTGCTGGTGGGAAGTCCCTCTGTCTTATGAGAAATGGTGCGGTAAAAGTTCTCCACTTTTTTCTCTACGGTTTTGGCAATGGCCGGTGAAGTTCGATACTCTGAAAAAGTCTCGGCATAACCGCAAAGACCGTCGCAGATCTGGCCGCCCAGGATCTCCCATGCGTTTTCCAAGGTAAGGACTGCCTCACGCTCACCGTAGGTTGTAGAGATAACAATGGGCTGCATGTATACTGATGACAACTCTTCCTTGTCACCGTAAAGCCACAGTGCATCCAGAAACTGGGTCATATATCCGCCAATGCCAAGCCACTCTACAGTGGTGGCAAGTATAACGCCGTCAGCTCCCTTGAGTGTAGCGGGAAGTGTGCTGATGGTATTTTTATACTCGTAGATATTGTATCTTCCGATCTCAACCCTAAGCTCTCCCAGAACTTGTTCTACCTGTTCAAGCACGGCAAGTGTGGGATCGTCCAACACGCCTCTGCCACCGTAGTATATATTGATCTTCATCTGATCTCCTTAAAAATGTATCTTTATCCGATCCTTATCCCGGTACAAGTAAGGGATACAAAACTATGTCATCCCGGGAAACGGGAAGGATCTCAACGACTCTATTCTAGCACAAGTATGGTATGAGGTGAAATAGTAAGTTTGCCGCCTTTAAGTGAGGGGGCGGAAACCGTTTGCTGCTCGCTCTCTTTGCCGGTGTCGCTGCTTGAAGCATAAAGCGATCCAACGATCTTGGTCAGATCTTTGCTGCTCATATCGATGTTTTTTTCTTCGTCGGAAAAGTTAAATACTAAAGTTACATCGTCATAGTCATCTGCGCTTTTAGTCATGACCAGGATATCGTCGTCTGAAAGTGCCTCATCAACCTCGCTGCGACCTCTGGCAATGACGGGAAAGTTATTTCTGACACGGATGGCTTCTCGATAGTAATTCAGGATAGAGTTTTCATCGGCAAGCTGCTGATCCATGGCGGGAAATTTCATCTTTACGGATTCCATCGCCGGAGGACCGTATGTCATAAATCCGTTATCGGACTCTTCTGACCACTGCATGGGGGCGCGTTTATTTTCATCCTTACCGGAGCCCTTCATGCCAAGCTCTTCGCCGTAGTAGATAAAGGCATTACCGGAGGACATGAGATAAACTCCGCCGGCCATCTTGGTGAGGGTACCGTCGTCTCCCGTAAAGTATCCGGCTGCCCGGCCCATATCGTGATTTGAGATAAATGGTGCATTTATAGCGGAAGCGGATGATTCCGAAATACGACTTTCTCTGTCAACAAGTCCGAGACCGTATGACTTTGCGGATTTTTGTCCGGTTACAACCGAGGTGATATCACCCTCGGAATCTGCACCGTCAAAATCAAAGAAGCTGTCCACACCGCTTTGATAATACTTGCCGTAGATCGTTGAATTGGTCCAGGCCTCCCCCACAATATAGGCATCGGGGTTGACTCCATGAACAGTATCCGCAAGCCAGGTCAGGACTTCAATATTTGATTCATCATCCCCTGTGTAATAAGAAGTAACAGCATCAAGTCGGAATCCGTCTGCTCCTTTTTTCATCCAGAATGAGGTAATATCAGCAAATTCCTGACGAACAGCCGGATTGGAAAGATTAAGATCCGGCATGGTATCTACAAATCTGGCTTCGTAATACCATTCGCTGTCGGGGAGCTTGGCGTATCCGTTGAGGCCAAGTCTGCTAAAATTGTAGTACTTAACATAGGGACATTCGGATTCGTCCGGTTCGGCATTTTCCGGTAAAGAGCGCATATACTTTGCGGCTTCTTTGAACCAGGGATGATCCGAGGATGAGTGGTTCATCACAAGATCAAGGATAACGCGGATACCGCGCTCATGACAGTCCGAGATCAGATTTTCAAAGTCCGACATAGTACCGTAAGCCGGGTCTATATCGGTATAGTCCGTCACGTCATACTTGTGATATGAAGGGGAAGGACAAATAGGCATTAGCCAGATCTCGTTGGCCTCCAGGTCATCGCCTTCGCCGTATTTTCCGTCGTTGATATAATCAAGCTTTTCGTCGAGGCCGGCAAGATCACCGATGCCATCGCCATTGCTGTCTGCAAAGCTGTAAACAAAGACTTCGTAAGTGGTACGGAATTTATCGTCAACAACGTTGATATCTTGTTTGGAATTAATGTTCCCGGTATCACCGGCACCCGAGCAGGCTGTAAATAATAGAACCGTTGAAAGAACTGCGGTAAGTACTCTTCTTTTCATGTTGTTGTCCTTTTTTAGCGTGTTGTATAATCATAGTTGGTTATCGGGTATAATAATATCATTTATATTATTTAAAGTGTATACTAAAACAATGAAATTGTACGTTGCAGACTACGAAAAACTGAATATTCCGAGAGAGTATGAGAAATATCTTTCCGTGCTGCCGGCAGAGTCTGTTGAGAGGATCAATGGGAAAAAGCAGGAGCAGGCAAAATACCTTGCTTTGATGCGGGAACTCATGGTGCAACTGGTGCTTCGCCGCGAGGCGGAGGCATCCGGATGGGGCCCGTGTGGCACGAGTGACCGAGGCTCAAAGACCACGGTCGGTGAAGCATTGCCCCTGCAAATGAAAAAGGGAGAGCATGGAAAGCCTTTTTTGGATCCGCCATGTCCGAATTTTGATTTCAATCTTTCTCATTCCGGCTCTATGGTGATCCTCGGCATCGCATCCGGGCCCATTGGCGTGGATGTAGAAAAAACAAAGAGAGCGTATCTCAACATAGAAGGCATGATGCGTCATTTTACTGAAAGAGAGGCGCTTCGTATCAGACGTGCCCTAAACAAAGAGGCTGAATTTTACCGAATTTGGACCTATCGAGAGGCTTTTTCCAAGGAGACTGGATTCGGACTTGCCATTTTCGGGAAGGAAGAGATCGACATCGATTATAGGCAGAGGAGTATTCGCCATGAGGGACGAAACCTAAAGATTTGGGAGTATTCCATGCCGGGTTACCAGATCGCTGTTTGTACAGACGGATCGGAAGGCAAACCGGAAGTTCAAATGATCAGAGAAACGGATATGATACGTTAAAAACATCTCCCCAAACGCGGGAATCTTGTGTATAATATAGCTTACGATTCTCTTGTTTTCAATAAGATCGCGGCAGGGATTTAAATCGTATCCCCTTTGCCGAGAAAATACTATATTAAGGAAAGAGGTTTTTATGAAGATAATAATAGGATGTGATCATGCAGGTCCCGCTCTAAAGGATGTTATTTCAGCACATTTGTCCGAAATGGGACATGAGGTTATAGATTTCGGAGTATCAGAGGGAGAAAAGATAGACTACCCTCTTATGGGAGAGCGCGTAGGTGATGCTATTGTTGCAGGCGAGGCAGATTTCGGAGTTCTGATCTGCGGAACCGGCCTTGGTATTTCCATTGCTGCCAACAAGGTTCCCGGCATTATCGCAGCCTGCGTATCCGAACCCACCAGTGCCCGTCTTGCCCGTGAGCACAACGGCGCTAATATCATCGCTTTTGGCGCGCGCATTGTAGGTGAAGAGCTGGCATGTGACATCGTTGATGCATTTTTCGGTGCCACACCTCTTGGTGACAGACATGAAAGAAGGCGTGCCATCTTTGGGGAGATCGAAGCGCGTCACAAATAAAGAAATACGCATGGTTTCGGCCTGTGGCAGAGATCAGTATGTTGGAGAGTCAGTAAATGGGAGAAAGATTAACCAGATCGGATATTGAAAAAATAGAGGCAGAGATCAAGGACCGTAAGCTACGTGTCAGACCGGAGCTTATAGCAGCGCTCAAGGAGGCCAGGGCCCACGGTGATCTGTCGGAGAACTTTGAATACCATGCAGCTAAGCGGGAGAAAAATCAGAACGAGAGCCGTATCAGATATCTTGAGAATATGATAAAAAGAGCGGAGATCGTTTCCGATGAGTCCGATTCCGGAACTGTAGGCATGAACAATACCGTGACGATCTATATCCCGGAGGATGACGAGACGGAGACCTACAAGATCGTGACTTCGATCCGCGGCAATTCGCTTAAGAACCGTATCAGCATAGAATCGCCTCTTGGCAAGGCCCTGCTTGGCAAAAGCGTTGGAGATACGGCAACAGTCAAGGTCAACGACGACTATTCCTATGATGTGGAGATCGTTTCCATAGATGAATCCACGGATGATGCAGATGATGAGATAAAAAGATTCTGAGTAAAGGTGAGTTGGACATGAATATTATCAACAGGATTACAGACGAAAATGTATTGGTCCTTTCAGCCTCGGGGCGCATAGACTCCAACAATGCGACTTTGTTTGAAGCCGGGCTTATGGCGCAGCTTGATATGCACCCGGGATTGTCGGTTGAATTTGACGCTTCGGGAATTGAATACATTTCCAGTGCCGGACTCAGAGTTTTTTTGAAGATGCATAAAAAACTCAAAGGAAACCTTGTTATCGACAATGTAAAGAATGAGGTATACTCGATCTTTGAGACCACCGGATTTACCAGGATGATAGATGTTCGTCGAGGTATGCGCAATATAGGCAGCGTCCTTCGATTGAAGCCTCTTGGTGTCAGCTTCAACGGACGATCATACAAACTATCTGAGGATGAGCTCGTTAAGGTTTACAAAAGTTCCGTAGATCTTTCCGAAATCCAGAAGGAGAGAGAGCTTGCTCAGGAAGCAATGATCCTCGGGGTTCCCACAGCGATCCCTTATGACGTTGTAAAGTGCGGAGATCAGAATTATTACGGTGTGATCTTTGAGGCCATGAAGTCCGCAGATTCTATGGCAGAAGTGATTTCCAAGGACAGAAGCAAGCTCGAGCCTTTGGCTCGCAGGCTTGGAGCGCTAGTCAGGGAACTTCATTCCTTGAAGCCGGATAAGGATGTTTTTCCGAATATCAAAGAGCGATATAAGGGCTGGATCAATATGGCGGGAAACAAACTTCCGGCTGATAAAAAGAGAGATATGAGGGCTCTTATCGAGGCCATGCCGGAGAGTGACACGTATGTGCATGGAGATATAAGGATAGACAATGTTATGGTCCTGGGGGATGAACTGATCCTGACGGATATGTCTGAGTCCGGTTACGGACATAGGATCT
>JAEELH010000047.1 GCA_016288825.1 Lachnospiraceae bacterium | reverse complement strand
GGTTCAAAGTCAATAACAGTAGTTTTGAATCAGACGGCTTGATGCAATTATTGTTGACAAAATAAAATCATGGTGATATCATTTTGATATCAGATAAATATAAACTGTTTTTGTAGAGGAGGAATACTATGAATACAGAGATAAGAGAAAAAGAGTTACAGGGAAGTAAGATAGGCGGACTGGTTTTGCTCCTGGTGGTCGCGCTTTATATTGTATCCATACCGGTTCTCATATTCTGTGTGATTAACGAAATTTTTGTGGGTATGGTCATTTGTATAGCGTGGATGGCGCTTGGTTGGATCCTGTTGTGCGGCCTTAAGGTACTTAAGCCCAATGAGGCACTGGTTATTACGCTTTTTGGTAAGTACAAAGGCACACTTAAAGGAGACGGATTCTTCTATGTAAATCCTTTTTGTACGGCATTTAACCCTGCTGCAGGCACACACCTCGGACAGAGCGGTGATGTAGTAAATAAAAAGCAACCGGGAGGGATTGTCATCGAGGGAACAGGTACGTCTGCTTCAGTAGAGTCTTTCAACAAGAAGATTTCTCTTAAGGTTATGACCCTTTCCAACAGCAAGCAGAAGGTCAATGACGTTCTCGGAAACCCCGTAGAGGTAGCAGTAGCGGTTATGTGGAGAGTTAACGATACCGCAAAGGCAGTATTTAATGTAGACAACTTCAAAGAATACCTTTCACTTCAGTGCGATACCGCAGTTCGTAACGTTGTTAAGGTTTATCCTTATGATGTTACCGACAATGTTGATACAACCGGCGACGGCGAAGCAGATGACGGTAGCCTCAGAGGTTCAACAGAGCTTGTTGCAAAGCGAATCAAGGACGAGATCCAGAGCAAGGTGTCCGAAGCCGGACTTGAGATCGTAGATGCAAGGATCACCTATCTTGCATATGCGCCAGAGATCGCGGCAGCTATGCTTCAGCGTCAGCAGGCAGCTGCAGTAGTAGATGCCAGAAAGCTTATTGTTGACGGTGCTGTAGGCATGGTAGAGCTTGCACTTGAGAGACTTAATGAAAAGAAGACTGTAGAGTTGGATGAGGAACGTAAGGCGGCAATGGTTTCAAATCTACTGGTTGTTCTCTGCGGTAATCATGATGCGCAGCCCGTCGTTAATTCGGGCAGCCTGTATTAATGGCAGAAAAGAAACAGGTACCGCTTCGGCTTTCGGCAGCTTTATATAATGCCCTGGCCGAATGGGCAGAAGACGATTTCCGTTCCGTCAACGGACAGATCGAGTATCTTTTGACCGAGTGCGTAAAACAAAGGAAAAAGAACGGCAAGTATGTCGGAGAAGAGATAGATAAACCCATAGAACTTGATATTGGATGAGAAGTTTCGAGTGGAGGTATTACAGAGCCATGAGTGAATTCCCTGGCCAAATAGGAGGAGATTTTATATGGATGTAAAGTTGTTTGGGCAGGCGATCATAAAGTTCATAAGCGGACTTGTTCTGGTGGGGGTACTTTTATTTCTTCCGGCATGGTCCTTCGCATACTGGCAAGGCTGGCTTTTGATAGGGATCCTTTTTATACCGATGTTTGTTGCGGGACTTATTTTGATGAAAATAAATCCGGAACTCTTGCAAAAGCGTCTTAACGTAAAAGAGGAAGAAAAGGAACAAAGGATAGTGATATTACTTAGCGGTATTATGTTTCTTGGGGCGTTTGTTGCAGCCGGACTCAATTTCCGCTTTGGATGGATAGTGCTTCCTGTAGGGGTTTCATATGGGGGTGCGGTAGTCTTTCTGGCGGCATATGCGCTTTATGCTGAAGTGTTACGGGAAAATGTATATCTTTCACGTACAGTAGAAGTACAGCAGGGCCAGAAAGTGATAGACACTGGGCTCTATGGCGTTGTCCGCCATCCCATGTATATGACTACGCTGCTTTTATTTCTGTCAATGCCTCTCGTTCTGGGATCTGTGATCTCGTTTGTTATAATGCTGGCCTATATTCCTATTATCGCAATGAGGATAGAAAATGAAGAAAGGGTACTTGAAGAGGGCCTTGCGGGATATTCGGAATACAAGAAAAAAGTAAGGAGAAAAGTGATACCGTTTATATGGTAGAGTGCTTTCATTTTTCCGACGCTAAATAAGCATCAGATTTCAGTGATGATACTGATTTCTGATGCTTTTCATATGATTTCTACTTATTCTTTTTGTACCTTCTCTTACTTTTTCTTCTTTTTTGTTATCCTATTTTTTCGGTAATAGCTGCCATGGTATCGTAGAATCCAGGGTAGGAGATAGATACACAGTCAGGGTCATCCAGGAAAACAGATGAGTCTGATATCAGACTTGCAACGGTAAATGCCATGGCGATCCTGTGATCTGCGGCAGTTTTAATGGTACATCCGTGCAAAGGTTTACCGCCTCTGATGATCATGCCGTCGGAAGTGGGGCTTACATCGCCGCCCATCAGACGTAGATTGTCACAAACAGAGGCAATACGGTCAGATTCCTTTACTCTCAGTTCGGAAGCATCCTTTATAGTGGTAATGCCGTCTGCTGCTGCAGCCATAATCGCTATGACAGG
>JAEELH010000046.1 GCA_016288825.1 Lachnospiraceae bacterium | reverse complement strand
CATACCGTCCGCACATTCTTAAAGTGAATCTAGTTGATTCATGTAATGAGCTAGAATTCTAGGAGACCGAGGCATGGACGCCGAGGTCACGAAGACAACTGCCATGGATGGCAGTCGTCGAGGGTCCGTGGGATAATAACACCGTGAATGCGAGTTACATAGAATCAACTTGATGAACGGTCCAGAATGAAGGACGGTATGATCACCATCCATACCGTAGAGACATATAGCAATAAACAGATCATCAAAAAATATTCATACCTCTTCAAACTTTATTCATATGGACAGAGCCATACAAGAACCGTATAATAAATCATATAGTAAATCCAATTATGGATTTCGAGGGGGAACAATACATTACATATAGAACGGAGTGAAGCTATGAAACGAAAAACAACCGCTCTTATTATTTCCGCATTGGTCATCGGACTGACCGCATGCGGAGGTGCAGCAGATTCAAACTACAGTAAGTCAACTGAATCAGGATCTTATGATTCATCCTACGAGGAGCCGGCCGCTGAAGAATATACGGATGAAGCCGCTTATGATTCGGAAGGTGCCGGAGGATCAGACACAAGTCTGCCTGAAACCAATGATGGTGTCGAAGCAAAAAAGATATCAAAAGAGAAACTGATCTACACCTGCAATCTTTCCATTGACACTCTTGACTTTGAAAAGTCAACTGCCGACCTCAATGCTTTAATCCAAAAGTATGATGGATTTTTAGAGAGCGAACAATATTCAGATGGTGGAAGCTATGACTCATACAGCTACTACTATGTTGATAATAATGAAAAGCATAATACCTACGAGGCAACCATCCGGATACCCTCCAACAAGTACAATGATTTTGTAAACTCCGCCGGTAACCTGGGTGATGTCCGATCCCGTAATTCAAATGTAGAAAATGTATCTCAGGAGTACACCGACCTGACTACATCTCTTGAGATTTACGAAGCTGCATACAACAGATACATGGATCTACTTTCAACAGCTAGCGATGAAAATTATGCGCTGGAACTTGAAGCCCAGATAACAGAGACTCAAGAAAAGATCGCTCAGATCAAAACCAGAATGAATCGCATCGATACAGATGTTGCTTACTCCTTCATCAATATCAAGATCAAGGAAGTGTCCAAGTTTGAAGAGAAGCCCGCACCTACAGATACATTTGGTCAGCGTATCGCAAAAGCATTCAGTGAATCACTTGCAGTATTTGCAGATTTCTTGGAAGGCCTTCTCATACTGATCATTCACCTGTTACCTTTTATCGTCCTGATCGCCGTTATCGTAGTAATAGTTTTGGTTATCAGAAATGCGATAAAAAAATCACCCGGCTATCAAAAGCGTCAGCAGAAAAAGTGGGCGAAAAAACATGGTATGATGAATGTACCTTATCAGACACCAAATAATACACCCGCTAATAATGGAACTAATAATGGAACAAATAATACAACTGTAAGTCCGAATACAGACTTGCAGAAAAATGACCAGAACAACAATACACCACCTTCACAATTTGTTTAAAAAGGAAAGACCATGGTCACAGAATTTTTAAGAAAATATCAGGATCAACTGCTGGAAAAAAGAGACACTCTTAAGGAAGAACTCAACAATACAGAGATTGAGATCCGAAAACAGGAAAAATTTATAGAGGCGATCAGTGAAGATGTGTCGGAACCATTTTCAGCTTTCTCTCCTCATACAACAGACAGGACAAAGCAAAATCGGATAGACGAGCAAAATGATAAAATGGATCAGCTCCAGATTCAAAGGACTCAACTTGACCAGGAGATCCAAAGACTGGATGATGAAATAGTTGAAGTTGAAAGGTCTCTTCAGGAAGTAAATCGTGAAAAGAATGGAAAAACATCAGAGGCTGAGAAAAGTGAACCTGAAAATACATCAGAGACTGAAATAATGTCGTTTCAAAATCATGATGACACACAATCGACAGATCAAAGACCTAAAAACTCAAATGTCGACAATTCGATTGATCCGGATATTCTAAGACAGATCAAGAATGCTAAGGACTTTTTACCTGCTGATCCTATGAGAGCGAGGGATATTTTAGAAACCTTACTAAAAAAATATGGAAATGCCAATTAAGCATTTCCAAAACAAACTCAAGTCAATAGCTTGACGTAATAGTTACGATAGTGGCTTCTTTGACGGAACACCTGCCCTTCGGGGATAGGTATCCGGAGTGGAGGCCACTTTTTTTATTACAATAAATGATCTGGCAATATCCGTACCCGGAAGGTCAAACTTAATTACTTCAGACAGATCTCCTCCAAGAAGTCCTATACCGGACTTAGCTCTTTCAATCTCATCAATAACTTCACCGGATTTATATGCAACAAAAAACCCTTCCTCTTTAACAAAAGGAATACAGTACTCGGAAAGAACAACCGTATCGGCAACTGCTCGGGAAACGACAAGGTCAAAAGACTCACGAAAATCTTTATCTTTTGCCAAATCCTCTGCTCTGGAATGAATGCAGGTCACATTTGATAGTCCCATTTTCTTTGTTACCTCATTCAAATAATCTATCCTTTTTCCAAGAGAATCTGCCAGCACAAATTCACAATCAGGAAGACAAATAGCGAGTGGTACTCCGGGAAATCCTGCTCCGGTTCCAAGGTCGAGAATCCGAAGACCACTTACGGACATAGGCTCATCCGCCGAAGCTGAAGTGTCATCAACTGATATACCATCGGAGGATACTATCAGATTTTTATCGATCATTTTTAAAGAACCGATCAATGATATTGAATCTATATAGTGAAGTGTAACTACCTCATCCCAGTCAGTTATTCCGGTCAGGTTCATATACTCGTTTACTCGAACCATCTCATCATAAAAAACAGAGTATTGATCAAGTTGGGTTTGAGACAAATCAATCCCATATGATCTTGATGCGTCTACAAGTTTTTTAAAACTTCTTTCCATATTTATCCTCAACAAAATTACTATAACAGTAACGTAAACCCATTACCGGTTTTCATCTATTTACCCATACAAAATTCTGAAAAGATCCTGTCCGCAAGATCGTCCTCTATTTCTTCTCCGGTGATTCGACCCAAAGCTGCATAAGCATCTAAAAGATCAACCGTCAAAATATCTTCAGGCATTCCTGTAGCAATTGAATTCAAAACAAGATCCAGAGAACGTACAGCAGAAAGAAGTTCATTTCTCTCCCGCTCACCTGTCAGATAAAAACCATCATCTGTTGAAAGCTCTCCTCCAAAAAACATATCCTTTATTGTAGATGTAAGATCAGACAAACCCTGTCTCTCTCTGGCAGAAACAGAAAGAATGGGTATGTCTTCATATTCGGATAAAAGAGATTGATCGAATTCATGTCCCAGATCAGACTTATTTAAAAGTATGATCACTTTTCCGTTTGATCTGCATATATCGCGAAGCTGCTGTCTATCATCTTCAGTGAATTCTTCGGATGTATCAATAACATACAAAACCAACTGCGCTTCATCAATTGAAGAAAGGCTGCGCTCAACTCCTATCCGCTCAACCTCATCAGCTGTTGATCTGAGTCCGGCTGTATCGATCAGTCTGAGAATCATACCACCGAGACTTACATTTTCCTCAATAGTATCTCTGGTTGTTCCGGGTATATCGGTAACTATTGCACGATCCTTTTGTAAAAGCGCATTCAAAAGAGATGACTTGCCGGCATTAGGACGTCCTGCAATTGCCGTCTTGATACCCTCTTTTATGAAAACACCCTCATCAAAAGTATCAGCCAAATGCTGCATTTCACTTTTAAGCTCATTTATTTTTATCTGAAGTGTTTCCTCATAATCTGAAAGATCGTAATGTTCAGGATCATCCAACGCTGCTTCTATAAAAGCTGTCTCATGAAGAATACGCTCGCGAAAATCACCTATCTTATTTTTAAGATGACCGGAAAGCTGAGACATTGCATTTTTTCTAGCTGACTCATTTTCGGAAGAAATAAGATCCATAACCGCTTCAGCTTCTGAAAGATCTATCCTTCCATTCAAAAAAGCACGCTTTGTAAATTCACCCGGTTCAGCAGGTCGAACTCCAAGTTCAAAAATGAGAGAAAGGATCTTTTTGATGATATAGATACCACCATGACATGAGATCTCAACCACATCCTCACGAGTGTAGGTACGAGGGGCTCTCATGATACTTATCAGCACTTCGTCCACATAGTTATCCACCAACTTATCAACAGATGGATCTTCCACAATATGCCCATAGTGGATAGTGTGAGTATCTGCTTTTAAAATATCATCCTTACCCCTGAAAATCCGCGCAACTACGGGAATTGCATCCTGTCCACTTATTCTTATAACTCCTATTCCACCGGTTGATAAAGGGGTGGAAAGAGCAGCGATGGTGTCATTTGAATTCATAAGTTATCCACTTTTAATAATTACTGTTAATAAACATTGCCTTCTAAAATTAAGTTAAAATAAAAAGACTGTGATCAAAAATCACAGTCTTTATTATAATAAATCTGTTTTCTTTTGTCACCAAGAACAAGATCCACTCATTCAATCATCATGAACGCTTAGGAACTACCACTACGTGTCTGTAAGGTTCCTCACCCTCACTATGAGTTGTAACACCCGTATCATGCTGAAGTGCAAAGTGGATGATACGACGCTCATAAGGATTCATAGACTCAAGAGCAACAGGTCTTCTTGTTCTCTTTGCCTTGTAAGCTGTATTCTTTGCAAGGTTCTCAAGTGTCTCCTTACGACGACGACGATAATCCTCGGTATCAACCTTGACTCTAGTGTAGATATCAACCTTACGGTTAACTGCAAGATTTGTAAGATACTGGATAGAATCAAGTGTTGCACCCCTCTTTCCAATGATGATACCCATATCATCTCCGGAAAGCTCAATGGAAAGAGTGCTGTCATCTTCCTCATAAGTGCTGTTGATATTTACTGAAATGTCCATTGTTGCAAAGATATCTGTAAGGAACTGCTTAGCAACCTCAGCTGCCTTTGCACCTGTCTCAGGATTTCCCTGAACCTTTTCCCTTGCAGGACGCTCACGCTTCTCAGCAACGGGAGCCTCATCAACGCTTTCTGACTTTTCAACAGAAACCTCATCGGAAACGGGAGCAGAAGTCTCATGTACGCTTTCGTACTCATCTGCCTTTGAAACTTCATCATCAGCCTTTTTAGTTGACTGATATACACGAATAAGTGCATCATGGCTTCCGATTCCAAGGAAACCTGCGCTTCCCTTTTCAATTATCTCATACTGGAGTTGATCAGATGTGATGCCAAGCTGAACAGTAGCCTGTGTAATGGCATCCTCTACTGTCTTTCCTGTAAAATCTATAGTATTGCTCATTTTTACCCCTCTATTTTCTGGTATTTTTATCGTTATATTCTTTTACCATATTGGCCTTGGCGGACATGGATCCACGAGGCGCACGATTTCTGGCCTCTTCCTTGGCATCAAGATCGGCAGTTTTTTCCTCACCGATATGAGCCTTGTCTGCCATACTGATCTTGCGGGTGCTCATGTTGGCTGCTTCAAGCATACGCTCACGCTGGATACCGCGCTTTTCCTGCTTTGCTCTGGCCTTTTCCTTATTTTTCTCAATGATCCCATCAATATCGATGTTCTCAAAATGACGATTAAGGAAGATCTGCTGAACGGTACGAACAAGCGCACCTGCGATCCAGTAAAGTGAAAGACCTACAGGAACGGTTACTGAGAAGAAAAGTGACATAAGAGGCATGAGAATGTTCATGGTCCTCATCTGCTTTGCCATCTGATCGTTAGGGTCAGTGGAATTAACAGGTGTCATCTTCATGTTCAGGAACTGTGAACCATATGCAAGGATAGGAACAAGCACTGCAAGTACCCAGATTGCGGGATTATGTGCAAAATTGGTCTTGATAAGGTTGATAGGCGTATCACTGATGTTCAAAGTCAAGAAGTAGTTGATCTGCTCCAGTTTTCCGTGTGTGGATGAGATCACATCTGACAATCCGGGGAAAGAAGCACTCAGATTGTCCCAACCCGTATCGGAAAGTTTGTAAAGAACATCTGTGATGTAGTTTTTAACAACAGTTGTATCAGTTGCAGTAAAATCAACCTTTACTGTGTTAAGACCGGCCTGGTCATAAACAGCCTGCATTGTTTTTGCATATCCGTCTGTAGCAACGATACCGTCAACAAGGTTTGAAAAAACACCTTTTACTGAAGAAAGATATGCGGGAATGTTGAAAAATACACGATAAAGTGCAAGAAGAATAGGCATCTGAATGATCATGTAAACACAGCTGCCCATGGGAGAAATGCCGTACTTGTCATAAACGGCCTGGGTCTCCTCATTCATCGCTGTCATGGAAGCCTGATCTCTTTTACCTTTGTACTTTTCCTGGATTGCCTTAGTCTCAGGTGCGATCTTACGTGTAAGAACCGAGAACTTCTGAGTCCTGTATGTTACAGGGAAAAGGCAAAGGTAAATGAAAATGGTGAAAATGAAGATAACGAGTGCAACACTTTCAACTCCACAAACATTTGCAAAGAATGAATAGATCCCGTTCATGATCCAGCCCAGCGCCTTGGCTATAGGTCCGAGAATGGCGCCATTGTATGCTGTAAGAAATACCGGATACAATCTAAACCTCCTAATACATAGTGCCGGTTAAGGTACAGGATCGTAGCCACCCTTGGAAAAAGGATTACACCTTATAATTCTCCACAACGCAAGAGAGCCGCCCTTGAGCGCACCATACTTTTCCACAGCCTCAAGGCCGTAGCATGAACAGGTGGGATAATAAGGGCAGCAAGTTCGCTTTAATGGAGAAAAATACTTCCTGTATGTCTTTATTAAAAAAATAAGAAATCTCTTAACCATTGTTCGATGTTAGTTTCAGAAGACCTGCAAGTTTCATGAGTTCACTTTCCACTTCGGCATATGAAATGTGGGAAGAACCTTCTCTTGCAACGACTACCAGATCCTGCCCAATGCAGAAACTGTCTTCATGTAGTCTGTAAGCTTCTCTTATCAGTCGCGTCAAATGATGTCTAACTACGCTGTTGCCAACCTTTTTACTGACAGATATGCCCAGTCTGTTAGACTCCATCCCATTTGGAATAGCATAAAGCACAAGATGGCTAGATGCCTTGCGGTTGGCTTTTTTGTAGACATGACGAAAATCGTCATTCTTTTTGAGTGATTCACTGAATTTCATAGAAAAAAACCTGCATCATATAGTAAAGAGCCACATCTGTCTATGATGGTGGCTCTAATATATGATCTATGCGGATAATCTCTTTCTTCCCTTTGCTCTGCGGGCTGCGATAACCTTACGGCCACCCTGAGAGCTCATTCTTGAACGAAATCCGTGAACCTTAGCACGCTGGCGCTTCTTCGGCTGAAATGTCATCTTCATGGCTCATACCTCCTTCTTCAAAAATTTCCTTCGCCTGTGACATAATTGTTACGTCTATTTAGAGCGAACGCCATTGAACATTCTACCACAAATCCTCTAAAAGTCAAGGAAAAAATACCCTTATATCTTTGTAAACCCTTTCTTTCCACAATCCGTGGATAACTCTGTTGATAATTTATTACATTTTGTTAATAAAGTTGTTAAAGACGGACCCATATTTGCTTGAAGTTTAGGGTGTTTTCGAGTACAATAGTGGGTGTGCATTTTTGTATTTATTTAGGAGTTTCTTCCTATTATAATTATAAAGCGAGGAATAGATTTGGAACAGCTTCAAAATATGTGGGAAGATATCCTGCTTTCAGTAAAAGAGGAGTACAATATTCACAACGTCTCCTTTGAAACCTGGCTTAGGCCCCTTACCATCAAGTCTATAGAGGATGACAAACTTATCATTTCCCTGCCTGACGGTATGGATCAGATGGGCATAGACTATATTTCAAGGAAATTTGCATCCCCTCTCAGGGTTAAGATCGCAGAGATGACGGGTAATGACTATACTATAGATTTCGTACTGGCGCCCGGCGGTTCACAGGGATCACCTGCTCCTGCCATCAAAAGCCCTAACTATTCAAAATCCAATCTCAATGAAAAGTATACATTTGAGACTTTTGTCGTTGGCAGCAATAACCGTTTTGCACAGTCTGCAGCTCTTGCTGTTGCAGAGTCACCGGGACAGCACTACAATCCTCTTTATATTTACGGAGGACCCGGACTTGGCAAGACTCACCTTATGCATGCCATCGGTAACTTTATAATACAGCAAAATCCTGATTGTAAGGTACTTTACGTTACATCAGAGGTTTTTCTTAACGAAGTCATTGAGTCCATCCGAAGCACTAACAATGCTGTGACGATGCCTAAGTTCCGTGAAAAGTATCGTTCTGTGGATGTACTTATGATAGATGATATCCAGTTCATCATCGGCCGCGAGTCTACACAGGAGGAGTTTTTCCACACTTTCAACACTCTTCATGATGCAGGCAAGCAGATAGTCCTTACTTCCGATCGTCCTCCCAAGGATATGGAGACTCTGGAAAACCGTATCAGATCCAGGTTTGAGTGGGGACTTATGGCAGATATCGGTTATCCCGATTACGAAACACGAATGGCCATACTTCGCAAGCGCGTTGAGGATGACAATCTTGACCTCGGCGATGATATCCTTAATTACATCGCTGATAATATCCGCACCAATATCCGTGAATTGGAGGGCGCTCTTAATAAACTTACCGCTTACTCAAAGATGGAAAAGACTGAGATCACACTGGAGATAGCAGAGAGTGAGCTTAAAAACATCATCTCTCCCGATAAGCCGCGTGAGATCACTCCTCAGCTCATCATAGAGGTAGTTGCTGAACACTACAATCTGACAATAGATCAGATGACTTCCAAAAACAGGAGTAATCAGATTGCAAGACCGAGACAGATCGCCATGTATCTGTGCAAGGAAATGACAGATTCTCCACTTGAAGCCATAGGAAGTTTCCTTGGTGGCAGGGATCATTCCACAATTATCCACGGTGCCAACAAAATCAACGAAGAATACAACAAGGATCCTGACTTTAAGAGCCAGGTTGACTCCATTAAAAAGAAGATAGATCCAAATTAAGCAACAGGTTTTAACAACTAACCAACAGATCTTTCTGATTTAACTTTTATCAAAAGCATTGAAGAAAAGCCTTTTAGCAGACTTTTCCACATATATACAGCCTTTAATACTACTTTTATTTTATTATTTATTTATCTACGTAGCCGAAAGGAGATACCGGTATGAAGATTATCTGTTCACAAAGTGAATTATCAAAAGCTGTGAACATTGTTTCAAAAGCAGTACCTACACGTACTACTATGACTATTTTGGAATGTATCCTTATTGATGCTTCCAAAAATGTTATTAGACTGGTAGCCAACGATACGGAGATAGGTATAGAGACACAGATTGACGGAACCATTGAGGAACCCGGTATCGTAGCTTTGGATGCCAAGGTATTTTCGGAAATTGTTCGTAAGCTTCCCGATAATATGGTAATTATCAACACTGACAGTGATTTTAAGACACTTATCAAGTGTGAAAAGGCCAACTTCAATATTATAGGAAAGCCCGGAGATGACTTTTCATATCTTCCAGAGCTTCCTAAGGATGATGCCATTGTTATTTCACAGTTCTCACTTCGTGAGATCATCCACCAGACAATTTTCTGTACTTCAGATACAGAGAGCAACAAGATAATGACAGGTGAGCTTTTCAGAGTTGATGGTGGAAAACTCAAAGTAGTTGCTCTGGACGGACACAGGATAGCTATCCGTGAGATCGAGCTCAAAGAGGAGTATGCATCCAGAGATGTTATCGTTCCTAAAAAAACTCTTAATGAAGTATCAAAAGTAATCGGCGGTGGTCTTGATGATGATGTTAATATCTATATCACCGAAAACCATATAACTTTTGTTTTTGACAGGACTACAGTTGTATCGAGACTTATCGACGGTGAGTACTTCAGAGTTGAGCAGATGCTTTCATCCGTTTACGATACCCGCATCAAGATCAGTAAGTCTGAGCTTTTAGGATGTCTTGACAGATCCACACTCCTTGTTAAGGAGGGTGATAAAAAGCCTATCATCATGAATATCACAGATGAGGGAATGCACCTTGTTATGAACTCCTTCATCGGATCCCTTAATGAGGAGATAGACATCAGTAAGGAGGGAGCTGACATCCTTATCGGATTCAATCCCAAGTTCTTTATTGATGCCCTCCGTGTGATAGAGGATGATGAGATAACAATTTACTTTGTTAACTCCAAGGCTCCTGCATTTATTAAAAATGATAACGAGAGCTATATTTACATGATCCTTCCCGTCAACGTTAAGACAGAGTAAATTATGGAAATAAGTATCAGAGAGGGAGAGGAGTTTATCAAGCTGGGTCAGCTTCTTAAAAAGGCAGGACTTGTGGACTCCGGTGTGGAAGCCAAGATCGTCATTGCAGAGGGCGAGGTTACTGTCAACGGAGAAGTAGACACCAGAAGAGGACGCAAGATTTATCCCGGTGATGAGGTTTCCTTTGGAGATGAGACGATAAAGGTGACGCGATGATAATAGAGTCCATCCAGTGCAAGGATTTTCGTAACTATGAGAATCTTGATATCACATTTGATGAGGGATGCAATATCATCTACGGACAAAATGCTCAGGGAAAGACCAATATCCTGGAGGCTTTGTATATATCCGGAACTACCAAGTCTCACAAGGGAAGTCGTGAAAAGGATATGATCCGATTCGGAGAAAATGAGGCTCATATCAAAACGACTGTCAGAAGAGATGATCACAGCGACCAGATAGATATCCACCTTAAAAAGAATTCAAAAAAGGGTATAGCCATCAACAGAGTTCCAATAAAAAAGGCAGCGGAGCTTTTTGGTTATCTTCCCATTATATTTTTCTCGCCGGAGGATCTTGGGATAATAAAAAACGGACCCTCTGAGCGCAGGAGATTTATTGACAGTGAGCTTTGCCAGATAGACAGGATCTATCTTTATGAGCTTACTAATTACAACAGGGTTTTGACTCAGCGCAACAAGCTGCTTAAGGACATAGGTTTTAATCCTTCACTTCGCGAGACTCTTCCGGTGTGGGATGAGCAGCTTATAGAGCATGGTAAAAAGATAATAGCCCGCCGCAGAGATTTTATAACCGAGATTGCTCCAATTGTCAGAGGAATACATACAAGTATCTCCGGAGGGACGGAGGATCTTGGTATAAAGTATGAGCCTGATGTGGAGGACATGTTTTTTGCGGACGAGCTTATAGCCAACAGAGACAGAGATCTGCGTTTTGGACAGACTTCATGTGGACCCCATCGAGATGATGTCTTTTTTTCTATAAAAGACATAGATATTAGAAAATTTGGTTCACAGGGACAACAGAGGACATGTGCATTGTCTTTAAAATTATCAGAGATAAGTGTCATGGAAAGGTCTTTGGGGCAAAAACCGGTGCTGCTTTTGGACGACGTTATGAGTGAGTTGGACAGCAGCAGACAGAACTTTTTATTAGATAGTTTACAGGATACACAGACCATCATTACCTGCACGGGTATGGATGATCTTATCAAAAACAGATTTCCCGTCAGCAAGGTTTTCCACGTTGAGGCGGGGACAGTTAGTGACAAAGAGAGGATAGAATGAGCGAAGAGCTTAATTTCGAACTTGATCAGGAGCAGGCAGAATACGGTGCCGATGCCATACAGATCCTTGAGGGACTGGAGGCTGTTCGTAAGCGTCCCGGAATGTATATAGGAAGTACCTCCGAGAGGGGACTCCATCATCTTGTTTATGAGATTGTGGATAATGCAGTGGATGAGGCACTTGCAGGCTTTTGCTCTCATATAATCGTTAGTGTCAATGCGGATAATTCCATTACCGTTACGGATGATGGTCGAGGCATACCTACAGGTATAAATTCCAAGGCCAACCTTCCTGCGGTAGAGGTTGTTTTTACCGTGCTTCATGCAGGAGGAAAGTTCGGAGGCGGAGGATATAAGGTTTCCGGAGGACTTCATGGAGTAGGTGCTTCTGTTGTTAATGCACTTTCCGAGTGGCTTGAGGTTGAGATCCGTCGTGACGGTAAGGTTTACAAGCAGCGTTATGAGCGCGGTAAGACCATGTATCCTCTTCAGGATGTAGGACATTGTGATGAAAGTGAGACCGGAACCAAAGTTACTTTCATGCCGGATGCAGATATTTTTGAGACTACGATCTTTGATTTTGAAACGCTGAAAGTAAGGCTTCGCGAGACTGCATTTTTGACCAAGGATCTTAAGATAACACTCAGAGATTTTAGAGATTTCCCGGTCAACGAGCGGGTTTTCCACTACAAAGGTGGTATCAAGGAGTTCGTTACTTACCTCAATCGTGGTAAGGAGCCTCTTTATCCCGAGATCATCTATTGCGAGGGAATGAAGGATGGAGTTTATGTTGAGGTTGCCATGCAGCACAACGACTCCTACAATGATTCCTCATATTCCTTTGTTAACAATATCATCACCCCTGAGGGTGGTACACATGTGGCCGGTTTCAGAAGTGCTATTACCAAGACTTTCAATAACTATGCCAAGGAAAACAAGATATTAAAGGACAATGAGCCTGCCCTTACGGGAGATGATATCCGTGAGGGAATGACCGCGATCATTTCCATCAAGATAAGCGAGCCTCAGTTTGAAGGTCAGACCAAACAGAAGCTTGGTAACAGCGAGGCCCGTGGTGCAGTTGATTCCATAGTTAGTGAGCAGCTGACCTACTTTTTGGAGCAGCATCCTCAGACTGCCAAGTCGATCTGTGAAAAATCGGTTTTGGCTCAGAGAGCCAGAGAGGCAGCCCGTAAGGCCAGGGATCTGACCAGGAGAAAAAGTGCTCTTGACGGTACGTCCCTTCCCGGTAAGCTCGCTGATTGTACGGATACAGATCCTGCAAAGTGCGAGATTTTCATAGTCGAGGGAGATTCCGCCGGCGGAAGTGCCAAGACTGCAAGAAGCCGTGCGACTCAGGCTATCCTTCCTCTTCGAGGCAAGATCCTCAATGTTGAAAAGGCACGAGAGGACAGGATCTACGGCAATGCTGAGATCAAGGCTATGATAACTGCCTTTGGAACGGGTATCCACGAGGATTTTGACATATCCAAACTCCGTTATCACAAGATCATAATCATGACTGATGCGGACGTTGACGGTGCACATATCGCAACTTTGATGCTCACATTTTTATACAGATTTATGCCTGAGCTGATCAAGCAGGGTTATGTGTATCTGGCTATGCCGCCTCTTTACAAGATCGAGAAAAATAAAAAGTCCTGGTACGCTTACAGTGATGAGGAGCGTGATCGTATCCTGGAGGAGATCGGCCGTGACGGCAACAACAAGATCCAGCGATACAAAGGACTTGGAGAGATGGACGCGGATCAGCTTTGGGAGACCACAATGGATCCGGAACACAGAGTATTAAAGCGTGTTCAGATGGATGATTCTTCAATTTCGGAGATAGATGCGACATTCTCAACACTTATGGGAGATAAGGTTGAGCCTCGTAGAGAGTTTATCGAGGAAAATGCGAAGAATGTCACAAATTTAGACATATAAGCTGTTTTGGGAGTACGAAGTGCGGTGAAATCCGTAGTTTATATGGAAAATATAAAAAAGAAAAAGGAATTACATGGACGAAAATGTTTTTGATAATATAATGGATGTCGACCTTAAAAAGACAATGGAGACATCCTATATAGATTACGCCATGAGTGTTATTGCATCCAGAGCACTTCCGGATGTGCGTGACGGACTCAAGCCCGTACAGCGTAGGATCCTTTATTCCATGGCGGAGATGAACAACACCCCTGACAAGCCGCATCGCAAGAGTGCGCGTATTGTCGGTGATACAATGGGTAAGTATCATCCTCACGGAGACAGTTCCATCTACGGAGCATTGGTCAATCTGGCTCAGGAGTGGTCTACACGTTATATCCTTGTGGATGGTCACGGAAATTTCGGTTCAGTGGACGGTGACGGCGCAGCAGCAATGCGTTACACCGAGGCTCGTATGTCCAAGATTTCAACCGCTATGGTTGAAGATCTGAATAAAGACACGGTAGACTTTGTTCCCAACTATGATGAGTCAGAGCAGGAGCCCGTTGTAATGCCGGCCCGTTTTCCCAATCTTTTGGTCAACGGTACAACCGGAATAGCCGTAGGAATGGCAACCAATATCCCTCCCCACAATCTTCGTGAGGTGGTTGGAGCAGTTGTCCGTATCATTGACAATCAGGTCAATGAAGACAGGGATACTGAGATAGAAGAACTTCTTGAAGTAGTCAAGGGACCGGATTTTCCTACCGGTGGAACCATCCTCGGCCGCCGCGGCATCGAGGAGGCATACAGGACAGGACGTGGTAAGATAAGGGTTCGTGCGGTTACAGAGATCGAACCCATGCAAAACGGCAAAAACCGTATCGTTGTTACGGAGCTTCCTTTCATGGTTAACAAGGCCAGACTTATTGAAAATATGGCTGATCTTGTTAAGGATAAGCGTATCGATGGTATCACTGCCCTCCGTGATGAGTCTTCAAGAGAGGGAATGCGTATCGCCATCGAGCTTCGCAAGGATGTTAATCCCATGGTTATGCTTAATCAGCTTTACAAGCATACCCAGCTTCAGGATACTTTCGGAGTTATTATGCTGGCGCTGGTTGACAACCAGCCCAGAGTCCTTAATCTCAAGGAGATGCTCACCTATTATCTCGAGCATCAAAAAGAGGTAGTTACCAGAAGGACACAGTATGATCTTAACAAGGCTAAGGAGCGTGCCCATATCTTAGAAGGTCTGCTTATTGCTTTGGATCATATAGATGAAGTTATCAGCATTATCAGAAGTTCCGCCAATGTTGAAGAGGCGCGCAACAGATTGATGGAGACCTTCGGTCTTTCGGATGCTCAGGCCAGAGCTATCGTGGAGATGAGACTCCGTGCTCTTACCGGTTTGGAGCGTCAGAAGCTTGAGGACGAGTATGCTGAGCTTCAGAAAACCATCGAGAGACTAACAGCTATCCTTGCAGATGTTAAACTCCTTCTAGGAGTTATCCGTGAAGAGATTTTAGCTATCTCCGAAAAGTACGGAGATGACCGCAGGACTACCATCGGATTTGATGAATATGATCTTGCAGACGAGGATCTTATCCCCGTTACCAATACAGTAATCACATTTACAAAGCTTGGTTATATCAAGCGCATGAATGTTGATAATTTCAAAGCCCAGAACCGTGGAGGCAAGGGAATCAAGGGAATGGAAACTATCGACGAGGATTATATCGCCGAGATGAAGATGACCACTTCCCACCACACGATCCTTTTCTTCACCAACTTTGGACGGGCATATAAACTGAGAGCTTTTGAGATACCTGAGGCTTCCCGTACTTCCAGGGGAACAGCCATCGTTAATCTCATACCGCTGCAGCCCGATGAAAAGGTTACTTCCATGATCACTCTTAAGGAATTCACCGATGATGAGTATCTTTTCATGGCAACCAAGAGCGGAACTGTTAAGCGTACCAGACTTTCAGATTACGCCAATATCAGAAAGAACGGCCTTGCGGCCATTGCACTTCGTGAAAATGATATCCTTATAGATGTTAAGCGTGCTACAGATGAGGATGAGGCCCTTCTGTTTACAAAGTACGGAATGTGCGCGAGATTCAAGATCACTGACGCCCGCCAGACAGGACGTGTTTCCTATGGTGTCAGAGGTATGACTTTGGCAGATCGTGATGAAGTCATCGCCATGCAGCTTACATCACAGGGCGACAGCGTTATGATCGTGTCTGAAAAGGGACTCGGAAAGTGCACTATGATAGAGGAATTCCCTCTACACTTCAGAGGAGTAAAGGGAGTTAAGTGCTACAAGATCACAGAAAAGACCGGTAATCTGGTAGGAGTAAAGGCTGTCAACAAGGATGATGAGATGATGCTCATCAATACAGACGGCATCATAATCAGGATCAGGGTCGCAGATACGGCTCTTCTTTCCAGGATTACATCCGGTGTCAAGCTCATCAATCTCAAGGATGATGAGAGGGTTGCATCCATTGCCAAGGTAAGAGATCTGGCAGAGCTTCATACGGATGAGGAGGAAGAGTCCGAAGAAGAATAACTACAAAAGGAGGACAAGGTTATGGGAATCACTAAAGAGGATGTACAGGCAGTTCTTAGAAAGGCAGAGGGCTTTAAGGACGAGCTTTTGGGCAAGGACGAGGATGCTACAGTAAGGATCCTTACAGAGAAAACCGGTGCAGGAAAAGAGGTTGTACAGAAGGCAGTAGCTGCTCTTAAGAATATCGACCTTTCAAAAGTAGATCTTTCCAAGATCGAGCTTCCGGATATCGACCTTCCCGACGGAGTAAAGAATATTTTCAAAAAATAATGCCGGAGAATTTATGAGCCAGGAGCATACTCATTCACATATTCATGGAGATCATGGACACGATCATGATCACGAACATCACCATGACCACGAGCATGGACATGATCACAGTCACGGCCACGTTCATTCACATCAGCATACCCAGGATGTGACCAACAGGATTTCAAGAGCTGTTGGTCATCTTGAGTCTGTAAAAAAGATGGTAGAGTCAGGTCGTGACTGCTCAGAGGTTCTGGTACAGCTGGCGGCAGTTAGGGGTGCCCTGGATTCTGTAAGCAGGATCATTCTCAAGGATCATATTGAGCATTGTATAGTAGACGCTGTGGAAGAAGGGGACCAGAGCGCTCTGGATGCTTTGTCTGATGCAATTGACAAGATCATTTGATGAAATGCTTTTGTCTGCGTTTTGGCAATAAAAAGGGGACATAATATATGAGATTTGTCAGGACCAACAAACTCCAGGCAGGGATGATCACAGCCAGACCGATTTATCATGGCCGTGATCTGATGCTTAATGCCAATAGAAGTATAACCGCTGATATGATTACGTCTTTAAAGCGCAATGATTTCAGCGGTATTTATGTATATGATGAATTTTCTGACATTGAGAAGCTGGGTGAATTGATCGATGAGGGTCTTCGCCGGGACTGTCTTCAAGCGTTGGAACATTTTGATACGGACAAGGTCCAGTTTTTTGCCAATGACATAGTGGATTCCCTGAGCAAAATGGGGAGTGATATAGCCATAGATATGAACCAGCTGAGCATTTACGATCAGTCTACTTATGAGCATTCACTCAACGTTGCACTTACATCAACGGCTTGCGGTATAGGTATGGGTCTTTCCAATGACAGACTTGTGCGTCTGGCCAGCGGAGCTATGCTCCATGATTGCGGCAAGCAGGCAATCCCTCATTCAATTTTGAATAAGCCCGGAGCCCTTTCTGAGGAGGAGCGCATAAAAATAGAGCGCCATCCCCAGTATGGTTATGACATGCTTTACAACAGGGAGGAGATCCATCCGGAGAGCAGGGCTATTACTCTTTGTCATCATGAAAACTGGGATGGAAGCGGATATCCCAAGGGACTTTGCGAGCATGAGATACCACTTCTTGCAAGGATAGTTCATGTTGCTGATGTTTATGATGCACTGCTCCGCAAGAGAGCATACAAAGATAAGTTTTCTCAGACTGAGAGTATTGAGTATCTTATGGGTGGCTGCGGTACGCTTTTTGATTATGATGTAGTCACCACATTTTTGGATTATATTGTGGTCTATCCTGTGGGGTGCGAGGTCAGACTCTCTGATGGAAGGATAGGCAGAGTAGTTGCTAATACACCGAGACATATTGAGCGACCCAGCGTTTATGTTGACGGTCAGGTTTTGGATCTGGCCAACGACATGGATCTTTTAAGTCTTTTAGTAGTCGGCGAAGTGGGAGAAGAGGAATAATCCAATGGAAAAAGACAACAACGAGCTTCGAGTTCTTTCACATCTTATGATGGTCATAACCATAATAGGTTTTTCCATTATCCTTATTACTTTGAACATACTCATGCATTGGGAGAAATGGACCATCCCTCTTCTGTTATTATCTGTAGTAGCAGCTATAACAATGCATGTTGTTCACAGACCAACCGAGAAGCTTCGTCTTCATATCTTATCTATCATAATCATGATAGAGCTTTTCTATTATTGTGTAAACCTGCCTATGATCTATGATGACACACCGGTGGTGATCCTTGTCATGATCATTCTTGCGCTCTCTCTGGAAAAAAAACTGGTTATTATCAGCTTTATCGTAGGTATGTCGGGAATGGTATATCACCTTATTATGAAGGGTACTTCCGGGATGCTTACTATGGGTACCGCCAATACCACCAGGACAGTTCTTTGTTTTATTCTTGTTTTTGTAGCTTTTCTTATAATCTTGAAGATCGGCGATGTGATCAAGCATATTGAGGAGCAGCATGGAGATGATATGAAGGCACTCCAGAGGGCAAATCACAGCGCCAGCGATTTTCTTGCCAATGTTTCCCATGAGATACGTACACCTATCAACGCCGTTATAGGACTTACCGGAGTTTGTTTGGAAAAGCCCGAGGGTAAAGCGCTTGAGAGCGAACTTCGGGATGTTGAGGCTGCCGGAAAAAGAGTTGCTGAGCAGATCAGTGATATCCTGGATTATTCAGAGATAGATATGGCTCATATGGCGGTCAATGAAGAGGAGTATATGCTTTCTTCATTGATCAATGATCTTGTGGAACAGGTACGTCCTATAAAACCGACGGAGCTGGAGCTGGTCATTGATGTAGATCCAAAGCTTCCGTCAGTGATGAAGACGGATATTACAAAGTTGAAAAAGATCCTTTGGCATCTGATCGTCAATGGACTTAAGTATACCAAAGAGGGCGGAGTTTATGTTCGTCTTACAAGAGTCAACGAGCCCTACGGTATCAACCTTTTGATAGAAGTAAGTGATACCGGTATCGGAATGACTGCCGAGGAGATGGAGCGGATCTTTGAGAGATTTTATCAGGGAGACTCCGGAAGGACCAGATCTTCCAGCGGTCTTGGACTTGGTTTGTCTATAGTTTCCGGATTTGTCAGCGCCCTTGGCGGTTTTATGACTATTGATTCCAAGCCTGGAGACGGTACCACCGTTCACGTCAGTCTTCCGCAGGAGGTTGTGGATAACGGAGTCTGCATGTCTTATATCCAGCAGCAGGATTTTGGACTTGCAGGATTTTTGCATTTTGAAAAGTTCCCTCATCCCCAGGTTCGAGAGTACTACGGAACTATGCTCCGCGATCTGGTTTCAGGTCTAGGGGTTACGCTCCACAAGGTGGAAACTATTGACAATCTGAAGAGGCTTCTTACTAATGTAAAGCTTTCCCACCTTTTTGTGGGAGATGAGGAATATATGTCGGATCCGGAGTATCTGGAGCAGCTGGCAAAAGAGGTGCTGGTAGTTATCGTTGCCAATGATGACTTCAAACTTCCCGAGGGATCCCATATCAGGATCATGAGAAAGCCTTTCTACTGTTTCCCTGTTATCTCCGTCCTCAACATGCGTGTGGGAGACATTGAAGAGGAAGAGGGCCGTATGGTCTGCGACGGTGTCCGCGCTCTGGTTGTAGATGATGAACCCATGAACCTTACGGTTGCCAGAGGTATTTTTGCACGCTACGGAATAGAAGTATTTACGGCAGCCTCCGGACAGGAATCCATAGATATGTGTCGGGAGCAGGAGTTTGACGTTGTTTTCATGGATCATATGATGCCCGGCATGGACGGTGTTGAGGCTATGAAGCGTATCAGAGCCGATGCTGATCGTGAGCACCGTGATCTTCCTATCGTTGCCCTTACTGCCAATGCAGTAAGTACGGCGCGTGAGATGTTTATCAATGAGGGCTTTGACGGATTTGTCAGCAAGCCCGTTGAGCTTATCGAGCTTGAACGTGTGATGAAAAAAGTTTTGCCTCGCGGAAAGTGGTCGGTTGTCAAGGATGATCCCAAGGCATCGGTTACAACCGGCGAGCCAAAGGAAACGGGTTCAGTTGGTCTGAGCACCACAGTTTCCGAACCCGTGAGCGATAACAAGGAATCGGAAGATCCTTTTGCTGCTCTTTCATCACTGGGTATAGATACAAGGACGGGACTTCGCTATTGTCAGGATGACAAGGATTTTTACAAGACTCTGATGCTTCAGTTTGCTACTGAGGGTGATGGAAGGCGGCATGATGCGGAAGGATTCTTAAAGAGCGAGGCATTCTCAGATTATGCTATTATAGTCCATGCCATTAAGAGCACTTCCAAGATGATCGGTGCACTGGATCTTTCGGAAAAAGCAAGGCTTTTGGAAGAGGCTTCCAAGGGCAAGAGAGGAGACGAGGTCAGAGCCGGACATCGTGAGGCCATGGATGAGTACACGAAGATCACGGACGGAATCCTTGATCTCTTCGGAGATGGCCAAAATGCAACTGAAGAAGATGGAGTCCTGGAATTTTCTCCTGAAGAGGATGATGACGTTTTAGAGTTTGGACCGGAGGGGGATGAGTGATGGATTTGTTTAAGAGGTTTCAAAATTACCTGCATAACAGCACCATATCTATCTTCGATCGTATGTTTATGCTGGTAAGTTTTATCACAATAGCCGGTACGGTTTTTGCTTGTCTCATAATGATAGCACTGGGTGGTTTGACGACGGGATTGATCATCATCGGACTTGAGATAATAATGACGGGGCTGATCATCCTAGGATACAAGTACAGGCGGTTGCCAATAGTTGCCGTAACGATCTGTTTCCTACTGGCGGTAGTATCGATGCCCATCGCCATGGTATTTGAGTACACCAATGATATCGCTTTAGCGCTGGGTTATCTGTTTTGTACCATATATATTACTTTGGTGCTTCCCGGTCTCAGCAGAAGGATAATCCTGGCACTTATGTTTACCGTTGCCGGTGCAGCATATGCGCGTCGATATTACGTAGCTCATCTGGCAGACCCGACGGTATTGCCGGATAGTTATATCCTGTATTTTACCGAGGTAGTCATATTTTGCGTGATAGCGTCACTGCTCATTGGTTTTCAGACCAGGCTTTTCATTGAACAGACACGTACATCTCAAAAACAAAAGGAAGAGATCGAGAGTCTCCATGCATCACAGAACCGCTTTTTCTCAAGTATGAGCCACGAGATCCGTACACCGGTAAACACCATTATAGGACTCAACGAGATGATCCTTCGTGAAAATGCTTCCGACGAGATCAATGAAAATGCGGCCAATATCCAGGCAGCAGGCCGGATGCTTTTGCACTTGATCAACGACATTTTAGACATGTCAAAGTTCGAGTCGGGACAGATGGAACTGGTGCCCGTTACCTACCGAACAGGAGACATGCTGTCCGATATAGTCGGAATGCTTTGGCTTCGCGCCAAGGAAAAAGGCCTTGAGCTTCATATCAATGTTTCGCCGGATCTTCCTCAGGAGCTGGTGGGAGACGAGGTCAGGATCAAGCAGATCCTTATCAATGTCCTAAATAATGCCATAAAGTACACGGAAAAAGGAAGCGTTACCCTTTCCATCCAGTGCGAGCGTACCGGCGCAGGTGCGGCTAAGGTTATTTATTCCGTGGCAGATACGGGAATGGGCATCAAAAAGGAGAGCATGCCTTACCTTTTCACAGCCTTTAAGCGCGTAGATTCCGAAAAGAACAGATATATCGAGGGAACCGGGCTCGGTCTTTCCATTGTTAAGCAGTTTGTGGACATGATGGGCGGAACAATCAGTGTAAACAGTGTTTATACCAAGGGAAGTACTTTTATCATCGAGATACCTCAGCAGATCGCCAACGATACGGAGATCGGAGATCTGGAGTTTGACCGTAGGCATACAACTTATGCAGGTACTACATATCATCAGAGTTTTGAGGCCCCGGAGGCCCATGTCCTTGTAGTTGATGATACTGCGGCCAACCTTTTGGTAGTAAAAAAGCTGCTGCGCGACACCAAAGTACAGCTTACAACGGTTGGAAGCGGCCGGGAAGCGCTTGATAAGACACTTGAGACGCATTTCGATGTTATCTTTATGGATCATCTCATGCCCAAGATGGACGGTATCGAGTGTTTCCATGCGATCCGCAATCAGACCGGTGGTTTTTGCCGCGAGTCACGTATCGTAGCACTTACGGCCAATGCCGAGTCTGAAAGCGCAGCACTTTATGCAGAGGAGGGCTTTGACGGATATGTTGTAAAGCCCGTTACGGGAGAGGCTCTGGAGGCGGAACTTCGCAGACAGCTTCCCAGAGACCTTATTACGCTTACAGGTTCCGAAGAGGAGATCCTGGAAGAAAGCCTTTCCTGGAACTCCGATCATAAAAAGGTGGCTCAGGTTGCCATCACCACCGAGACTGTTGCGGATCTTCCGCAGACGGTACTGGATCATTATCATATCGGACTTTTCCGACATCGCGTTGAGACTGCTGAGGGAATCTTCAGGGATGGTCTGGAGATCGAGCAGGTCGGACTTTTGGCCTATATGAATAATGAAAAAGCAGTAGTTAAGCCACAGCCTCCCAGTGTGGCTGATCACGAAGCATTTTTCGCCGGGCAGCTGGAACACGCCAACAACATTGTTCATATTTCCATTTCAAGCACACTTGAATCCAGCGGATGTATTCCCGCAACTGAGGCGGCTCAGGCATTTGACAATGTTTTTGTTGTTGATACCGGTCACCTTTCCAGCGGCCAGGGACTATTGGCTGTGGATGCGTCTCGATGGGCCCAGGAGGGCAAGAGCGCTGCTGAGATCGTTGAAAAGCTCAATTATCAGAAAAAGCTTGTTCATACAAGCTTTGTGGTTGACAGTTTGGATTATCTGGCAAGATGCGGCCAGGTCAGCGGCAAGATAGCCAGCATCACCAAAGCCTTTATGATAAGGCCCGTGCTTTCCATGAGAGGCGGAAAACTCGGCGTTGGCAAGATCTACCTTGGATCACGCAAGCACGCCTGGAGAAAATACATCCACTCAGTGCTCAATACGCTTACACCCATTGACAAGAGGATGCTTTTTGTAACCTACGTGGGACTTACGCAAAAGGATCTCGATTGGATCCGGGATGAGATAGGGAAAAAGATGGACTTTGACCGGATCTATTTCCAGAAGGCATCGCCGGCTATCGCAGTAAACTGCGGTCCCGGAACCTTTGGACTTTTGTTCCAGACAGAGACCTAGGAAAAAAGGAGGCTTGAATGAAAAAAGTAATACAGCTCGTCAGCGACGATTTTGAAGATCTTGAGCTCTGGTGTCCTGTGATGCGGCTTCGCGAGGAGGGCATCCAGGTAGACCTGGTTGCGGAAAAACCCGGGAAATATCACGGAAAATACGGGGTTCCATGCGAGGTTGAGCTCACATTTAAAGACATTAAGGCGGAGGATTATGACGGTATTCTGGTTCCCGGCGGATGGGCTCCGGACAAGCTTCGCCGTTTCACGGAAGTCCTTGATATGGTAAGACATATGGATGCTGAGGGCAAGGTGATCGGAGAGATCTGCCATGCAGGCTGGGTCCTTATATCTTCAGGGATCCTTAAGGGACGCAAAGTCACCAGCACACCCGGCATTCGAGACGATATGGAAAATGCAGGCGCCACATGGATCGACCAGGCCTGCGTTGTAGACGGACATATTATTTCAGCTCGTCGTCCCCCGGATATTCCGGAGTATGGAAGAGCGCTGGTAGAGGCACTTAAGTGAATGTTTGATGAAAATTAGCAATGTCATCCCTAACAGAAAGAAGAAAAATGAGTACACAGGATAGTTTAAAAAAAGTATACGAGACACTTGAATTACAGAAAAAGTACGCCCATGCGGCAGGGCTTATAAGCTTTGACAGGAGTACGGTATGCCCGCCCAAGGGCATGGGAGAGCAGGGCGAAGTGATGGCCTTTTTGGCAAATGAAGCCTTTAAACTCAGCAAAGACGAGGAGTTTATCCGCGCCTGCGAGGATATCTACGCCCACAGGGATGAGCTGGATGAGTTTGATAAGACCTTAGCCAAAATCGAGCACAGGGCTTATCTTGCCAGCAAGAATATCACTCCCGAGAAGGAATTCGAGTTTACCATGGTATTTAACAACGCTTATGATGTGTGGCTTCAGGCTCGGGAGAAAAGCGACTATTCCATGTTTGAGGAGTC
Organism: Lachnospiraceae bacterium; assembly: GCA_016288825.1. Lineage (GTDB taxonomy): Bacteria > Bacillota > Clostridia > Lachnospirales > Lachnospiraceae > Weimeria. Next base: position 6,634 of record JAEELH010000046.1, on the reverse strand, counting down.
ACTGTCAAAAGTGATAGATGTGATCAAGGAGCAGGTCAAGCTACGTGAGCCGGATCCGGATAATACCACGGACTATCAATGTGACTACGACTATATGCTGGACGACTATGAAGATGGTATGACCAGTGCCATTTTGGACGAGACCTTTGCAAAATGCAGGGATCGCATTGTTCCTCTTTTGAAAAAAGTTCAGGCTTCCAAAAAGGTTATCCGTACCGACTTTATGAAAAAGGTGGTAGCTGACCATCAGCAGGAAGAGCTGGGACAGTATATCCTGGATGTTATCGGCTTTGACAAGACACGCGGCGCTATGGCGCTTTCCGAGCATCCCTTTACTCAGGGGATAGCAGTTGATGATACCCGTGTGACCACCCACTACTATTCCGATGCCTTTGCGTCCAGCATGTATTCGGTGATCCACGAGGGCGGACACGCGCTGTTTGAGCAGAATCAGCCGGCCGAGAACCACAGCCATTTTATTACAAGCGGCAAGACTTTGGGACAGCATGAGTCTGTTTCCAGATTTTACGAGAACCGCATCGGCCGCAGCCGCAGCTTTATTTCCCTGGTTTATCCCAAGATCTGCGAGATCTTTCCAGAGGTTATGGACGGGGTTTCGGAAAATGAGCTTTACGAGGGTGTTAATGTCGTAACAGCAGACTTTATAAGGACCGAGGCCGATGAGCTGACCTATACGCTGCACATCATAATCCGTTATGAGATCGAGCGTCTTCTTGTTTCCGGAGAGGCTTCCGTAGCTGACGTACCGCGACTTTGGAAGGAAAAGTACGAGGAGTATCTCGGTATCACGCCGCCTTCTGACAGGCTGGGCGTGCTCCAGGACATGCACTGGACCTCCGGAATGGGCTATTTCCCGACATACGCACTTGGTAATATGTACAATGCCATGTATTACAACAAGATGCGGGAGGAATTTGATATTGAAAAGACCGTGGCAGCAGGCGATATGACGAGGATCCGCGACTGGATGACGGACCGCGTATTTAAAAAGGCTGACCGCCTGGCTCCCAGAGAATGGATCCGGGATATAACCGGTAGGGAGTTTACGCCGGACGATTTTCTGGATTATCTGGAGGAGAAGTTCGGGGAATTATACGAGCTGTAAAATTCGAAAATGACCAAATGAAATTGCAAAAATGCCGTAAATATAAGGGAACAGAGGGTGCGACCGCACCCTCTGTTCATATAAGTCCGTACTGGAACATCAGGGATATTTTAGGGAACATCAAGGGAAAATTTACACATTGTATAAAAATCTTTCCGGAATAATCTATAGAATTATCCTGCCTAATTATGTATAGTATTAGTGCAGAATACAGTGCTAAAATACCAATTAGATATGTAATTATCAAGGAGTTTACTAATGCAGAATTTCGATAAAGAAATCAGAGAGGATGCGGCTTTATACTTAGGGGAGGATTCTCCGATCCGCAACACAGAGTCAGGCGAAGAGTCGGAAGAGCCGACTTTAGAAATCGATTTTAAGGAAATAAGCACAACTATATCACAACTCCGGAGTTATTTACCGATGCTGGATGATCGTATTTCAGAGTGCAGGGAGTTGTTTGAAACCAAAGATTCCAGTCGTAAGACCATAGAGCAGTTTTACGAATATAAGATGGATATTTTGTACAATCTGGCTTATATAATACACCCTCTTACCATTTATGGGAGACAATGTCTGGAAAAAGCAGAGGCAGTGCGTCACGATTTTGAGGAACTGGTAGGTGTTTATACAACCCGGGTCACAGCTTCCAATGTGGATGTATTTTTACCACTTTTGACGGCGGATATGGCCGAGGATATAAGGACAGGACGCAGGGAAGCCCTGGGAGCCATCCGATGCAAAGATTCAAAAAAGGACAGACGGCCTTATGCAGCCGGAATACTGGCATACTATGTGGATACCGCCTTTTCTGCTGAGGACCCGGTGCTCCGGATAGAGTGGCTCTTTGTACACGAGGATTTCAGAGGACGAGGAGTATCCGACAGTCTGATCGCAGAGTTGGTATATCAGATGCATGTGACGGGTATAGAGGCCACGGCAGTGTCCCTTGTGGTAGGAGACAGTTGGGAGCCGGCTATTGGCAGTGTTTTTGCCAGATGGAAGTTTGAGTTTGAGCCTCAGATGGATCCTGACACATATATCCGGATAGGGGATCTGACGGATTTGACACAGATCGGCGAATTTGCCTCTCATGCAAAGCCACTTTCTTCGATGTCTGCAAAGGAGGCCGGTCTCCTCCAGACTAATGCTTTAATAAGAGACGAATACCGCGGATACATCAGAAATCTGACAAAGGATCCCGATTACTTTGACATGGATCTGAGCTGCTATGTTGGAAAAAAAAGCAATCCAGATGGCCTTATGCTGGTACACAGGACGCCGTCGGGGATGCTCAGAGTAGAATACATCAGTTTGGGAAGTTCGTCAGATACCAAGGTGATTCCCATTATGGCAGCCTTTGTTTTATATACTGCTCATGAAAAGAGATACCTGGATTCAGCAGTGGATTTTCCCATACAGATGGACGAGTTCGGACGGCTTATGGAAAAAATCGTACCCAGGCAGAGGGGTGCTTTTATGGTGACGGGGATCCTGACAGCTGATTTTGGAAGTATAGATATAGATGAGAAATTAGTAGACGGCTTTACAAGTGCTTCGGATGAGGAGCTTTTGGAGCTGACCGATTTCTTTCAAGAGGGACTTTAAGTAAGAAAGGGAGGACATAGCTGATGAGTGAACAGAGCAATATGATGGAATACAAGCCTCAGAAGATTCATGTTCAAAAGGGTGATGAGTTTATAAATAATCCTTATCAGCAAAAGGAGCAGGGATTTAAGGCTAACCCGAACCCTAACCCTCAGGAGCCTCCTGTAGATAAGGAATTAGAGCGTTTAAAGCAAAATAAAGCGCTCTTGGACCAGTTTGAGTATGATCTTGACGAAGAGCATTGGGTCGGAAAGGATGCACACGGAGATTTAGTCATTTATTCCGAAAGTCAGTATTCAAGTGTAAAACAGAATATTGAAGAAAAATTGTTAGAAAAGCAGTGGGAATCGGTACCGAAGGAGATAGAGACTCCTTACGACAAATTTGAGTATGATGATGATACGGATACATGGTTCCTGCAAAGCGAAGATGGAAATTTTTTGTCCTACACCGATGCGGAGTATCAGGAAAAAAAGAAGGCATTTATTGAAGACGAACAGCAAAAGAGGCAGGAGGCTCAAAAGAAAAAAGAAGTAGAAAAGGCAAATGCACAACTGAATAAAACCGCTGAACAGCAGCAGCTTAACGAATCTCTGAAGAAAGAGGTTAAAGAAGCCAATGTTAAGATGGAAAATATACAGGCGCCTTCCGGTGAAGTGCAAAAGGAGCCTGAGCTGACTGAGTGGGAGGAGAATTTTTCCAAGTTCCAGTCCAAGGACAGTCTTAAAATGTTAGAAGTCAGACGCAGCTGGAAGCATTATAATAGTGTTAAGGGCACTGTGAATGAGGTATTAGCATTAAATGACCTCATCCAAGCATGTAATAATTACTGCTTTCTCAAGATTTCCTTTTTCAAACGTGGAGAAGCAAAAAAGCGGCTGGAACAGGTAAAGCTGATTCGGGACCGCGCTAAGAATGCTCTTGCAATATCTCCCTACAAAGACAAACTGGATCAAATGGTGGAAATTCGAAAGGGTGATCGCAAACTCGAGGAGGAGCGTAGGAAAGAAAAGAAAATACAACAGAAACAGGAGGATCAGGAGGGGGAACCCACGTATATTTATGCTAATGCTGATATGAATTATACGGAGATGATTCCTTTATCAAAAAAATTGAGTATAGGTGCGTTAGGAGGCTTGGCGTGGTTGGTAGGATCGACAGTATCCCTTGTCGCAGCTCCATTCAAGTTTGTTGCAGGGGTAGGCAGAAAGCTTTATCGTCACAGCATGGAAAAGAAATACGGTATCAAATATGATACATCATCATTTGCAGGATTTGCGGATTCTTTCAAACCCAAACCATATATCAACAGGGCACTCGTTTTATTTTTGAACCCGATCAACATAGAATCATCATCCAAAAAGAAGCTGGCTAAGGAGCGTTATGAAGCTGAGCACGAATTAATTAATCAGGATCTGGAAAAAACCTATAGTGAAGAAGAGATAAACGAAGATATAATACAAGATGATGCATATGAATCCCGTAATAAATACGCGGAAAGCAAGGCTAAGCTAAAGGAATTTTCTTCCAAAAAAACCTCAAATATGACGTCCAAGCAGCTTCAGGAGCATAATGATGAGATCGAGAGACTCAGTAAAGAGGTGGAGAATCACCAGGAAAATGTATTTAGGTTTGCAGTGATGCTCAAGGAAAATGGAGAAACCATCAATAATGATATGTACGGCGAGCTCCTTAAAGACCGCAGAGAGAGAGTGGAAAAGGCTGCAAAAGAAGCAATAAAGAATTACGATCAGAAGAAAGCGCAGGATGAGAAGGATCTCAAAGATCTTCAGGATACGGATACCTCGGGAATGAGTGATCTTCAGCGAGAGGAGCACCAAAAGAGGATAACGGAAATTAAATTAGGTATGGATTTACGGGAGGATGCTATAAAGGACTATATAGAGCAGTGTAAGTATGACGGTAAAACCGTTGATATGAGTGATTTTGGCAAGGCCTACAAAGATATATATGGTTAGTCAACACTTCATATGGTATGTCGAGGCAGGATCGGTGCAGAGAGCACCGGTCCTTTTTAAAACGTAAACTGGTGTTTCTTTAAGTTTCGCTCGCGAGACATGGCATTTTTGCAATTTTATTTGGTCATTTTCGAATAATGTTTTTTAAAGTAGCTTTTCTATTTGAGTGATAACCGCAGGCTGTATTGGACAATGTTTTTTGATATAGTCATCATCATACCGGAAAGTATTCAGAAGAACACCGTCTACAAGCGCTGCCTTCGCTGAGCCTATATCCGATTCGCAATCATTACCCACCATCACGGTTTCTGTCAGGTCAAGATGCTGCTCCCGGATAAGCCTTCCGATAAAGGCGGGATCGGGCTTTTTTACACCATAATCAGATGAAATGTAGATGGCATCCATTAGGCCAGCCATCCCGGTGATCTCCATCTCAGGCATGGTAAAAACCCGCTGCGCGTTGGACAAGATATAGAGCCGGCAGCCTCTTTTTTTCAGTTTCTCAAGTGTTTCAATAGTCCCGGGATAAGGCAGCAGGCGCTTTCTGGAAAAGATGCGAAAGACATTTGCAATGAGGTCGATCCATGTGTTCTCATCATAATCTGATCCGGTTTCGGCATCGATCCGCCCCTGATCATGGCGACCGTAGACATTTTCCATAGAGGCCCCGCCCTCATGCAGAAGTCTTGCAAATACATTTTCCAGACGGATTTCGGGAAACGTGCAAAAAGTTTCCTCCGCAAGCTTCTTTTCTTCCTCCTTAACGATCTCCTGATAGCGCTTTCGAAGGCCCACTCCGGTATAGGGAGCGCCATAGTGTGTGTAGATCTCAGCCATGCGTTTCCAAAGAAGGCTGCTGTTTTCATTTGTCTCGATATCTACCAGGGTTCCGTAAAAATCAAAGATGTAGTTTTTGTAGGATTTCATGTTAACTCTCCATTGAGCCTTGGATTTCCGATAATTCTCTAAATAATGCAGATACCGGAAGCCCCACAACATTGTTGTAGTCTCCGGAGATACTGCGAACAAGAATGGCTCCCCGGCCCTGGATCCCATAGGAGCCGGCCTTATCCATGGGCTCGCCGGAGGCGATATATCTTTTCAGAAGATCCCTGTCATTTTCATACATTGATACTTGGGTCAACTCTGCGAAAACCCGCTCTATTCCGCGGTTTTTGCAAACAATCGCCACACCGGTCATGACCATGTGTGTCCGGCCCGACAGATACATGAGCATGTCCAGCGCCTCCTTTTCATCGGCAGGTTTTCCCATGATCTCGTCTTCGTAAACCACCACTGTATCTGCTCCGATGACGATTTCCTCCGGGTGCTTTTCAGCTACCGCCATAGCCTTTCTCAGAGCCAGCTCCTGAACCATCCTCGCCGGATCGCTCTCCCTCGTCTCCTCATCACAATCTGCAACCTCTACCCGAAACTCCAGCCCGACCTGACTGAGCAGCTCGCTCCTCCTCGGCGACGCCGACGCCAGTATATATTTCTCGTTGTATGGATTCATCCTGAATAACCTCCTGTATGAATGAACGACTTTTTGTTAAAATAACGCTTTGTGGAAGGTAGAGCCGGTGTATTACCCTCAGTGCCGCGCTCTACTGTCCCAGTAAACGTTATTTTAACTGCAAAAATTCGTTCTGTCGTAGCGCTTCATAAAGGCAAATAGCAACAGAATTCGCCAAATTAAGCGACCTTTCCTCCCTCATCATAGGTATCCTCACGCACCTCTCCGGATTGGCTTCCAGTATCTCCCGCGGTATCCCCCCACTCTCCTTTCCAAACATGATCCAGGCATCCTCAGGATAGCTTACATCCGTGTATCTTTGCCCACCCTTGGTGGTGGCATAAAAGATAGGTATGTCCGGATTCTTCTCGCAAAAATCATCCCAATCTATATAGCGATACACCT
>JAEELH010000045.1 GCA_016288825.1 Lachnospiraceae bacterium | reverse complement strand
TCAAAATGCTGATATATGGGGGAATAGTATCATATTGGCTCCATACGCATATTCGGTTAAAAGTTGCCCATGGTCGTTTTGGTATAAATTGGTGTAGCTGCTTAACTGAATTGACCTGATATAAATCTCATTGATTGTCACGGGATAAACTGATATGATGTCACTCGATGTTAAAAGAAAGGGGATCCCAAAGCCCCAAAACCTTAACACCGGGTGCTCTGGGATCCATGGTTTAATACCATGCCAATTATCATATCAGACTTTTATGAAGAATACAACGAGGAAAAGGAGTCTTTAAGGTAAAGAGCAATGAGAATCCATGCTGTCCAGAGTGCAGGGGAAAGCTTGTGAATAAGGACTGGGTTGAGAGAGGCAAGAAGGAAGCAGGCGGCCACAAGATAATCCGATTCATAGAACGAAGGGTCTGCAAAGAGTGCGGAAAGTCACACAGGCTATTGCCGGATGACCAGATACCATATAAGCATTACAGCGCAGAGGTCATTGAAAAGGTTATTGATGATGACTATGAACTGACAGAGAAAGAATCGCTCGCAATCGAGGACTACCCCTGCGAGGCCACCATAATGAGATGGATCGAATGGGGCAGGCAGCTTGCAAAGAACGCTGAGGGACAGATCAGGGCGGCAGCACACAGGGTTTTGGATCTTTCAAATGAATTCCTGGGATCCACGGAGTCATTGCTCAAGGGAATAAAGAAAATCGTGCCACGCGGATGGCTGCCATTCGTGATAAGGCTGATGATAGATACAGGCGGAGCCGGAGCAATCCCGGTTTCGACTTGAAGGGTATCCCCCTACTTAGTTTTGATGTCACTGATGCGGCGATGTAAGATGATCTCATCTTAAACGAAAGGAGATCATTTCACATGAAAAGCAAAGAAGTAAGAAGGTGGCAGAACGAGCAGGCACTGAAGCGGTACAGCCTTATAGCACCGCTTTTGGACCCGGATATAGATGACGCAAAGAGGTGCCAGCTCAGGGAACAGGTAGCGGAGCGTGAGGGGATTTCAAAGCGCACGATATACCGCTATGAAGCAAAGTACCGTGCAGATGAGTTTGAAGGGCTTATTCCCAGAAACCGGGAAAAGCGAAGATCGCAAAAGCTTCCGGATAACTGGGATGAGATCGTAGGTGAGGCCATACAGCTTAAGCGCGAGGTGCCAAAGCGCAGTGTCCGGCAGATAATAATGATCCTTGAGATCGAGGGATGGGCACCGCCGGGAGTCATCCGGCCGTCAACACTACAGAGATACCTTTATAATGCCGGATTGGGTGTAAAACAGATGAAGCGGTATACAGAGTCTCGTGAGACGTCATCGAGGCGCTTCTGCCGAGCACACAGGTTGGAACTGCTCCAGGGAGATATTAAGTATGGCCCAATCATAAATACCAAAGACGGAAAAAAGGTGCAGACATATCTGTCCTCCCTGATCGATGACCATTCGAGGTATATCGTACAGGCCGAGTTTTATGACAACCAGTGCGCCGAGGTCGTTGAAGATACCTTTCATAAGGCAGTCCTCAAGGTAGGTACTTGGGACTGTGCATACCTGGACAATGGTAAGCAGTACATAGCAAAGCAGCTTGAAGAAAGCTGTGCAAGGCTCGGGATAAGGATCCTGCATGCAAAACCGTACCAATGCCAGGCCAAGGGCAAGGTTGAGGTTTATCATAAATCTGTAGACAGGTTCATAGAAGAGATAAGGGTGGCGCATGTCCACAGCGTCTCTGAGCTTAATGAGAAATGGAAAGTATTTCTTGAGCAGGATTACCAGAAGAAGGCCCATGCGGGGATAAGGGAATACTATGAATCCATGGATGTGGAGGTTCCACCCGAGGGAATAACGCCGGAGCAGGAATGGCGGCGTGATGAGCGCAAGCAGAAGTTCCTGGATGTGAAAACGGTGTCAGATGCATTCACCCACTGTGAAGAACGTCAGGTGGATAAGGCAGGATGCTTCGAGTTCTATGGCAGGACATATGAGGCCAGCGCAGCACTTGCCGGAATGAAGGTCGAGGTTTCATTCGATCCTTTAAATATGGAGACTGTAACTGTACGCTATGGGAAGATGGATGCCATACAGGCACATCCTATTACCATAGGTGCATATGCCAAGAAGACGCCTGAACGTCCGATAGGAATGACCAATGACCTTCCCGAGACATCAAGGTTTCTTGATGCCCTGGAGAAAAGATACAAGGAAGAACACAGGATAACAGCACAGGCATTATCATTTGCCGATTATGGGAAGGCAGGTGATAAGTGATGTACGAAGAGTTCTTTGAAATGGAGCATACGCCGTTTGTGCGCAACATACCGGTGGATCGTCTATACAGGTCAAAACGAATAGAGGAGGCGCTTGGCAGACTGAGATATACGGTCGACAACCGAAGGTTTTCTGTGGTCATGGCAGATCCTGGGTGTGGCAAGTCAACCCTTATGAGGATGTTTGCTGATATGCTTCCCAAAGAGGAATACCTGTCCCTGTATTTATCGGATTCAAAGCTTACGCCGAGATGGCTGTATGCGGGACTGCTTGACCAGATGGGGCTTGAAGCAAAGATTAACCGGGGAGAGTCAAAACGCATCCTGCAGCGGGAAATAGAAAATGTGAGTGTATCACAGGGGCGGAAAGTAGTCTGTATACTTGATGAGGCACATTTGCTTGACAAGGAGACCTTAGAAGAATTTCGATTCCTACTAAACTGTAACTTTGACTCAGAAAGTCCTATGGCGCTTATACTTGTGGGCCAGCGGGAATTGTGGGACCAGAAACTCAGACTCCAGACTTACGCGGCAATAAGACAGAGGATCTACATGAAGATATTCATAGACAGACTGGATGCGTCGGAGGTTCGTGGATATATCGCCTCGCATCTGGCATATGCCGGGTGTAAGATGGAACTTTTTACAAGTGATGCGGAGGAGGAGATTTATAAAATCTCCGGCGGCATTCCCAGGGAAGTCAATTCGATATGTGAGAAGACGCTTTTATATGCTTATCAGGAACAGAAGAGACTTATAGATGCGCATATGGTCAGGTTTGTGGCAGACTGTGAGATGATGCCAACAGAAGAGATCATAAATGCGCAGGACGTACACACGAGGTGCGCAGCATGAAACAGCGTGTAAATATATCCTTGTCGGAGGATACAGTCCAGAGGCTGAAGCAGTATGCCTGGGAGAATCACACGAATGTCAGTCAGGCAATAACGAACTGGATCTGGTCTGCTAAAGTTAATAATGAACAGGTAAGGGGCCAACAAACAATAGGTGCCGGGAGGTGCTGAAAGGCATCTCCCATAATGACAGAAACATGGGTAAAGAAGTGACAGAATTAGAGAGCAGTCCGGTGACAGCTCATGAGGTTAATAACATTAATAACAATAAAGTTCAAGAAAACAATGATTTACCTGTAAAAAAAGCTGAAAGAGACGAAGCTCTTTCAAAGATGTCTGATGTCCTTGGACAGATTAAGGAGCAAAAAGAAGCTGAGAGTAGTGCACCAGCTCCGGAACCTCGTGTAGAAGAAAAGCTTGCAGAAGATATAGGTACTTCAATTCCAAAAGAGCCGGTAACCACTTCAACTCCTGATACACCTTCGGATATGGGTGACGTGGATAAGCGTATTGAACGCTGGAAGAAGGAGCTTCTTGACACTGGCAAGCGTAATAAAATGATCAATTACAAGGAGACAAAGAGAGCTACTCTTAGGATCCTTGAACCCAGTGCAACAGATCTTTTTAACCAGCTTGCCGTAAGTGAAAAGGAGCTTACATTCCAGAG
>JAEELH010000044.1 GCA_016288825.1 Lachnospiraceae bacterium | reverse complement strand
TTTTGGCGGTGACTTTTGCCCTGTCTATAGTAGACATGGGCACATATGCCTGGAAAAATCAGGAGTTTTCAGGTGCGGTGTTCTTAGCCATGGGCTTTAGGACACTTCATGAAATAATGTTGGATTTTATAATAGTCTTATGGCTTCTTTTTGTGAATTACAAAGTGTATCACAGTCGCGACGGTATCAAACGTAAATTCATAAAATATCTGATCCCTCTTTTTGTTCTGATGGGGCTGGATATCATTAATATCTTTACGCACATTCGTTTTTACTATGATGAGCAGGTGGTATTCCATACCACTGCATTTACTGTTCCCTATAACGTGGTCAGATATTTTTATCTTCTGGCCTGTGTTATACAGATTGCGGTTCATAAAAGCAAGGCCGGGGATCTTAAGTTCTTCGATATAGGAGGCTTCATCATTCCGATAGTGGTAGGCGGATTGATCAGCAATCTGACGCCCTATTCGGTGATCGTTTTGGGTATTGCCATCGGACTTTGCAATGTATATGCAGGAATCATCAACGAACAGAGTTTTACGGATCGTCAGACAGGTTATTATAACAGGTATTATCTCAGATACTTAAAAAGTGATATTGAGCGGGAGGTTTTTGCACCGAAGAGCGGCATTATTTATCGCCTGGAGGATCCGGGGCATATGATGGATTTTGCAAGGCTTCTTTCACCCGTCCTTCCAAAAAAATGTGAGGTGATCCGCTACAATGAGGATACTGTGGTCATGCTGGCAGAGATAGCCAACAGGGGTGCTCTGCATATGATGTCGGAGGATGTAGAAGAGGCTGTGGAAAAATATAACAGCGCTCATAAGGACAGCCCTTTATCGGTTACGATCGATACGTTATCCAAAAAGAAAAAAGAAACAACCAAAGGCTTTTATGACATGTTCATACGCAGGATAGGTTGATAATTTGAAATAGATATAATAAGGAAATCGTTTATGAGTGTATTTGAGATTTCAGAGGAAAACTTAGAAGAATTTGAGAACATCCTGGGCATTGACATTACTGATGATATGAACAGGGAGTTCTATCGCGGATACGGTGCCAGGGATGACGACGGCAATATCAACGGAGCTCTTGTCTATGAGGTGAAGGATCTGGACGATGACGACCGGGACACTGTGAGCAGGCTTTTGTTTATAAAGGCAGATAATGAGGAGACCTATGCCGACCTCCATAAGATTTATAAGGAGGAGGGTGTAGTAGACGAGTACATAGCCGAGACATTTTATGAATTTGAGGATGAAGAGATGGCTTCCGTCTGCGAAAAGGAAGGCTTTTTACAGACTCAAAAGGAGAGCGAGATCATCAGGATCAAGCTGAAAGACGCCGTTAATTTTGATTTTATAAAAAAGATAAAAAAGATACCGGACTATATCGTCAAGCTTGAAAAGCTCTCGGTTACCCAGTACAGGGCAGGCATTAAGAACTGCGTGTTCAGTGGACAAAGCGGTATTTTAGAGGATCTTAGTTATCTTCCCATGGGTTGGTTTGATACGGGGATCTCATCCTGTACCATAACGGATGATGAGGTCAACGGATTTTTCTTTTTAAGGAAAACGCCTTCCGGAGTTATAGTCCCTGTGCTTTTATATGCCTACGGTACCGACGCTGTCAAAAACCTTGCGCTTATGATAGCAAACAGTGTAAAGGAAGCCGAAAAGAGATACCCTCCGGATACAGAGATCGTGATCTGCCGTACGAGAAAACAATCGGCTGCATTGGCGAAAAAGCTTCTTCCCGGCATTAAGGGAAAGCCTGCATTTTTTGGTGAAAGAGTGGAGTAAAGGGGTAAAAAGTGATTAATTCTGAGTACATGATCATCACCACGGAAGTGGTAAGTGTTATAGCTATGATCGTCATATTGTGTGGCTCCGTTTTCGGAAATTACGGTAAGGATAAGCCCACTAGGTATTACAGATGCTGTCTGGTTTCGACTATGATCGGCGCTGTTTTTGACGCGGTAAGCTATGTGCTAGACGGAAAGATGACGAATACCAACCTTCTTATTTTGATCAATATGATCACCTATATTACCTGGGTTTTGATCGTTTTATTCTTTGCGCTGTATACCATATCGGTTATCGAAACAAGGGTGGCTGTTCCGGCGTGGACGGTTATGCCCGTAGCGGTAATCACAGGTCTGGGTGTCCTGGCCTGCCTGATAGGATCATTTAACGGAAAGCTTTTATATCTTGAGGGAGGATACTTTGTGGAAGGCCCCTGGGGCAATCGTCTTAGTTTCGCGCTTTCCGTGTGCATGATATATATGTATTGGGTTTTGTTTGTTTACAGAAAGGCTTTGGAGCGCAGCACCATCATAGTTATCGCTGCGTTTTTGTTTTTCCCTTTCCTGGATTCCCTGATCTCAATGTATCTGGAAATTGACTATACATATCCCATACTTGCAGTGGCTTTCCTGGTGGTATATGTTATCGTTCAGGAAAAGACCGTGGCCGAGGATTCCATTAAGAAAAAAATCTTTGAGGAGGCTTCGTATACCGATCCCCTGACAAGATCCGGTAATCTCCGTGCCTATGATGAGAAGATAAAGTCTGATGTTCGCGGCAGTGTAAAAGGTGTGGTACATTTTAAGCTGACTTCCGCTTCTGATGAAAACGTTGTTCGTTTTGCGGAAGCGGTAAAAGCATCTTTTGAGGGTGCGGATGTATTCAGGATTTCAGATGATGAGTTTGAAATGTTTATCTATAAGAAGGGCAAGGCCGCTCTTGAAAAGAAGATGAGCAGCTTCGGCGATACTATTAGGGAAGACGGTATAGGGGCTACCTTCGATTATGTTTATGACGAAGAGGGCGGTCTTTCTGATATGACAGCGGGGGCATAGGAGGTAAGATGGAAGTAATCATTATTTCTTCAGACATAGCAAGCGTAGTCTTTTTGGTGGTCCTTTTATTCGGCACGTTATTCGGGACAAGGGATGATAACAAGAGTACCTTGTATTTTATAGGATGTCTTGTGACGGCAGTGATCGGTTCCGTGGCAGATGCGATCGGTTATCTGACAGTGGATCCGTCGAGTAGCGGAGTCGGTCTGATCATTGCCGAGGTGATAGCATATGTTATGTGTCCGGTGGTCTTCTTTTTATTTGCTTTTTATTTTTTCTCGGTTATAGAGACAAAAGCGTCCGTACCGAAATGGGCACATTATCCGGTGATTTTGATCTTGGTAATGGATATCATTCTGATACTTATCGG
>JAEELH010000005.1 GCA_016288825.1 Lachnospiraceae bacterium | reverse complement strand
GTGGGAGCTTTAAAGAATCCCTATGACAGCAGTACTCCCATCCAGGAATACTCGGAGAGCTTTCTGAATGGCATGATGGCTAACTGGGACAAGGTAGTAAAGAAAGTAGAGAAAATAAGGGATTCAGAAGAGATCCCGTTTTGATGAAAGGAGATTTTTATTATGGCTGAGTGGAATGAGAATGATGTTTTTGACTGGGACGATGAGATTGAGGAGGAGCGTGAGTTTACCACCGTACCTGCCGGCAAGTATGATTTTGAGGTTACAAGTGTTGAGCGCTCGACCTATGACGGATCTGAGAAGATCCCGCCCTGTAAGCTGGCGATCGTGACCTTCAAACTCTCTGACGGTGATAAGACCGGTTTTGCTAATGAGCGGTTTTACCTGGTAAAGACTCAGGAGTGGAAGCTCTCCAGTCTGTTTAAGGCATGCGGCCTTAAGGAGTCCGGTAAGAAGGTCAGCATGAAGTGGGATAAGCTTCCCGGTTGCACCGGCAGATGCAAGGTGGGGATCCGTGAGTACAACGGCAATGAGTATAACACCGTGCAGGCGTTCTATGCCAAGGAAGACAAGGACGGTGATTCTTCTTGGGATTGAGTCTTCGACCTTATCAGAACGAAGCCGTGCAGGCAATCGAGAATGAGTGGGAAACCGGTCACAGGCGCACACTGCTGGTACTTCCGACAGGATGCGGCAAGACAATAGTGTTCTCTAAAGTGGTGGCTGACACGGTGGATCAGGGTGGCAGAGCACTTATCCTGGCACACAGAGGCGAGCTGCTGGAGCAGGCGGCTGATAAGCTCAAAAGGTCCACCGGCATTGACAGTGCATTGGATAAGGCTGATTCACACGGGGCAGGGAGTTTCCTTCCTGTCACCGTGGGCTCCATCCAGACGCTTATGCGTGATAACCGGCTTCAGGAATATGCTCCTGATCATTTCCGGGCGATCGTAGTGGATGAAGCTCACCACTGTCTGTCAGAGTCGTATAAAAAGGTCCTTGGATATTTTGACGCCAATGTACTCGGTGTGACTGCAACGCCAGACCGTGGGGATATGAAGAACCTCGGAGAATACTTTGAATCCCTGGCATATGAGTACACCCTCCCGCAGGCTATAAAGCAGGGGTATCTGTGTCCTATCAAGGCCCAGACCATACCTTTTAAGATCGATCTTACGAAGGTCAGGACACAGCAGGGGGATTATGCCACAGGTGACCTTGGTAATGCTCTGGAGCCTTATCTTGAACAGATCGCAGATATCATAGCGGAGAAATATTCAGACAGGAAGTCTGTAGTGTTCCTGCCGTTGGTAGCCATATCACAGCATTTCTGCCGCCTGCTGCAAGAACGGGGAGTTGATGCTCTGGAAGTGAACGGTAATAGCAAAGACCGATCGGAGGTACTGGAACACTTTGATTCCATGAAGAGCGGTGTCCTCTGTAATTCCATGCTTCTTACAGAAGGCTGGGACTGTCCTTCAGTGGACTGCATTGTGGTGTTGAGGCCGACAAAGATCCGGAGCCTATATACCCAGATGGTTGGACGTGGCACAAGGCTCTGTGAAGGTAAGGATCATCTGTTGATACTTGATTTTCTGTGGATGACTACAAAGCATGAGCTGTGCCGGCCTACGTGTCTGATCTGCAAAAAAGAGGATGAGGCAAAGGTCATTGAAAAAATGATGGATGATAGCGGTGAGCCTGTTGATATCAATGAAGATACCGTTAGAGAAGTGATGGACGATGTCAGAAGACAGCGCGAAGCTGCCCTGGCACAGCAGCTGGCAGAACAGAGACGTAAAAAAGCAAAGCTCGTGGATCCGTTGCAGTTTGAAATGTCCATACTGGATGAAGACCTTCAGGAATACGAGCCGACCTTTGGCTGGGAGCTGGAGGAGCCGACACAGCGGCAGCTTGAGACCATAGAAAAGATGGGGCTTAATCCCGATTCGATCACAACAAAAGGATATGCCACCATGTTGCTTGACAGGCTTATGAAACGGATCCAGATGCATATGACCACACCTAAGCAGATAAGGCTCCTGGAAAGATACGGTTTTAAGGATGTAGGAGCATGGCAGTTTGATGAGGCTTCCAGGATGATCAGCCGTGTACATATGTCCGGATGGTCTGTACCCAGAGGTGTGACTGCATCCGAGTATATTCCGGAGAGCCTCAAACAGACGCTTCAGTATGGGCAGAAGCCTATTGAAGCATACAACTGGGATTGAATTCTTTGGAGGTGTTTACAAGAATGGAATGGGAAGAAAGAGATTTAACTGAATATCTGGAATATATCCCTTGCAGTTCCCTGTCGTACCAGGATTGGATCAATGTCGGCATGGCCCTAAAGCATGAGGGCTATCCCTGCAATATCTGGGAGGCATGGAGCAGGCAGGATTCCAGATTCAGGGAAGGCGAATGCCAGAAGAAATGGCAGACCTTCAACGGATCTGCCGAGCCTGTCACGGCAGGGACCATAGTGCAGATGGCAAAAGATTACGGTTATGATCCTGCGAGGAATGATGAGCTTCTTGACTGGGATGATGAGATAGGCGTAGACAAATATGACATCGCATGGGTAGAGCCGGAGGAAGTGGAAGAAGCTGAAGACCTTAATCCGTATGATCAGATCGTTTCATATCTGAATGCGCTTTTTGAGCCTGACGAGAATGTCTCTATTGTAATGAAGTCTTTTAAGGATGAGGATGGCAAATTTAAGCCTTCCGGTCGTGGATCCACATTCAATGTAAAAGCACTTCTTAAGGATCTGACCAAGCATAAGACTGATGTATGTGCCGCCCTGGGTGATTATGATCCTCAAGCCGGTGCATGGGTGCGATTCAATCCTATGGATGGCAAGGGCGTCAAAAATGATAATGTGACGGCTTATAAATATGCGCTTGTGGAGTCTGATGAGGTGGAGATCCCCATGCAGAACGCTCTGATAAGGGAGATGAAGCTTCCTGTGGCAGCCCTGGTCAATTCCGGGGGCAAGTCGCTCCATGCCATAGTGAAGATAGATGCTCCAACGCATGATATTTACAGAAAGCGCATAGAAAAGCTTTATGCGGTATGCGACCGCTACGGCCTTAAGGTAGACCGTCAGAATAAGAACGCATCCCGGTTATCCCGCCTTCCTGGAATAAAGCGTGGGGATAAATGGCAGCATCTTGTGGATTATACGGACGGCTTTGACACTTTCGAAGAATGGGAGGAATGGATCAGCAGCGAGATGGATGACCTCCCGGATCCGGAGGATATATTTGCAGATGATCTGATGAGTTTATCTCCTGAGGTTATAAGCGGAATACTTCGGCAGGGGCATAAAATGAGCGTTACCGGTCCATCAAAAGCCGGTAAGAGCTTCTTATTGATGGAGCTTGCCATATCATTGGCGTCCGGTGGAAAATGGCTCGGTTTTGATTGTATGAAGGGAAAGACCCTGTATGTAAACCTTGAAATAGACAGGGCTTCATGCCAGCATCGATTCTTCAGCATATGCAAGTCGTTGGATATCGAACCAAAATCATTATCCGGGCAGTTGGATGTTTGGAATATGAGGGGCAGATCCACACCCATGGATAAACTGCTCCCTTCATTGATCAGAAGATGTACAAAGGCTTCTTATAAAGCCGTGATCATAGACCCTATCTATAAGACTCTCACAGGGGATGAAAATAGTGCATCCGAGATGGCTAAATTCTGCAATGAGTTTGATAAATTCTGCAATAAGTCAGGAGCAAGCCTTATATATTCGCATCATCACAGTAAAGGTGCACAGAGCGGGAAGAATGCTATGGACCGCTCTTCCGGATCCGGAGTGTTTGCCAGGGATCCTGATGCCATTGTGGATCTGATAGAAATATCAACCAAAATGTCTGACGGCCTTGTAATAGAAACTCCGGAAGGATCTACAGCCTGGAGAGTGGAAAGCACTCTCAGGGAGTTTAAGGCTCTGCCGCCTTTTGAGGTTGTGTTTGATTATCCCATTCATAAGGTTTGGGAGGGTCTTGAAGAAGCCAAGGAAGCATATGGTGAGAGTATAAGGGACAGAAGGGCAGCAGGCAATGCCACTCAGACAAAGAATAAAGAGCGCAGGGATAACGAGCTCTTAGTGTATATAGGTAAATATAGGGATCTGAATGGAGAATATCCTAAGGTATCAGAGGTGGCAGATTATTTTAAAAAGAAGGGCAGAAAGGGCTTTTCAGAAACTGTACTTAAGGATAAGGCGAACCCTGCAAGTTCTTATTATGTGGAGTGTTTGTCCATAGAAAAGGGACGTCTGATATATACTCCGGAAGACTTTTAAGAAAAGGTCGAAATTGGTTTTCGACCTTTCGGCCAAGGTCGGTCGACGAACTCTTATAGAGTTCGTTTTCGGCTAAGTAAAAAAAGTCGACGAAAAACTCTATAAGAGTTCGACCTCTAAAAAGGGTCGAAACGAACTGTAATAGAGTTCGACCTCGGCAGCCGACGAACTCCTTACTTACGTAAGTATACGTAAGTAAGTCTTAGTAAGAGACTTACTTACACTTACGAAGAAAGTAAATGAATGGATCGCCACGCAGGCAGAAAGGAATGAAAAATGAAATTCAGACTGAAGATGATACCGCCGACGACTACCGCCCAAATGCACAAGGTCGGTGTCAGGAATGGTAAACCATATTTCTATGATCCGCCGGAAGTGAAGGATACGAAGGCAAAGCTCATGGCGCATCTGGCACAGTATGTACCGGACGAACCTCTTACCGGTCCGCTTGTTCTTCAGGTCGATTGGATCTGGCCGGCAAATGCCAGACACAAACATCTCTCATGGCGTGACACCAAACCGGATACCGATAATATCCAAAAGCTCCTAAAAGACTGCATGACTCAGTTGGGCTTCTGGAAGGATGATGCGCAGGTGGTAGTGGAAGCCATCAGCAAGATCTATTCGAATGAGCAGGCGGGGATATACATAAGCATAATGACCGCAGCAGAAGCAATAGAGATTATAGAATGTGGTGATATTACTAATCGTTGGGGTAAGGATGGAGAAGAAGTTGAAAAAATGGCAATCAAAGCCCTCGAACAGCAGACGTGTGAGGATGCTGTGAGCAGAATACTCAAAAGAATGTGGAATTGTAGAGGTAGACATACTACAAGTATTGACAAGGTTAAGATGGAACAAATTATCCGTGATGAGTTACCATCCGTTAATCCACAGCCAAAGGCAGGGCATTGTAAGGATTGCAAATACTTTGAATATGATAGCGTGGCAAAGGTTGACGGAATACCGCTTATAGTAGCACACGAAATCTGTTCAAAGTGGGGTGACGGATGCAAGACAAAGGAAGATGGTTATTGTTTTCTGTTTGAGCCACAGGAAAGTGAGGTAGAGGAATGAAGCGAACATGGGACGCAGAATTCTTTGATGGCAAATGCCCTTACACAGGCAACCCATGTTATGAGTGGGAGTGTGACACTTGTGAGATTGAAGCAGAAGAAAAGAAAAGCATGGAAGAATTAGACAGGGCAGAAAGTGAGGATGAGGAATCATGAAAGGAATAATTGAACGTCAGGTAATAGTCACCTGGTACACTCCAGAAGAAAAGACTCCACCGGAATATACATCTGTGGTGGTATCTATCTCGGGACGTGTAGGCCATACCCGCTTTGACCATGCCCTTGAAGTGGCAGAGTATGCAGATGACGGCTGTGGCTGGATGATATACGGGATGCCCGATAATGAGGACATTGACATCACGGTACACGCATGGTGTGACATAGAACCCTACGGATTCAAGGAAGGAGGCAAACCATGAACGAATTATACTCAACAAATGCAGACTTCAAGCGGTATGTGGATGCCTATATGAAGAAGGAGCGCAAGGACCTTGAGACTGTGCTCAGTCACCACACAGTTAAGGACTACGCCGAATATCTCAAGGACAGAGGCGATCAAGAGCAGATTCTTCCGAACCTCTGGAAGAATGACGAAGACAAGGGGTGCTGACTATGAACGAGAAATGGAAGCAACAAAGCGCAGTCTGGAAGAAGGAAATCAAGCTCACTGATGTCGTACATGGCAAGCTGACCGACCATCAAAAGGACATGATGCACTGGCACCTTGACCATCCGACACCGTATATTGCAACACCACAAAGGAGGATCCATATGGATGTAAAGAAAGTAAGACAGACCTTTGAGGAGGCCAGAGCTAACCGGCGCAAGATAGCATCCCTTCGAGCTGAAGCAGAATCATATAGGCTCATGGCTCAGGGCTCTGCTATCCGTTACGACAAGGATCAAGTACAGACATCCCCGAAGGATTACCAGGAAGAATACCTCACCAAAGCAGTTGACCTTGACCGGAAGGCAGATGCGCTTGTCCGCTCCGGATCCAAGATCAGATCCCTGCTCATTAAGTGGCTGGAGGTTTGCACCGATGAGGAGAGAATTGTTTTGTCGTATCATTACATCAACAATGTAACGTATCGTGAGATTGAGTTTGAATGTTCGGAAGCTCTGGGAGACAAACGCTTTAACACCGCTCACGACATTGCCCAGCGTGGAATACATCGCATCTCAAAAAATTTTTGAATCCGAACAATCCGAACAAACCGAACAAAATGTTTTATGATATGATATACTTAGCGAAGCAAGACAAAGAGACAGATCAACTCCTTTCAAGACGAAGACAGGCCACCACACCTGTCTTTGTTTATTTATGGATTCACAACCAGGAGGATACACCGATGGCACAACCATGGGCCAAGGCCTTTTATAACTCAGCCCGCTGGATCAAATGCCGGAAGAGTTTTATCGAACACAGACGTTTGATAGACGGCGGCACCTGCCAGGAATGTCACGATAATCTTGGTGAGATTGTTCATCATCGAATTGTACTTACAGAAGACAATATCAAAGATGAAACAGTTTCACTTTGCTTCGCTAACTTAGAACTTGTTTGTCACAAATGTCATGATGAGTTTGAAGGTCACGGCCTCAACGGACATGGAAAAATAAAACCGCTATGCACTTTTGACGCTTCCGGTCAGCCGATCTCGCTCCGTGACATAGACAGCCCGGCACCACAGAGGGCGGCATCCCCCCAGGGGTAGCCGTATTTTTTGCGATGCTCCAAGAC
>JAEELH010000043.1 GCA_016288825.1 Lachnospiraceae bacterium | reverse complement strand
TACGGTTGAAAACGCAGGAAATACTGTTGATCCGTATACATTTTCATTTGATCCAACACCAAGGATTCGTCGTCCGGAACTTGAAGCGGCACTTATACAAAACTTGGGCGGGTTATATTATGATAACTATGACACAATACCTACATTTATGATCGCAAGTACGACTATAACTGAAGCCCAAACATTTCTAACTAACACGGTTAAGCCGAGTATGGTTGTTGAGACATATGAAGGAAGAAAAGCAGGTGATTCTTCGGGATTAAATGTGGATATCAAAATGTATGAATCAAACGCATCCGGTAGTGGTACAACGGAGGTCAGTGATTTTAACACTTATATGAATACTCAAGGCCACTATGTTAGAGTATCCTACAAAATTGGAGAAGGGGCGTTTGTTTCAGCAGAAAGGTCGTTTCTGCTAAAATCGGTTGGCGTATCGAATACGTCACCTAGTAGCCATTCGGAGAAACTTAGGATATTAAAAAATGCGTCAGAAATAGAATTGTTAAACTATGATGAGTCACCGATTAGAGGTGAATCAGATGCACCTCGAGTAAATGATATCCTTTTTATTCAAGCTAGTTTCATGGGAAATGGTACATATCAGTGGAAAAGAGGTGACACGATTATTGTAGGAGAGGAGGAATCGATGTACACGGTTAAAGAAGCAGACAGAAACATGAAATTGAAAGTAAGATGGTCTATATTAACCGGAGCTACTTTTTCAACTAATACTGTTGAATAGAAAGTGCATTACCTGGTCCGTACCTGATTGATGTAATCGTCACCTAGCCAAACAACCCCTGTCATCCATACTGATAACAGGGGTCAATTATGGATTAATTTGTTTTTGAAGCCGGCCTTGCACTGCTCGTCAATTGCCCGGCGAGTATGACTTTTATGAGCAGAGATCAGCCTGTGCGATAACGCCGCCGCTTACCTCAATCTCGAGATAGAGTCCGCTGTCTGCTAGCTCCTGAAGCTTCAAAGCAAAGTCTGTTCTATCAATAACTTCAGGGTCTGCTACTCCTCCGCACAGACGGAAAACAGTATCGTCATTAACATCAAATACGTGCTTTTCATCATCGGAAACAGAAATAGGATCCTGCGCTCTGTCGTTCTTGTAATTCATTGAGCCGAAGATCAGAAGCTTGTCGCCTTCAGCAGATGTCTCGTATGCGATTACGTTAAGAAGGCCATTATCATCGGTGGTTCCGATCTGGTCTTTGTCACCGGCACGCAGATAAGTACCGTAGATACCGTCTGAAGTCTCGGCAACCTCTGTAAGACCTGCTGTGTCCTCTGCTGCGTCAGCAGTTTCCTCGGCGTCATCCGCAGATTCTACTGTAGTCTCTGTCTTGTCAGTGATATTAGTATTGGCAGCCCCGCCGCATCCGGAAAAGCCCATTACAACAACCGTTGCTGCAAGGATTCCTGCCAGTGATCTACGAATTACATAATTCTTCATTTCAAATACCTCCTTGAAATTTGTATTACTTCCGCTACTTTAGCACTCGGTGTCCCACAAAAAGTCAACTCTTCATACCGCAAAGCCTCATTGCCCCGGCACAAAGGATCGGACGCATCCTCACGGAGGGTTTTATCCAAGTCGGAAATAGTCCCCCAACTGAGAAAAAACACTCGTTGACATACGTTCCAAACCTTGCTATCTTTTTATTTATAGAGGCGTTGAGCAAGGTAATATTACGCTAAAACAGTGGAACTGCATCTGCAGAACAACCTTAATACAAGTCTGGAGGGTTAGCGCATAACAAGGGGGAAAATATGTCAGAAAACATGAATGATCAACTGTACGAGATACAGAAAATACATGAATTTGTTCAGCAGCAGATGACCGAGGAGGAGAGGCAGAAGCTGATCGATACTCCGGAGCAGGCTTCGGAGGTGCTTCAGGTGGCCAGAGAGCGCGTAGCGCTGGCTCAGGAGGACCTTAGGATCCTGGAGCGTGACAATACCGAGCGCAATGCAAAGAGAAAGCGTGCCCTGACACAGCTCAATCTTATGGGTGGCATTGAGATCCCCAGCGAGGTCATCCCCAATATGCCCTGTCCTTGCGGCAGCGGCAAGACCTATAAGGAGTGTCACGGGATCCGCAAAGGCAAGTGATCTGGCAGCGGCAAGACCTATAAGGAGTGTCACGGGATCCGCAAGGGGAAGTGATCCCATAAGGAGATCCGCCCATCCACGGGATCCGCAAGGGCAAGTGATCCGCCCTGCCGCACATCTGTGCAGAATTTGAGCACAATCAAGGTGTATAATATTAGTGCTCTTGTTATAACGTCAAACTGCGGACCGCCCGGTACGCCGCATTCATCCGCCTTGCAGAATGACAATTTATCCCGTGTAAAAAGTAGAGGAATCTGATAACAGGAACACTATTCTTTGCCAATATAGGAGGCATGTTTATATGGAAATCATCCCCATTACTTCGGATAATATGGAGCCTTTCAATCTGGTCATTACTCAGAAGGCCAAGGATAAACTCAAAAGGAAAAGTCCGGATACCTATGCCTTTGGAGCAGTTGAGTATGAGATGCCTGTGGGAGCCATTGTTGTGACCTGTGATCCGCCGGAGGCAGAGATCATTTCTCTTTATGTTGTCGAGGATTTCCGGAGTTGCGGATACGGCAGGGCGCTTTTTACCGAGGCTATGGAATTGGCGCTTTTGCAGCCGCAGATCAATTACATATATGCGCTCTTTGAAAGCAAGAAGGGAAGCAAGGAGACTCTTAAACCCTTCTTTGAAAAGATAGGCCTCAGCGTTATGGATGATGGCGTAGACTATACCATCCGACTTCGGCAGGCTCGCAGTACCGGTGAGATGAAAAAGATCCTTCGTTCTCAAAAGATAGGCGAGTGCTACGAGAATCTGAAACCGCTGGAGAAAAAGCTTTTGTTCCGGAAAGAGGTGGATCTTCCGCCCTATATCACTCCCAATATGATCCGCGAAGACCTGAGCTTCGTCACCTTTGATGAGAAGCGTCTTAATATCCGTGACTGCCTGATCTTTGTTGAGGATGAGGGCCAGCTGGTCCTGGCGTGGGTCAAAACAGAGCCCGGCGATTCCCGTGGACTCATAGGTATGGTGCATAGCGCCATTGAGGAACTCTCCGTTTTGGAATCTCCTGATCGCAAGCTTCATATTCCTGCCATCAATGAGACCTCGGACGATCTGGTCAAGCATATTTTTGCAGATAAGGTACAGATTTACAGCAACTCATATTGGGCTGTTTTCAGATTATAATCTTTGGTTTTCCCATGTAAGGAGGACAAGTTATGTCAGATAATATGTTAATGCAGCAGCAAAATCAGCAGCTTCAGATGCAGGCGCCTCTTAAAGACGCCGCTCTAGATCAGACATATAAGGATCTAAACACCCAGGAACTCACCTTCAATGATACTACATACAAGGTCCGCTATAGTCAGGAGTTTACGCAGGAGGCTACCCGACGGATCCTTTCGGACGATCAGGCCCTGGAGGATTACTATACCCAGTATGATCCCCGGAAGCTTGACGGCCTGCAGTCCAAATTTTTTCTGAATTTTCCTGGCAAAAAAAGTGAGCGCAAAAGGCTCAGAAAAGAATATATCGACAACATGATCTCCACGACGAGAGCAAAGGAAGAAAGGATCCTTGTGGAGGAACGCTACGCGGAGTCGCTGCTTAAAAAGCAGGCAAGGGATGCTTCGGATGCTGTTTTTGAAAATGAAATAGCGCCCATCAAGACTCCCCTCAAAGAAAAAAGGGATAAGCGCCTGAATGCCATTAAGGCCAAGATCTTCGAGAAGGTTCAGACCGAGATTAAAGCCATGGAACAGCATGGTGACGAGATAACCAAGTTTACCCCTGAGATCCTGAGACAAAGGTTTGAGACCCCGTTTCGCCCCCAAATGGATGAAATAACCCAGGAATACGAGGCGGAGCTTGAAAAGGCTACGGCAGAGATCCGTGCAAAATACACCAAGAGTCTGGACGGTCAGTTCAATGAGATCGAAAAAAGCCTCAGAACGGCTCCTGTGGCCGATAATGCCCTTTCTGAGGAGGAATACCAGAGGCAAAGGACAGAGAAGCGTAACAGTGACATGCAGATCATTGATACCTATTACAGGACCTTCGAGCCGCACAAAGCAGAGGCTATCTGGGAGCGCGTTCTTACCATGGATCTGGTTGAGCTTTCCCGTTTTGCAGAACTGATCGACAAAAAGAAAATGGATGCCATTAACCTGCGCAAGGAAAAGCAGGTTTTCAAAAATCTGAAAGTTTATACCGAGAGTTATTGCAAACATGTAAAGGGCATGACTCCCGGAGATATCAAATCTCAAATGAACACCTATTTGATGCAATCTACGGATGCTGCGTTGGAGGATACTTGGAGGCAGATACAGGAAAAGGAAAAAGACCAGTTTGATGCGTTTGTTAAGTCCCTTGATACCACTGAGGATACCGAGGAGATACGCCAAAAGCAGGACGACTACGCCAAGGCTTTTTCAACGAAAAACACCTATCAGTCCTATCGCCTGTTGCAACGCTATAACAAGGCCCATGAGGATATTGATTTTCCCGATGCGATCAAGAAGGATCTGGAAAAATCCAAGCCCAAGTACAGTATCGGAGATTACAACCGTACCTGCCAAAAGTATCTGAAGCCGGTCAAGTACATTGAAGAAAACGGAGTCAAAAAGTGTGCTACAAAGCAGGATGAGGAAAACCTCAAGTTCAATAATGACTGGGCTGCTTCCCTTCTTTCCGACAATGAAAAGGATTGGGAGTTCCGTTTCAAATATATGGAACAGTCCATTGATGAGATGTTTGATACCGTGATCAACAAGCATGGTCTTGAGAATATCTGTGATCCTCAGTATTCAGCCGACCATCTGGAAGAACTGTGTATCTTGTCGGATCGCACTCTGATCTTGTCCGGATTGAGTCATCTTTCTGAGCAGAATAATTTCTTTAAAAGTGCTTATTTCAAGAGTCTGACCGAGGAGCGAAGGAATGAGCTTTCACAGAAGTCCGACATCCTCACAACCTTTTCTTCAATCTTCACAGCTCATATGCAGTACCTTGGTGCTGACGTTGACAAGGGAAAGCTGATGGAAGGTGAGAGGTACCAAGACCGTATGAAAGAATACATAGACTACAATGTGACGCTCATAGGAGAGCAGCTTAGGACTTTTAAAGGAGAATAAGAGAAAAAAACTGGCGCTGTATTTACAGCGCCAGTGCGTATGTATTGATCTGATCGACAACTTCTGCATCCGGTAGGATCTTTTTTATCAGAGTTCCCACACTTTCGTTGGTGGCCAGGATATAGCCGTCGTCGGGAAAATATGTATCTTCATCCTCTACAAGGGTAGAAGAATAAACGTCGAAGGCGTGCTTCAAAAGAAACATTAGCGCCATCTTGTTGCCGCAATTATTTGTATTGGCATAGTCTATGGAAATACTTCCGTCCTCTTCATCACGGCTTACCAGAACACATCCCAAAATGCGCTTATCCTTCACAAAGACAGCGCTCACATCCTGATCAAAACCCGGATCCAAAAAGTGATCATACTGATTTGTCCGTATAAGGTCATTGGAAAAGACCTTTTTTGCCTTTTCATCAGCCTCTGAAAGCGCGATCACGTTATCGCACGGCGGTACTTTTGCAAAAACGCGATTTGATGCCAAGCGTTTAAGATCAAAACGATATACAGTCTGAAATGATACTTGTTCAAAACCTTCTTTGGTCAGCATCCGGCCGGCGATAACAACGTCATCTGCGTCATAAAGAGAAGCGGTGATGCCGTCGCATCCCAAATCTTTGCAGATGGATATGGCGGTCTCCAAAAGCTCGGTGCCGATATACTTTTTCCGGTACTTCGGCATTACATAAAGGCTTTGTATGACAGCCGATTTTTTGGCGTCAAAAACCAGGATACCACATACTGCCTTTTTTGTTGCGGCGCAAAAGGCCATCCTTCCGGAATTTGGAGTAAAGCCTTCGTAGATATCCTCGGGGATCAGTCCGCGAAGGGCTTCTACTTCCGTGTAGTCTATAAGTTGGGTTGCTGTTATCAAGATCTATGCCTCCTAATTCTGATCAAAAGTTGCAGGATCTACTCCTGCCAGACGAATGAAATCATTGAAATATGAAGTGACTTCCTTCATCATCGCCTCATCGCCATCGATGGAGCCCTCCGGTCCGATACCATGCTTCTGCCTAACAATAGAGTGCGCCAAAAAGACGGCTTTTGTCAAGTATTGATTATAAGAGAATCCAGGATCGGGAACTCTATCGTCTTTTACTTTCTTGCCTTCTTTTTTCGCAATGGCCTTCATGTTTTTGTAGAATTCATTAGTTGCATTTTGGTCATTCAAGCCATTGTCCAGGACCATCGTTAAATACTTGGAGACAGGAAACTCAGGGGCTACGCCGATACCGTCGGCAAATTTGCCTGCAGTCTCCATGGAGTCTTTTCCGTCGGCGAGGACCTTATTTTTCTCACATTCCTTGGAAAATTCAGTCATCAATGCATTCATTTCTTCTTCCGTGACATTTTCCGGAACGTAGATAACGATATTGTCCTTTCTTTCCTTAAACATATCTCCGCCAAACTTGAATTTTAATCTCTGGCTGAGATCCTTGTTTCTTTCAAGCACTGCGGCCCAGGCCTCCAGCATATCTGCGTGCTTGTTTTCTTTACAGGTAACATAAAAGCGCTTTTTGACTGTATTGGCAGCAAAGTTGTCGCCTGTAAATTGTACAAAACCGCTTTCCAGGAATGCCTTCCTTTGGGGAATGTTTTTCTTGGTATCCTGATCACAAACGGTTTTATACATCTGTGCGATCTTATCAACTGCCGCTTTATAGGGATGCTTCTTTAAATACTGCTTCTTCCATGCTTCGGTTTTGGGCTGGCCTGTGACGTGGGCCTCCTTTTCCTCTAATCTGTCAGCTGCGTCAAACTCTGCTTTTAATTCCTCTGATTCCTTCTTTTTTTGTTTGGCTGCTTCGCCGACCATCTTATCAGGGGCGCTGGAGACAAAAGTCTTGTAAAGGTTATTCTGTGATGATTCCATGAAGGTAAGAAGAGTGGTGTCCAGAAAGAGCTTGAAGGCCTCGGGAGAAACTCTTCCCTCCTTGACATCACGGTAGCGCTTCTCAATGAGCTGCTGTTTTTCGGTATACTGTGCCATGAGTAGGGTCTTCTGTTTTGCCACATCTTCTTCGGAATGATCCTTGTTTTGAGCAAAGTTTTTTATGCTGCTTTGCATTTTAGTGTTAAGCTTTGCTACGAAATCCTCATAAGGAGGGATATCTGCGGATAAAGTGGTTTTTACTCTCTCCTGCATGGCAGCTCCAAGTTCGCCCTGGAACATTCCCTGCAATTTCTCGGAGTACGCCGGGATCTGTGAAAACTTGGAAAACATGTCAGTTGATAAAAAGCCTGCTTCTTTTTCGGCATAACCCGCTTCGCGCTGCCACTCTCCTTCTATTGTTATGTTTTCCATCGGAAGGGTCATTCCCTCAACGGAACTAAGTACCAAAGCATCTCTTTTGGCCTTCTCCTCCCGGATCTTCTGCTGACGGGCCTCTTCCTCTGCGGCCTTTTTCCGGTCTTCCCTGATCACCTTGGCCTTTTCGATCATCATCTTACCGTAGTCTCTGATGCTTTTGCGGGAAAAACGGCCTCTGCTCTTATTGGTCTCGGTATTGTAGTAGACAGCGTTATCTGTCAGATCCATATGGGTGATATCCACATCATAAGGCTGCGCCCTGAGTATGGACTTGGCTGCCTCTGCAACTTCCTGCTTGCTGTAACTTCCGGTCTCATACTTCTCGGAATTGACAGCCATCTCGTCCAGGATAGAAGACAGCTGCGCATTTTCATCCTGTTGCTTCTGGATCTGTTCCTGACGGTTTATGTATTTGTTTTGATTCTTTTGTATATAACTGCTAAAGCTATCCTTTGCCATGCTATAACCTCCTTGTTTCTTTACGGTGGATCATATGCAAGATTGTATCATAGTTAATTATACAAAAGTTACACTTAATGAATTGATGCAACTTAACTTACTCAGCGTCCCGCTCTGGCTTCCTTGTGGGCGGCAAGCTCGTCCAAAAGTGCCCAGCTGATATCGGAAAGAGCCTGCTGTTCCTCGGTAAGCTCGTCAAAAGGTTTCAAAAGCGGTGAAGTGCGCTGATCATCCGATGTGATATCGCCGGGGTGGAAGTTGTGGAGCTGGTAGCAGCGCATGCTTCGAACGTGCTCAAGACGCCGCAGGCGCTTTTTTTCAGCACCGGTAGCATTGTTGAAAACACTGGCCGCCCGGCGAAGTATCTTGGCGTCAAGCTCGTCAAAGGGCACTGCCGGAGCCTCATCCCCCAGAGTTATACGAACCTTGAGGCTGATGTGGTCCGTCGCCACGTAGTTCATATCCTTGTTCAGGCTGCCCAAATCCTCCCACATGGGAACGTCATATCCCGACTGGAAGCGGAAGAGCTCATGCCTGCAAAGAGCCATATCGCTGAGTCTGTTGTGAAGTACAAAAGCAGGTGTCAGCATATCCCTCGCGTGGCCGAATGAAGTGGCAACTCCATGCACATTACTGTTATAAATGTAGAGGTTTCCGCTTATGGCAAAGAACTTCTGGATCGTATGAAGGATCTCAATATTGTCCCATTCCGAGTCGGAACAAAGGATGATACGGTCCGCATTGCACAAAAGTTCCTCGTCAGTATTCCAAAGATCATCATGGAAAATAACACTGTCGCGACTGGTTGAAGCCTCATTCAACGAAACAAAGTCCCCTAGTTGCTTCCTGTTTCTGCAGTATTCATCCCCGTTTCCGAAAACGTGATAGGTTAGATGCTGGTCTTCATAAAGCACGTTGAGCTCCAGCGCCCGATCCAGCATGACGGTACCTGCGTTGCCAAAGCCTATGATCATGATCCTCTCGTCAGGCTTTACGATAGGAAACTGCTGCCAAAAGACCCGGGCAGAGCAGTCGGTAAGAGAGAAAAAGTTGATGTTCATAGGGTGGTGGGCCGGAGTGAAATTGGCCAGACAAATGATGGGAACCGTAGTTTCCGCCAAACTGACGGAGTCCAGGAAGTTCTCCATCTCGTTTTCCTTCATGCACATGATGTGAGCGTCATAAAGGGAACCGCGTCGGTCAAGAAGCTCAGTCACTGACCAGGAGACATAAACGTCTCTGCTGGTCTTGTCGTCGCTTTTTGAATCAGCATATATAATAAGTGCATCGGGCCTGACAGCCTTGAGATTTTCGGCAAAAAGCGAAGCGTAGGGTGAAGCACCGGTGAAAATATACCAGGGCCGGCCGGCGTGGATGGAAAGCACTATAAGGGGATGGACCCTGGCGATAAAATCCACCATGAATCCAACAAAGAATCCCAACAGGCCGAGGCTGACGATAAGGAAAACCGCACCGATCAAACGACCCGGCACAGTCACAGGCGCCAGATCACCGTATCCGACAGTGGTAAATGTGGTAATGGAATACCATACCGCATCCCCCATGTCCAGGATGTTGGCTCCGGGAGCGTTATGCTCGCAGCGCACCATAAGGAAAAGCAAAAGCACATAAATGACCAGTGCCACAAGGAACACGGTAACATAGCGGTTCAGCATGTTGAGCAGAAGCCGGATGAACTCCGCCCGCCGGGGTCCTGCGTTGTTGATCTGCTGCTTTACCTTTTTGTCGGCAAGCCGCTGTCGGAAGGTCTTCTTATCGTTTTTCTTCATATGAATCTCCTGTGCGCCATCTTTGGCTTGTGGAAAGATGAGCGTTGCGGTACATGAAAAACCTAATTAAATAGTAGCAAATCACCGTATTTATTACAACGAAAAAAGGACTCGAAAAATTTTTTGAAAAAAGTGCTTGCATTTTAAAATTACCTCTGATATAATATCGCTGTTGTCGCGTGAGGGCGACATGGAATATGCGCGATTAGCTCAGCTGGCAGAGCACCTGACTCTTAATCAGGGTGTCCAGGGTTCGAACCCCTGATCGCGTACTACAAGGTCCTGGTTTTGCGCAGTGAGCGTGGGGTCAGGGCTTTCTTTTTGTTTACGCGGACTCTCCGCCAGATATATGGCCTTTTTACTCGTCTAAACCGTTTCTTTCTGCGTTGCCCTCAATCAACGATGCCCCCGGCATCGCCTCATTCGGGCGCCTTGAAATAACCCGGTTTATACTTCGCAAAAAAACCATATATCTGACTGCGAGTCAGCGTGGGGATGCCTTGTTATCATGAAAAAAAGGATGTCCTGGAATAAACGGAAATTTTTTGGTAGTATGGTTTATATTGTGATTTATTAAGGAGGGGAATATGGCAAAAGACACTTCTACGAATTTACGAAATCAGGTTATGTACAGCGTATTCGTGCGCAACTTCTCCCAGGAGGGCACCTTTGCGGGCCTTCAGCGTGACCTGGATCGCATTAAAAATCTTGGCGTGGACATCATCTGGCTCATGCCCATACATCCTATCGGTGAAAAAGCCCGCAAGGGTTCTCTGGGTTCTCCCTACGCCAACAAGGATTACCGCGAGGTTAATCCTGAGTTTGGTACGAAAGCAGACTTGGAGGCATTGGTAGAGGCTATCCACAAGCGTGGCATGAAGTGCATCATCGACGTTGTCTACAATCATACTTCCCCTGATTCTACTCTTGCGGCCGAGCATCCGGAGTGGTTCTATCACAAGCCCAACGGATCCTTTGGCAACCGTGTGGGTGACTGGACTGACATCATCGATCTTGATTATAACAATAAGGAGCTTTGGGATTATCAGATAGCCACTCTCCGTAAGTGGGCGCATCTGGTAGACGGCTTCCGCTGCGACGTTGCACCCCTGGTTCCCCTTGAGTTTTGGCAGGCTGCAAGAAAGGCCGTTGCGGAGGTAAACCCTGACTGCATCTGGCTTGCCGAGTCAGTTGAGTACGGATTCATACATTATCTTCGTGGCGAGGGAATTGATGCTCTTTCGGATTCCGAGATCTTCCAGGCCTTTGACATGAGTTATGATTACGATATTTTTGAGACCTTCCAGGCTTACGTTGAGGGCAGAGGTCCCCTTTCGGACTATCTCGAAGCCCTGAACCGCCAGGAGTCTATTTATCCGGCCAACTATGTAAAACTTCATTTCCTTGAGAATCACGATCGCATGCGTGCTCACTACGTTATCCCCGACGACAGAGATCTGAAGAACTGGACAGCTTTCCTTTACTTTATGAAGGGCTGCACCCTTATCTACAACGGTCAGGAGATCGGCGCCAGCCACCGCATCTCTCTTTTCGAAAGAGAAACCATTGACTGGAGCGATCTCGGCACGGATCAGGATATTTCGACTCTTATGGCCCGCCTGTCCAAGATCCGCAGGGATCCCGTTTTTGCTCAGGGCTCCTTTGAGGCACATGAGTCCGCTCCCGGACTTGTGACCGCATCCCTTACCGGCGAGGACATGACCTTTGCAGGTGTTTTTGCAGTTGAGGGCCGTGGTGGCCTTGCCAAAGTCGCTGTTCCCGACGGAGACTACGAGAACCTTATCGACGGCGAGATGTATCAGGTGACGGATGGCTATCTTTCATCCACCGGCGAGCCTGTGATCATCAAGTCTGCAAACAAAAAGCGCTAAATTAAAAATTAGTCATACATGCCCGGTGAAATGTTTCTATAGGCGATTCACCGGGCTTTTTCATATTTGGGAACAAAAAACATATTTTGCACAAAATACATATTCTACAGATTTTGCACATATTACATATTTGACATATTTCGCGCCGGTTAGTATAATACACATAAATTGATTTGGAACAGGATATGGAGGAATAATATGTTTAACAATCCTTTTTCGCCTATATTTGGAGGAAAGCCGGATGTGTTTTTTGGCCGTGAAAGAATCCTGAACCTTTTTGATCATGCTATGATCGATGCGGGTAGTGATGACCGAGCAATTTTTATCACAGGAACCCGTGGAAGCGGTAAAACGGCTTTATTAGAACAGCTTTCTCTCAGAGCTAAAAACCAAAATAGGATGGTCCTTGATCTTGGGCCTGAAAATACAATAATGCAGCTCGTTCATGCCTTGACCGGTTATGATGAGGTAACAAAAACTGTCAGCCCTCATGCGAGCGTTAACATATTGGGGATAGGTGGCGGAGTGAGCGGCGGTTCTGTGTCCAAGACAGAGCGTATTGGTAGAGACGCGCTGCAAACTCTTTTGATCGAGGCATGTTCGAAGCATAAAAAGGGTCTTTTGGTTACGGTTGATGAGATTCAAAAAGTCCCGATAGAAGATGTATCGTCTCTTTGTAACGCATTTCAGATGGCATCCAGAAAAGGTTGCGATATTATGCTGGCTGTTGCAGGACTTCCGTATGCATACTCTGTAATAATAAAACATGAGGGATGCACATACTTGCGCCGAGCTACGCATGAAGAACTTGGTCTTTTTACCTGGGAGGAGGCTTCTGATGCGTTTAAAAGCGTTTTTTCAAAAATAAAAGGGTTGAATACCTCCCCGGAAATCATTGAAAAACTTAACATGGCCAGTTACGGGCATCCGTATATAATGCAGCTGCTGGGCTATCACCTTGTTCTGTTAATTAATGACAGAACCACTGAAAAGAAACACAGTGTTTCGGATGGCGAGGTACAGGAAGCGGTTAAAAGTGCCATTTTTGCATATGAACAGCGCGCTTTAAAACCTCTGCTGGATGAACTGCCCAATAGCGAGCAAACATATTTAAAAACAATGTCGGAATGTCTGAATTCGGACCGTTTGGCTGAGACATCGGATATTGCCGGTAAACTTGGAGTGGCGACAAGTAAATTAAGCAGATCCAGGGCATATCTTATAGATCATGGAATAATAGCATCGCCGGAGCGTGGAAAGGTTATGTTTTGCATTCCATATCTGGCGGATTATGTTAAAAAGGATGAGCACATATCAGATGTGATAACAGTTGCTCGGCAACGTAGGGTATAATGACATACCATATAGCGTGTGAAATGCTGTAAAACAGGGCATATCTTGCGATTGCAAAACAGACGTTTTGAGGCTAAAATGGAAGGTGGCGAGACCGTCGCCTTCTTTTTTGATACATATTTTTATAGTTATACTTCCGGCACGGATGCCGGGATCGATAGGTTTTTGCAGGGATGCAGGGGAGGATCTATTATGAAGCGCATACATAGGGGTAATCTGTCTATTCGAGTGGTGGCATTTGTTTTGGCATTTGCAACCGCTTTTTCTATGCTCATTCCCACCGGGACGTTGCAGGTGCAGGCAGCCAGGAAAACTGCTTCCGAACAGAGTGCTGTAGATACGCCTGCAGATGAGTTCATACCTTCCCAGCCTGCGATGAAAGCTAAATCCGCCAATCAAGCTCTTCCTACAGGGGATTATGATCTTCCGGAGAAGTACAAGATCAATACCAAAAAATCCGAGAAAGTTGATGAGGAGTTTGTTTTTGATGGTTCGACTCGTGTTGAGACC
>JAEELH010000042.1 GCA_016288825.1 Lachnospiraceae bacterium | reverse complement strand
GCTATGGAATCATTGTCCATCTTGAGCCGCCTTAAGATATCACGAGCCATATCGGCTCCCATCTGCGGATGGCCCTTGAAATGATCTATCCCGTACTCATCCGTGGTCTTACATGCCGGTTTTGCAACATCATGTAAAAGAGCTCCAAGGCGCATTACCGTATCCGCCCGCACCCCCTCCATAACATGGATGGTATGCTCTCCCACGCTGTAACAATGGTGAGGG
Source organism: Lachnospiraceae bacterium (assembly GCA_016288825.1). Taxonomy (GTDB): domain Bacteria; phylum Bacillota; class Clostridia; order Lachnospirales; family Lachnospiraceae; genus Weimeria. The sequence continues at coordinate 5,178 of JAEELH010000042.1, read as the reverse complement.
GTATTCTGCTCACAGGCAAACATCTCATCCCACTCGGGAAGGAAGACTTTAGTAAGTCCAAGATCGGACATGGTCCTAAGCATGCCGGGATTAGGTGATGTAATGGTCTTTAAAAGCTCGTCCCTTATACGCTCTGCGGAAATACGATCCAGTGAGGGTGCCAGTTTCTTTATGGCATCAGCGGTCTCCGGATCTATGTCAAATCCAAGATTTGCAGCAAATCTGACAGCCCGCATCATCCTAAGGGCATCCTCGGAAAAGCGAAGCTCCGGATCCCCGACACAACGGATAACTCCTCTCTCCAGATCTTCTCTTCCTCCGAAAATATCTACGAGACCGGACTCATGGGAATAGGCCATGGCATTGATGGTAAAGTCCCGCCTGGCCAGATCTTCCCTAAGGTCTCCCACAAACTGCACCTCTGTGGGATGACGTCCGTCTTCGTACTTACCATCGATCCTGAAAGTGGTCACCTCATAGCTTTTACCGTGTCGGCGCACTGTAACGGTGCCGTGCTCTATCCCGGTGTCGATAGTCTTTAAAAAGACAGACTTTACCTGCTCGGGAGACGCTGACGTTGTAATATCCCAGTCGTGAGGTTCCTTGCCCAAAACGGCGTCGCGGACACAGCCGCCCACCGCGTAGGCCTCGTGTCCGCGCTCTTGTAATTTACTTATTATATATTCAACATCAGAGGGAAGTTCTATCCTCATTAATATGCCTTTCCCCAGTATACCAGCTTTTTGGCCGGCTTGCCGCAGCATACACACTTGTCATCGATCTTCTCCTGCTCGAAGGGCATGCATCTACTGGTGGCTGTAGTGTCTTCTTTTATCTTGAGCTCACAAGCCTCATCGCCGCACCACATAGCACGGATAAAGCCGGGCTTCTCCTCAACTGTCTTCTTAAACTCCTCATAATCATGAGCGTCGCTGATATGAGACTGAAGATGAGCCTTGGCGCGAGAGAGCATGTCAGACTGCATCTCACCCATGATACGACGGCAGGTCTCGGCAACGTCCGAAATCAGACACTCCTCCTTGGCTCTGGTATCACGTCTTACGATAACGCACTTGCCGGCCTCCATATCCCTGGGACCGATCTCAACTCGAAGCGAAACACCGCGCATCTCTGCCTCTGAGAACTTCCAGCCGGGGCTCTTGTCACTCTCATCAATAGAAGCACGTATACCTGCTGCCTTAAGGCTGTCGTAGATACCTCTTGCAGCATCCAGTACACCCTCTTTTCTCTGCTGAACGGGAATAACCGTAACCTGAACAGGTGCAACTGCCGGAGGCAGGCACAGTCCTGAATCATCGCCGTGAACCATGATGAGCGCACCGATAAGTCTTGTGGATACACCCCATGACGTCTGATGAACGTACTGAAGTTTATTTTCCTTATCCGTGTACTGGATATCGAAAGCCTTTGCAAAACCATCACCGAAGTTGTGACTGGTTCCTGACTGAAGTGCCTTGCCGTCATGCATGAGTGCCTCAATAGTATAAGTAGACTCTGCGCCGGCAAATTTTTCCTTATCAGTCTTTTTGCCCTTGATCATAGGGATCGCAAGGACTTCCTCACAGAAGGATGCATAGATATCGAGCATCTGGATCGTGCGCTGCTCAGCCTCCTCTGCAGTGGCATGAACAGTGTGACCCTCCTGCCATAAGAACTCGGAAGAACGAAGAAAAGGACGGGTAGTCTTTTCCCAGCGAACAACAGAGCACCACTGATTATACACCTTGGGCAGATCTCTGTAGGAATTAACGATCTTGCTGTAAAGTTCACAGAAAAGTGTCTCTGATGTAGGACGAACGCAAAGCCTCTCAGGCAGAGTCTCAAGTCCTCCCTGAGTAACCCATGCAACCTCGGGTGCAAAACCCTCTACATGATCCTTTTCCTTTTGTAATAAGCTCTCGGGAATGAAAAGGGGCAGGTAAACATTTTCAACGCCTGCTTCCTTGAATCTAGCGTCCAGCTGACGCTGGATATTCTCCCAGATCGCATAGCCGTTGGGGCGGATGATCATGCAGCCCTTGACTGATGAGTAATCCATAAGCTCGGCTTTTTTAACAACGTCTGTGTACCATTTGGTAAAATCCTCGTCCATGGAGGTTATCTCTTCAACCAGTTTTTTATCCTGTGCCATAATGTACCTTTCATATATAAAAATCTATTCTGCTTGTTAACTTTGATATGATAGCGTATTTTCGGGATAGATGCAATGTAAAAAGATACTAAACCCGTTTAACATATCTTCTGGATCTGGCGTAATTGGGACGTCCTCCCTTATCCTCCGGATCTGAAAAATCTTATTCCCTAACATTTTAGGCTTTGATCTGTCATGTGGCAACTTTTTTATATACAAGAAAAAAACAGGCCCCATATTGATATGGGGCCCGTTTATAACAACATAGGCCAAGTGGCACTCTAATCATACAACTGTGACCTTGATCTTTTTGGTCTTGCCGTTCGCTTTAACAGAAATAACAGCCGATCCCTTCTTAAGACCCTTGATGGTTAACTTTCCATTCTTATAAGTAGCGGTCGCAATCTTCTTAGCGGATGTAGATACCTTTACCTTATCTCCGCTTAACATTGTAGAAACGCTGACAGAAGCACTCTTTTTTGCCTTTACCTGTACAGATGTCTTTGATACAGAAAGAAGTGAAGTATTGAAAGCTGTCGGCTTTAGATCAATAGTCTCCCCTTTTTCATCTTTTACTTGTCCGATGGCTACTTCACTTTTGTAATCCGGAGTAGCAACCTTGCCGCCTGCCTTAACCTTAACATTTGCTACAGCAAATTGCCCTGAGAATTTCTGATCGGTAGAAAGCCTGAACTGCGCATTCACATCCATTCCCGACTCCGGAATATCTCCGGTATATGGCTTAAAGGAATTGGTTGATTCGTCAACATCATTCGAACTGGGTGTTGTCAAAAGTGACTCATCAACGATCTGGATCTTTACCATATCGCCAACCTTTTTAACCGACTTTACGTAGGGAACTGTAGCATCTGTCTGCTTCTCATCATCCCATGCCCAGAAATAATAATCCTTTATATTTTCATCATAAATCAAGCGAAATTCCCTTTGACTATTCAGATAAAAGCTCGTATTGGATGACTCCTGATAGAAATTCAGCTCAGCATTTAAACTAAGCACAATATCTCTATTCTTGAAAAAGGATGCAGGGACATAAACATCGCCACTGATCTTATAAGACGAAAAATCAGTTGTATACGCATCCGGCCCAAGCCAGTATGAAACAGTAGAAGAACCCCATCCGTCCTTAACGGTAAGCGGAGCAATAAGCCCTTTTGCTTTTGCTGCTTCTGTCGGAACCGTACAAATACCTAACGCCAGCGTAAGCGCAAGCGTAATGGATACTATGACTCTCGCTAATCTTTTCATGTGATACCCCCTTATGATAAAAGCCTCTACAGGTTGCCGAAAAACGGAAAATAACTCCGTATGGTCATTTAAAAAGTATACTACAGAGACAGGAATATAACAAGTTACACCATCTTACACGTTGATCTGTATATCCTCAAATGCCTTCTGACATACCCAGACCGAGACGTGTCCTCCCCTGACATAAAAGGTGGCAGTCCCGTCATCACCGATCTGAACAGGGTTTTCACATCCACCGGTCACATCATAAAAGAGGGATCCTGCATATTTTTCTCCAACGTACATCTGCCTGCAGCCGTCTCCGCCATTGCTCAAAACAACCGCCATGCCGGAATTCTTGTGCTTTTGATCGCCCAGTCTGGTCCATCCGATGACCTGGGGCTCCTCGAAATAATCATGCTGCTCTCCGTAAGCATAGGCTTTGCGTAGGCGCATCATCCTTTCCAGGTTGGGTACAGCAGGTCTATCCTTGCCGGGATTACCGTAGTAATCCGAATAGAAAACACAGGGGACACCGGCCTCTCTAAAAAGGATCAGTGCGTATGCCAGTGGCTTGAACCAATCATCGATAAAGGATTCCAAACTTTGGCCGTATTGTGTGTCATGGTTGTCAACAAAGGTCACTGCCTGCTCCGGTCTTGCGGACACCAGTGTATTATCAAATATCGTTCTGAGGTCAAAACCGCTGCCGGCTTTGGATGCCTCAAAGAACTTGTAGTGCAGCGTAACATCAAAAAGCCTGGTCTGGTTTTCTACGGTATCAAGATAATAAAGAAGCCGTCCAAGCTCACCGCTCCAGTACTCGCCCACAGCTGGGAGAGCAATCTTTTTTTCTGATCTGATCCGTTTCAAAAGATCTCTGTAAAACCCGAACTTGATATGTTTTACTGCATCCAGCCGTACTCCGTCTATACCTGTCTGATCGATATACCAGCACAGCCACTTAAATATTTCTTCAACGACCTTCGGGTTATCCATATCCACATCGCAACCCATGAGATAGTCAAAGTTGCCGTTTTCTATGTCCGTCTGCTGATCCCAGTGCTTGCCGGAAAAACAGAAGAGCTGACCGGTCTGCTTGGTATTTTCATCCCAGTCCGTACCGGTAAAGCAAGTATGATCCCAGACAAATTTACTGTATTTGCCATTTCGTCCGGGAAATGTAAAGCGTGACCATACACGTATCATGCGTTCTTCGCCGATAGTCTGATTTCGGTCATTTGTAGCAACGGGATATGCCATAACTTCTTCAGTCTCATCTGCGCCAAGCCTGTGGTTAAGCACAATGTCCGCAAAAACTTTGATGCCTGCATCATGCATTGCCTTTATGGCCTCCAGGTATTCCCTTTTTGTTCCGTACTTAGTTCTGACAGTTCCCTTTTGATCGAACTCCCCCAGATCATACATATCATAAACGCCGTAGCCCACATCATCCTGTCCGGTTCCTTTGTATGCCGGAGGAAGCCAGATCTCTGTCACTCCCGTATCTGCAAGCTTAACTGCCTTGGCTGCACATCTTTTCCACCAAATTCCGTCATTAGGCAGATACCACTCGAAGTACTGCATCATTGTCTCATTGTTACTCATCTGCAAATCATCTCCTGATCCTTGTTTTCATTGATTTAAGGAAACGCTGATTAAAGCGTTTCCTTGCGCGGCGCAAATCGTCCGGTGGACGATTGTTCTGCGCCGACCGTAGTGAAACGAAGACAAATCGCAATGCGAAGCATCAGTCTCGTCTCCGACTCGGTCGGTGCTTC
>JAEELH010000041.1 GCA_016288825.1 Lachnospiraceae bacterium | reverse complement strand
AGGAAGACCGAGAATAGGAGTTATTCCAGATTCAGCGAGCTGTACAGGGATATCCGTATTGCAGCGGTTCCCAAGGGCAAGAGAGGAATTCGTGCCAGGATCAGAGACATGTTCATGCGCAACCGCGACAGGCTTTTTGCCGTACTTCTTCGCGTAGCCGCAGTGCTTGCCATCATCGCACTTTTATCGCTTGTATCACAACTTATTTTCGGAGATGTCTTGTGGCTGTCATTCCTTTACAACCACTTCAAGATCATCGGAACGGAAAACCTTGCAAAGTAATGGAAAGATAAAAATATGAATAAAAGATTATGGTTAGCACTATTGGGTGCATGGGTCATCATCATGATAGTCGCCATGAATATAGTGCTCATACAATCAGAAAACTCGCAGCGTGACGGTTCGTATTGCGGAGGGTATTCAGAAGAAAATGCCATCTACGCTATCGACCAGAGATCTACCGGATCCTATGCTTTCAAGTTTGATGCTAAAGGCCATACCCAGGAGTTTGCTGAGGCAGGCGATCTTGCATTTGAACGTTTCGATGCGATCACATCCGGAGATGAGGGCCCTGCGGTAGCTGTATCCAGAGCCAACAAGCTTATCGGATACGAAGGCAGAAGCTATCAGATAATTACCATGACCGATGGATTGTCACCGCTGAGATATTCACCCGTATTTACACTTCCCGACGGAGCCTTTTTATCACATATTTCTCAGGAGGCAGGTGTTTGGTACATAGCCGCTGTAAGCGAGGATGGTGCCAGTGCCTGGGTATACAATATCAATGCTTCCGAGTTCTTGGATTCAACTGCTAAGGCTGCCGAGGAAAAGACTTCTATGGATGAGGACAGGGCAGCATCCGTACCGTCAGAGGTTTACTCCAGGAGGTCTGAGGATGGACTCTCATATGTAGAGGCGATCTTCAAAGCCAGCACACTTTATATCCGTACTGACAGAGAGAAGCCGGCTGAGGTATTTACTCAGGATGAGAAGTCCAGGACCACTTACGAATCTGCCAATGTTGGGCTTCTGGGCCGCATGAAGATGTGTTCCGTAATCGTTTGGGGATTTCTTATCTTCACGGCGTTAGGCGTGATCGTCTTCGTAGTGATCATCCTTTGGGCAAAGTGGAGACCTCATCTTTCGTGGGCTATCGCCGTTGTCATAGTGGTCGCCATGGCACTTGGTTGCCTGGCCCTTTCGGCAATGTACGGTATCCAAAAGTCGGCAGATGATCAGGCCATAGCCGATATGTCTGCTGTGACGGAATCACTCCAGAGCAGGGTATACGATATCGGACTTAATTGGATGTCGGACACTACAGGTGTTTACAGTGATGATTATCAGCAGCTTATGGAAGTGTTCGATTGCTCGGCCAGGGATATCATCCTTGTAGAGAGTGAGTCCGAGAGGATCGTTGCATCCCACAGCAGAAAGAACCTTTCTACTGTAGCCGCAACTTACGGTCAGGGACTTGCAACCCTTTGCAAAAATTCTGCAGAGGGAAGGCTTGGACAGGGAATTGTCAATATCCACGGCGTACGAAGTGCAGTATCAGCTCTTTCCCTTCACAAGGATTACGGCATGGATTACGTGCTTGTAGCCCTTGGGGATATAGAAGATCCTTCGGACGCGATGCTTGCCAACATTCTTATATTTACACTCATAGCATTTGGTTTACTGTTTGTTGTGGTCGTAATAAGAACAGTTTATCGCAAGCGCTCACTTGACAAGCTGGCAGATGCCATGACGGTCATCTCAGACGGCAAGGGCAGTGAGATAACGATCCCCGAGGATGGCGGTGGAGTACTTTCACATCATTGGGAGATACTCAATGAGATCGCAGCCGTACTTCGCAGGATCAATTATAAGACATACCAGATCTACGAGGCATATTTCAGATTTGCACCGAAAAAGATAGAGACGATCCTTGATAAGGCATCTATAGCAGAGGTTCATTGCGGAGATGTTGTTTCCTTCACAGGAACGGAGGCAATTCTTAAGCTTTCCGAGCAGTTCACTCAGAACGGCACAGGAATCTCCCGGATGAACGAGATACTGGAGCTGATGGAAAGACACCAGGACAAGATCGGAGGAGTACTGGTATCCAGCGACATGAGCGTGGGACTTGCCAAGCTGATCTTCCGCAGACAGTCAAAGACTATTTCCTTCGGACTGGACTTCCTTCACGAGGCAGACACCATGTGGCCCAGGGAGACAGTCAATTCCGGAATCATACTTCACCACGGAACCTTCCGCTACGGAGTTGCAGGCACACCCAGACAGAGCATGGCATTCCTTGATTCCGCAGAGTCAAGACTTCTTGAAAAATATGCCGGATGGCTCTACAAACTGGGGCTTCGCCTCATTATTACAGAGAGCATGAAGGAAAACGAGGGTATCACAGATAATCTTCGTTATATCGGATACGTAGAAGAGGAAGGTGTCAGGCTCGACCTTTACGAAGTCATAGATGCCAACACATCCGAGATCCGCGCCAAGAAGCTTGCAAGTCTTAACAAGTACAATGAGGCGCTGGAGCACTTCAAGCAGTCCAATTTCTACTTCGCCAGAAATGGATTTTCAGAGATCCTTAGGGAGTCACCCGAGGATGCACTGGTCAAGTGGTATCTGTTTGAAAGTGAAAAGTATCTGAACCAGGCTCCCGGAGATGATCTTTTAAAACTTAATGCAGAATAAATAGGAGTATAAATGAATCAGGGTTTTTTCGCCGTAATCATTAATGCCATTAAGGCACGGATCATGCCCTTTGTCACCAAGCTCCGCATGTACACGAGCCTGTCCTTCCTCAGGACAAAGGTCCTGGTCAAGGTTCGTGAGTTCTTCGTCAAGCTGCTGGATGTCAAGCCCAAGAATAAAAAGGACTACTACACCATCGGCAACTGGATGATTTCCAAAAAGCTTGCGTTTGCTGCGGTGATAATTATCGGGTCCCTAAGCCTTCTGTATATAGTCAATGTCAGAAAGCCCTTCGGTAATCTTGGAAGCGCCGACGGGATCAAGACATATAAGTACACTTCTCTGGCGCTCCGCATGCAGACCGGTAAGGTTAGGATCACCGGCAGAGGCGGTTATCTGGCATATGAGGGCAATGTAGAAAAGGGATACACCAAGGGTTATGGAACCTTGTGGGATAAGCAGGGTTCTACCGTGTATATAGGCAATTTCGAAAAGAGCAAGTACGAGGGCAACGGCACTCTGTACTACCCCGGTGAGATAGTACATTACACCGGAGATTTCCACGAAAATATTTTCGAAGGAAAAGGTAAGCTTTATCGAGAGAGCAGTACCCTTTGGTATCAGGGAGAATTCGTGGCCGGCCGCAAGGAAGGCGAGGGTACACTTTATGATACCGGAGGCAGTCAGGTCTTTGAGGGACTGTTCGCAGCCGATGAGATAGCATACAGCCAGCTGGTTGGCAAGTCCACCACAGAACTGGCACAGCAGTATACAGGCAGACGCAAGGTATACAGCGGAAGTGAGTATATGGCAGTATATCTTTCGGATATAGACGTTATCTACTCCATACCGGCAGACAACAATGAGCTGGGAGATTCCAGTACAGTCAACGAGGTTTATGTTCTTCATGATCATATCAATTTCGGAGGCAATGTCTGCACCAATATTTCACAGATCCGGGAGGTCATGGGGACCCCTACTTACCAGGGTGATTCCTTCGCAACCTACCCCGAGATCGCAGGTATTTACGAGATGTCCAAGCTTCGTAAGATATATTCCGGAACACCTGAGATTTCTTTTACTCAGGAGCTTGACGATCTGATCACTGTTGACGGATACGATATGGCTTATCCGGTATATCTGTACACATTTGAGAGAGACGGACTTTTATATTCCTTCCTCACAAGAGACGAAGCAGGAAGCGGATTTGATATGTATTTCATTTCTGTTTTGGAGGAGGCGGAGTAATCCGGGGAGATTCATCTATGGCAGATCAAAAGGTCAGGAGAATAAGAACTAAAAAAAGAATATCTCCAACCAGGATGGTCGCTGTGTTCATTTGCGCGGCGTTGGTTGTGACCTTTTTCCAGAGCAGCGGCAGTAACGCAGTAGAGGTTACTGTGTCAGGTACTCAGGATGCCGGAAATGGCTGGGGAGATGCTACAGCCAATGCATCCAAGGCGGCAAGCCAGGCTGCTACGGCGGTCAAGCTTCCTCAGAAAAATCTTTCCATCACATCTTGCAAGTCCATGGCTTATGCAACCAGTGACAAGTTGGATGCACTCAATGACAAGTTGGAGGAAAAGACGGCAAACTATGAGAGCAAGGCCAAGGCAGCAGCTGTCAAGATAGAATACGTTAAACACTTCCACTGGAAGTTCCTTCTGTCTTTCGATTTTCCCAGAGATCTTACCTTTGAGGAGATCAGACAGACATCTTACGAGCCTGCGGCTGCTCTTCAGGAGGTCAGACAGGTCAAGGAGGACATGAAAGCCCTCAAGATGGATCTGAATAAGACCGTAACGGATCTGTATATCGAGATCTACAAGGCTCGCCAGTCCAATGAGATGAATGAGGAGAGACTTTTACTCGCCAATGATAAGGTGGCAAAGATATCAGCAATGGTAGCTACCGGTGAGAAAAACGAGGAGGATCTCAAGGAGGCGCAGCAGGCGGTCAAGGATATCGAGTCCAGTATCGTTACTACTACCAGTAACCATGACAGCAACGCTAAAAAGCTTGGTAAGATCATCGGACTGTTGGATGAATACGGTAATCTTTCAGATCCCACTCTTGCTGGATATTCTCTCGATGTTCCTTACAGCACCGAAGTTATCAGCAGGATCGATCGTAAGGATCTGGCTTGGCTTCAGCGCTACACGCTTGATCACGATGAGACTATATATGAGGCCAGAGGCGCTAAGTCACTTGCATACATAGATGTTACTACTACATACAAAGCCATCAATTCCAATATGAAGGCTGGGGATATGCAGTTAATCAAACCCTTCTATGATGCAGTTATCGCCGGTAAGACTATCAATAAGAGAGATCTTAAGAACGCTAATAAAAAGTTCCTCAAGGCAGTAGACAGATATTGGGATGGCTACTACAAGATCGGTTTCTGGCCACTCCTTTTCAAGTTTGACAAGGAATGGTTCAAGGGTAAGGCAGATGGAACCTGGTATATGATGGATAGTCCGGATGCACTTTTCGAGACCATACTGGAGTACGCTACAACCACAACAGAACTTAAAAATGCAGAGTCTGATAAGGAGACGGAGGTAGAGGATGCTTTCAATACCTTTATAGGCCTTAGAAACTCTCTTCTTATAATCCAGGAGCAAAAAAGCGAGCAGAGTGAAAAGTTCAAGGAGTCCAAGATCGAGTATAGGATCGGAGAATTGGGAGTTGAAGAGTACAACGCTATTCTCAAGTCTTATGAGGATCTTCAGATCCAGGAACTGGATGCACTGACCAATTTCAGTGAAAATGTCAACTCCCTCAACCGTACTACCTGCGGAGCCCTTGACAAGCTTCTTTCAGGTGAGGACTTTGAAAACGAGTTCGGTACACAGCTGGTAGTTGCCAACGACATACCCGGTGCTTCCTATTATATAGTACCCGAGTACGAGGATCTGGTTTTTGATCTTGGAGTAACTGCACCGGAGGATTTCAAATACAACATTACCCATTTTGAACTTTGGTGTGACAATATAATGATCGGCAGCCGTACAGAGGTTGGAAATACCATCAGACACCTGATGGAAGCTACAGCCGATGTTGAGAAGGTTGTGATCAGACTGTATGACGAACAGAATTTCCTGGCGGATTGTGAGATCAATCCCGGTGTCCTTCAGGGACCTCTTCTCATACCTGAGTATGACTCCAATGTGGATATTCCTAACAAGGTTGGTACATACGAGATCACAGTTCCCGATGAGGGAATCACATGTACAGTCAAGCTCATGCCTGACGCTATCGAGAACATGGGTTACTTCGTTCTCTACGATAAGAACGGCAAGCCTCTTGCAGGCGAAACCAAGCGTAAGGTTGATGAGGGTATCCAGTATCTCCAGGAGGTTATGGAATCTCTTACAGAGATTAACATCAAGTGTTACGACAAGGATGAGCAGTTCCTGTACGATGCTAAATTTGATGTAGCTAACTCGGCTATCATTAAAAAGTAAGAGGAAAGATTTATGAATAATAACGAACAAAACGTCCGAAAGGATACGAGCCATCGTGTCCGTAAAAAGTTCATAAATATCAGCAGAGGATCCATCGCCTTTGTTCTGATCGCGGTCATGATCTTGGGGATCGTGGTGGTCCCCAAGCTACGGAGCATAGCGGCCTTTGATCCCTCAACTGCCATCAAGTACAAAGACTACAGGGCTAAAAACGAGATTGAGGATTATACACTTTTCATCGGGACTTACCTTATAGCCCTTCCGGCCCTGACTGATGACCTGTATACAGAGGCATCTGACAGTGCTACCGAGTCTAAGCAGACTACCATTTACTACTTCTCAGAGTTGGCAGATGGCGCATGGCGTAATGTTACTGACGCAACATCGCTCTTTGATCTGGGACCTGAGAGTGGAGTGGCCGCTACCGAGGAGGAGCTGGCAGAGCTTTATATCACCAAAGTAATTGGTGCAGACGGAGTAGTTAAGGATGCCAAGACCGGAGATATCGTTGATCCCTTCGGAGATCCTGATCCCTACGATCTTTTCCATCTGCCCGAGCTGGTAGCTATTCGTAAGGCATATGCAGGAGCAGAGGACGCTGAGGAACCCAGTTTGGGACAGTTCCTTATCGATCATGGACAGACAGAGATTCCCGGTACTGCAGGTCTTACGCCTACTACTTATTCCAAGGGTGATGACGCAGCCAGATCCGTAGAGGCAGATACCTTTGCATACAACGCCTTCCACGATTTCTTCGCATCGGATGTTCATAATGAAGTAACCGACGAGTGTGACAGGCGGCTGGCAGTTCTGACAGAACTTCACAATCAGCTCAAGGCTGAAAATGATGCCAAGAGAGCGGATGCCGTATACAGCTTGATGGGTAAGGTAGATGCCACCCGGAGAGCAGAGGTGTTCAGACAGCTTTCGATGGATCCTGAGTATTACATGAGACCTCTTTCGGAAAAGTTGACAGAGGGCCTTGGATATGAGGGAGCAACCTTCGTTACCAACGTAGCAGAGACAGATGCGATCTCCTCCGCTGAGGAGACAATAATGTCAGCCTACTATGAGAAGCTCGGTAACGCACTGGTTGAGGACTCATCTTCCATTATCGGCAGATATGAGTTCGAGTATTCGGTTCAGGTTATCGAAAACGGCAGCAGAGATGCTATCGACGAACTTATCATCCTCTGGAATATCAGAGATGATATCATCGAGGATCAGGCAAAGGAACTTCAGAAGATCGAGGACGATTACCTTCCCGAGGCGGAGTCAGAATACAGGACCCGCATCTGTGCAGGAGTTTCTTCAGATTACATGGCTATCTACCGCAAGTCGGGTGCCATGGCAGCAGCATCCTATCTGGAGTCGCAGCGTGACGAGATGGAGCATGCTAGGACAGAGATCCAGCTTTTCATCGACGCACAGCGTAAGCGTATGACGCCGGCTGACGCACTGGATTTCATCTTTGACCGAATAGATTGGACCACCGATCTTTACGATCGTATCCCGGATGACAATGCCAATGAAAATGCAACCAAGGTTAATGACCTGCATATCCTTTGGCTAAGGGATGTTATAGAGCAGATACTTGCAGAAAATGAAAGCCTTCGCAGTAAGCTGCAGCAGCTTACGGATGAGATGAACGGCCTGGAGACTGACAGACAGGTAGCTCTTGACAACAACGATCTTGCAGGTGCCAAGCTTTTAGAGTCACAGATCAATGCCCTTAAGCAGCAGATCAATGATGAGACGGCAAAGCTTAATGCCATCATCAATTCCGCAAATGCTTCAGACAAGGACAAGGAGATGGCGAAAGCTTCTCTTGGAGCAGGCGAGGACAAGTTGATCAATTCACTTTCCGATGCAGCCCTTGGAGCAATAGCAGACAACAATACGGATAATCTCAGCGCCGCAGCCAACGGACTTGCAGGCCTGGGTGCCACAGATGCTCTTGGTAAACTTCAGGATCGACTCAATAAAAATGCAGGCAAGAATACCGGAGCCAATAAAACCACTGCCGATGCCATGAAGAGCATCCTTGATAAGGCAGAATCAGATGCCAATGCAAACAAAAACAAGAGTGGCTTCGATCCCAACAATCTGGATGACCTTCTTGCAGCACTTAAGTCTATCTTTGGTGATCCCATCACCGGAGAGGATCTGGCAGGAGCCATAGCAGGACTTTCCATGCTGGGTAATGAAGGCAACAGTGTAGCAGCTAATCTGGCAGCTACTCTTGCAAGATCACTTACAAGTGGTGGAGCCGGCGCCGGCGCCGGCGTATCGGGAATCAATACCGGCGGTTCTACAGGAGGCGGAGCAGCAGCTTACTTGTATGATCAGTACGAATCTGATCGGGCAAATGAGTATATCAGCCTCAAGACCATTGGTGATGTAACTGAGTACAGATACGTATACTTTACCTACATAGACGAGACAACAATGGCCGGTAAGGGTTGTGCCCTTTCCTTCAGGACCAACAGCGATATAGTACGTAATGCAAACAACGAGCGTAGATCTCTCTCCGCTAAGACAGTTAAGCAGAAGTACCACTATATCAGAGAAAAGGATGCGATACTTTACTTCAGTTGTGAGGAGGAGCCGGTACCTTTGACAAAGATCGCGGTATGTATGACACCTCCGGTCAAGGAAAAAGCACTCGAGCTTGTAAACTATATCAAAAGCATGACTCAGTGACAAAAATGAGTGTCGAAATCTTGATGGACACAGTATAGTATCATCATAGTCACATCGAGCAAGGAGATAACATGGCAGATTATCCTATAATCTCAGACGTAAGTAATTTCATATGTAAGGTCCTTCGAGAGAAGATGTGTCCGGAGCCTATTCCTTCTCCAAACAACATCGAGATCTCATCTCCCGCATCACAGGACGTTGACTACATTGTAGGACTTTACCTTTATGATATAAGAGAAGAGGCCAATGTAGCTTTACCCCCCGCCATGAAAAAGGGAAGGGTTCAGTTACAAAAGGCCCCCAGACCATATGGTCTTTATTACATGCTTTTTATAAACGGGGGAGGTCAGATGGGCCTCAAAGACCCGGATATACAAAAGATAATCGGTAAGGCCGCACAGATTGTCAATGACAATGCTTCAGTGTTGCCGAACCAACTGCAGTCCTGGCTGGATACGCAGGAACCCCCCATAGTGCTATCTCAAGCGAAGATAAGCCTGGAGGAAAAGGTCCGTGTTTGGCAGGCGATCAACAAGCCGTATCAGATCAGCCTGTTTTACAAAGCGGCTCCGGTGTTCCTGTCCAGCGAGATCGTAATCGATACACCTCGTGTTACCGAAGCTACGTTTGGACTGCATGTCACAGGAGAGCAGGTATCGGAAGGAGGTTCATAAGGTTTGTCGACCATTTCTTACAAGCTTGATCTTATCATCACACTTGTAAATGCAACCAATGGCCGGGAAGTTGCCGAGAACGATGTCATCTTCTATAAGGACGGGGAGAGGCTCCAGCCCCACAGACGAGGTGCTAGTACCTACATCCTTATGAATTATGGGAGAGCTGATTTCGATCTGGTGACCAAAGCCAAAGGTTTCCATGAGGCAAGGACGCTGATAAGATATGAGCTGCTTAATGAAAAAGAGCCGCTTGCCATAGTTTTTCTGATACCGGACGGAAAAAGCCTTAGCCAGATCAATATTTGTGAGGTTACAGGCAGGATCCCGAAGCTCACCGCGATGGAAGCGATCGGTCTTAACAGACCCAGGTGTTGTATCAATGAATACAATGTCAGGCGGCAGGAGATGAGTGTTTTCCAGACAGAGGGCGGCGGAGATCTCGAGGATGTGTATTATGGAATCCTCCATGCGGAGGAAGAGACATTTGAGCACATCGAGATTGAGAACTCAGTCGATAAAAACAAATTCCATCTAAAATATCCTCTGGAGGAACCCTTCTCAAGCAATGCACCGATCTGCAGGATCATTTTCGGAAATGTCGAAGCGGATGGAACGTACAGGATCGCAATGATACGCGAGCACCCGGAGACTCCGGCAATCGTGAGATACCAGAAAAACGGCGACTGGTATTACCTGAAGTGCGATTTCAACGAACTAACCCACGAGGCACTTCTGAAAGCAAAAAAATCCAAAAAGCCAAATGACCGGGAGGAGGTGGAGATGACTTGAGTTACGTCACAGCAACCGCACAGCTCATGTGTCCCTTCGGGGATGTAGGGGGGCCGCTGATGGTCACGAGCCAGCAGAAGTTCCTTATAGACGGCAAACCGGTTGCGACGATCCAGGACGCGGCACCCATGGCCAATATCCCCACCATGGGGATGTGCAAGAATCCGGCTAATCCGATGGTAGCAGCAGCTACTGCAGCGGCGCTGGGAGTCCTTACTCCGCAGCCCTGCATACCGGCTACTACAGCATGGATCCCCGGATCTAAAGCCACCACAATGGCAGGAGGCAAGCCGTGTCTATCCAATGAGTGCACATGCATGTGTGCATACGGAGGAGTGATATCCATCACCAATCCGGGTCAAACAAAGGTAAATTAACCAAGGAGGTATATGAATGGCTGAATATTTTTCACCGGGCGTATATGTGGAGGAATATGACAATTCGCCCAGATCTATCGAAGGCGTAGGAACAAGCACAGCCGGATTCGTCGGCCTTGCAGAAAAAGGACCCGTTAAGGGTGCACCCCAGCTCGTTACTGATATCAAGAGCTTCAAGCGTCAGTTTGGTGGATTCTTAAGTGAGTTCACACATGGCGAGTATCGCTACCTTGCTAATGCAGTAGAGCAGTTCTTCGTAAATGGCGGAACAAGATGCTACGTTTCACGTGTTATCCCTTCAGATGCTAAGAAGGCAGCTGCTAAGGCAGGTATCCTCTCAGTTGAGGCTGCTAACGAGGGTAAGTGGGGCAATCGTATCCAGATCTCCTTTGATACAGTTGCTAAGAAAAAGCTTCAGCTTATCGCTAAGAGCGGCGAGGGCTACGTAGCAAAGAGCGCAGACGGCTTCCGTGAGGGAGATATCGTTTCTGTTAATGGCGAGTACAACCGCATCACATCAATCTTCGAGGATACTCTTACGTTTGAGAAAGAGTTCTCCAAGGAAGTTGTTGACGCAGCAGTTCTTCCCAAGACTCTTCTTTATCTCGTAGCTGTTAACATCAGCGTTCGTTCAGGCGATGAGGTTGAGAATTACGCAGACGTAACATTCAACCCTACATCTGCTAATTACATTGATGCTAGACTTGCTAAGAGTGAGCTCGTTAAGATCACAGTTGATCAGCTCAAGACACCTGCTAACCCCGTTGAGGCTATTCTCGGCGCTAAGCAGACAGCAGGCGTTATCACTCTTGATGGCGGATCTGACGGAAGCATCGCTAAGGTTAATGCCGGCACATTCATCGGTGAGGATGATGGCCCCGGAGCTAGAACCGGTATCCAGGCATTCCTTGAGAACGACAGCATCAGCATGCTGGCAGTTCCCGGAGTTACAACACCCGAGGTTGTAGTAGCACTTGTTGGTCACTGCGAGAATCTTAAGAACCGTTTCGCAGTAATCGATATGCCCAAGGATATGACTAAGACTGATGAGCTTATTGCATATCGTGGAATGATCGATTCAACATACGCAGCTATGTATCATCCTTGGATCGAGGTATTCGATCGTGCAGCTAACAAGCCTGCATTCGTACCTCCGTCAGGAGCAGTTCTTGGCGTTTACTCCAGAACAGATATCAATCGTGGTGTTCATAAGGCACCTGCAAACGAGACAGTATTCTGTACAGGACTTTCAGTTAACTACACCAAGGACGAGCAGGACATCCTCAATCCCGAGGGCATCAACCTTATCCGCACGATCCCCGGCCAGGGCATCCGCGTATGGGGCGCTCGTACAGCAAGCACTAACTCATCATTCAAGTATGTCAACGTAAGACGTCTCTTCATCTACGTTGAGGAGTCCATCAGAGCAGCTACTAACTGGGTAGTATTTGAGCCCAATGATGCAGCACTGTGGCAGAGAGTTAACATGACAGTATCCGGATTCCTTGATACACTTTGGAGAAACGGCATGCTGGCAGGTGGTTCACCCGGAGAGGCATACTTCGTTGAGATCGGACCTTCAACAATGTCCCGCGAGGATATCATGAATGGTCGCCTGATCTGCAACATCGGTATTGCTCCTTCACGTCCTGCAGAGTTCGTAATCTTCCGCGTAACTCAGCATACAGCAGAAGCTGGCGGAGGCGAGGAGTAAGAATCGCGTTTCCATAACTTTACTGTTGAATTTCGAAAGGAGCGAATGTAATGGCTACAGATCCTTATAAAACAGATGGAGGGCTGGCGTATCCCTTAACAAAAATGAACTTCATCGTCAATGTCGATGGAGTTGCTGGTACGGCAGCATTTTCAGAGGTTTCCGGTATCGAGGCATCAATCGATGTAGTTGAGTTCCGTCAGGGCAATGCCAACAGCCTTGCACCCGTTAAGATTCCGGGACTCGTTAAGCATGGTAATGTTACACTTAAGATGGGCTACACAATGGATTCTACTTTCAAAGAGTGGATCCGTGAGTGCGTAAGTGAGCGCCGTGGTCAGATCCCTCGTGCTAATGTTACTATCGAGCTTATCGATACTAACGCACAGGCACCTTCACAGGTTAGCGATACAGTAACCGGCGATCGTGTTTGGATCCTTACTAACGCATGGGTTGCTAAGTACAATGCACCCGATCTTGATGCTAAGACATCTGATGTCGCAATCGAGAGCGTTGAGCTTGCATATGAGGAGCTTGTTATCCCCAACTAAAGCGTATTAGCTCACGGATGTGGATAGTATACTTGCAAGCTAGCTTGCAGAGTATGCTATCCATAGCTGATAAAAGCATGTGGCGGCCTTGGGAGTATTCTCTCAGGACTGCCAGAGGTTTTTAAAATAAAAAGGAGATGCATTTCATGGAAACAATATACGAGTTCACCCTTCCCAAGGGTTATGTTGACAAGGATGGCAATGTTCACAAGAGAGGACATATGAGATTGGCGACGGCAGGAGATGAGATCTCAGCCACCAGAGATCCCCGTGTTCTCTCCAATCCGTCATATCTTACGATCGTGATCCTTTCAAAAGTGATCACAGACATGGAGGGCCTGGAAGCCATTACGGCTACTCACATAGAAAAGCTTTTCACAGCAGATCTTGCTTTTCTTCAGGATATGTATCAGAGGATCAACGATATCGAGCCGCCTACATTTACTGCGGTATGTCCCGATTGTGGCAAAGAATTTGAGGTGCCCTTAAATTTTACCGGGGAGGGTTGAGGCTTTATCCCAAGGATGAGCTTTACAGGGAGATGGCTTTCATCTCATATTATTTCCACTGGAGCGAGGAGGAGGTTGCGGCTTTGGAGCATGCTGACAGGCGGCGCTGGTGTAGCGAGATCTCTTCCATAAATAAGGAGCTTTCACCCTCAAAAGATAAGAAGGAAAAGAGTATTACCGAGATGAGCGGACGCAGGATCTAGTATCACCGGCGTTCCCATCAAAAAGGAGATGCTTATGGCACAGCTTAAATATAAATATGAAGACCTTGCCACTAATAGCAATTATACAGCGAAGGCAGCCACCAATTATAAAGAGTCCGATACTACTGCTATCAGGAGTTACGGATATCAGGAGGAGATAGGAGAAAATGCCGGAGATTGGTTTGCCAATCTTTTCACCACGGATTATTTCTGGAATCAGAACCGTGAGCCGGCAGTTTCTTTTAATTTCTTTTTGCGTATTGAAGGTGCATTTGATGCGCCTTGTCGTTCTGTCCGTGCCTTCACCAAAGAAAACGATTTCGAGGAGATCCAGGAGGGCGGTCGTAACGATTACATTATTTTGAAGCGTAAACCTAATACTCGCCGCTTCACTCTTCAGGTGGAGAGATATGTAGGTATTGACAAGGTAGATCCGTTGCAGCTTGGTACAGAGATGATCCTTCCCATGATCCTGGCAGTTTCCAGAGTGACTTCCAGCGGGGACGGTGGATTTATTGATACCATGAAAGAGACGGAGTTCATTCGTTTTTATGCCTTTACCGGATGCATTGTTACAGGTAAGGAGTATGGAGAGCTCAATGCTGAGCAGAGCGGTCTTCTTAAGGAAGTTACCACCATTGCATACCGCGAGATGATAGCTCTTACTACTCCCAATGCTGATCTTGTTAAAAAGCCTTGGAGTATTCAGAAGCCTGACGAGAATATCCGAAGATCTGATACTTTTGATTTCTTTGATGCGGCAAAGGCTACTGCAAATCGTTGGGATATCAGAGAGGCGCCCGGAGGCATCAAGGTTGAGGATAACTCGAGCACGGGTAATACCAACACGACTCCGGTTACGGATGTCAGAAGCGCAGCTCGTCCGGTCAATGATACGACCCACGCTACAGCCAAGAGATGGGGCGGCAAAGATCCTAAAAAAGCCGATCCCATGACCAACAGGAGCGCAGCTCGTCCGGTTCCCAGTGATGCCAATCCCGAGCCTAAGCTTTGGGGCGGAATGGATCCCAAGAAACGCGACAAAAAGGCCAACAAGAGTGCGGTTCCCAATCAGTATGATGGGAAGAAGGCAGAGGCTTCACGCTGGGATATCAAGAAAGACGCCGGAACCCTCAACAACCGCAAGGCAGAGGCTCCTACCGGTGATGACAAGCGTGCCAGGATCAAATCATGGAATATGGATCCTACCAAGTCACGTCAGAAAAAGGCGGACAAGCCTATCGGTGACAGACATCGTGCTAAGGTTAAGTACTTCACGGTCAAGCGTCCTAAGAAGAACCTTATGGCGGACAAGCCTGCCGTTGATAGCGTAAAGGCTCAGGTTAAGGGATATGTTGCTGAGAGCAATACCGGTCAGGTAGCCGATAAGCCCAAGAATGACAAGGTAAAGGCTTCGGCAAGAGGCTATGTATTCAGAACCAATTCGGGTCAGGTAGCAGGTAAGCCTGAAAATGATAAGGCCAGAGCCAGAGCTAAGAAATTTGCTATCAAGGAGGCAAGGGTTTCCACAAGCAAGGCTAAGGCGATCAAGTGGAAGGTCAATTCTCCCAAGTCCGATCGCAAGGCAGATGTTCCTAAGCAGGACAGCAAGAGAGCGACTGCTAAGCGTTGGGATATCAAAAAGCCCGGACTGAACAGATCCGCAGTTACCATCAAGGGTGCAGCGGAGGTTGCAAAATTCCTTTCCGGAGGAAAATAATAGATGCTGACTATCAAAGCTCCCATTCAGACAAAAGTTAATAAGCCCATGTTGTCGGTGGGAGAGGATTTTAATCAGAGGATAATCGGAAACTACGAACTGTTTGATCTGAGTATTACCGGTGAGGATTTCCTTCATCTTCTGACCCAGCCCCCGGAGATCTTCCTTATGGGAGATGAGGGCATCACCAATATTTACGGTGAGACCAATATCAGCGAGACATCATCCCGCAAGATAGAAGTGGTCAACAACTTCCTTAACAGGATCCTCCTTTCCGATACAGTGGGATTCACTTATCAGGACAGGGTTTTTATTACAGATGTTCTTCATAAGCTGGGTATCACAGAGACCAATGCTTTTATGAAGAGGGTCCAGAACATCATCACCGAGCAGCAGGATTTTTCCAGACAGCTTTCGGCTTATTGGAATTACGGCGAGGAGATGAGATCTCTCGTAGAGGAGTACATAAGTTCAGAGCAGCACAGGACTACAGAGGTAGATCAGAGCCGTACTGAGAATATCAGGACTCTTCATCAGGACATCTTCAGAAGACTTCAGACAGGTGCGGTATATCAGATCCTCAATAATTTCTATCAGGAGGAGAGGGGAGTATCAAGCATCACCAATCGTGAGCTTACACTTTCCGAGCAAAAGGAAACTGCAGAAAAGATCCTTTTACAGGCACTGATCAATGAAGTCAGAGGCGAGCAGCTTCCCCTTATCTATCGCAGTGACAACTACTACGAGGAGGAGGCAGCCTTCCCCCAGGGAACGGATGAGGAGGCTCGCCGAAGTATTACGGCAGCTACCCTTCTTTCACTTATCAGAGCTGTTAATGTCAGCCGCCGGGAGGAGAGTTTCACCTATCCCGGACAGTGGTACGAGATAGCGGGTAATATTTACCGCAGTCAGGAAAATACCCTTCAGAGGATCACCGAGCATCTTCATCAGAATCTTGAGATCCTCAATGAGACAGGAAGTCTGACAGCTCTCACACAGAGAGAGGGCGATACCCGGATCAACAATGAACAGCTGATCCAGAATATAGACGCCAGGACAAGCGAGATAGTACATCTTATGTCCGAGGAGGGAGACGAGGTCTCCTATGATATGTCCGTTTCCGGACATGGCGATGAGGTTACTCAGGTTCAGGAGAATATCCGGACAGGAGATACCTATACAGATGAGTCCGAGATCGTACATGTCGAGGGTGATGTTGTTGATGCAACTACGGAAAACAGGATAACAGAGGAACTGGTCCAGAACATTGAAGAAAACAATGTGAGGATGCAGAACTCATTTGAGAATCACCTCCATGCATTGGAGCAAAGCTTCCAGGCCACCCTTCCCAAGAAGACCAGAGCTGAGAGGGAGCAGGCTCAGAGAGAGGCGCTCCATCATCCGGAAGCTTTCATGCAGGACTACAGAGAGGAAACTGCAAGAGCTGAGGAACGCCGCAGAGAGTTTAACAAGCAGCGGCAGGAACTGGCACTTACCCAGTCACCGGATGCCTTTACAATGATCCAGCAGTTTCTGGAGCATCCGGAGATCATACCTCCGGGAGTTCAGATATCCCGCAACGATATCGGATCACTTATTTATGATAACAAGCAGGTTGATAACACCTACAGGGAGATCGAAAACCGGCTTAATATTACAGAAGAAACCACCAGAGAGACGGTGGAGCAGGAAGTCAAGAGACTTAAGAATACAGAGGTTGTCCGAGGTCAGACTACAGAGGAGCAGATCCGTCAGATAGAGAATCTGGCACTTGTTCACAAGACTCAGGAGACCAACATCGACGAGGAAGTTATCGAGGCAATAACCAGAGAACGTCAGACCACCAGAGATGTACATGAGATCCGCACCAGTGAGGAACACCACATAACCGATGAAAGGGTGATCAACACAGTAGTGGATCAGAAACTTACGGAGCAGCAGCGCAGGATTGACGATCTTATCCAGGACGGAATGAACCGTCAGGTCAAGTCGATCTCAGACAAGGTATACAGGCAGATCGAAAAGCGACTTAATAACGAGCGCTCTAGGAGAGGAGTATAAGGCATATGATCAATGAAATGCTGGGCAATGTCGAAAAAGCCGTATTATGGATCACAAGTCTTGATGCCGTCAATAATGCTGCGTCAGATAACCAGGGCGGAGGATTTTTCTCCGATGTAAAAAAGGGTTTTGCCGAGGCTAAGCAGGCATACAAGGAACTGGACAAGAGGATGAGCAACCTTGACAATCTCCTTACGGGAGGACGTGAGGTTAAAACTGACGGATACATCCCCTTGGAAGTGCAGTATAATCCTTCTTCAGTCAGGATCTACTCCACAGGTAAAGGTAGTGGAGGATACCTGATCGGCAGTAACAACGTTACACAGGCATCCACCCTTATTTCCCAGACCATCATGGATTTTGAGCTGATATTTGAGGATATCAATAATCAGGACGCCTTTGATATCACATCCATGGGGTTCAATGTTGAGACCATCTACGGTTTGGGTAAGGACCTGGCCAGTCATCTGATCGACGGCCCCTACGGAGTTATTAATCAGGTTCAGGGTATCCTGGGACTTATCCACAACACAGCCACGCAGGGTGTGATCTTCATGTGGAACGATATGGTCTTCAAGGGTAAGCTGACAGATGTTAATATCGAGTACACCATGTTTAATAAGGATGGAGACCCCATCCTTGCCAAGGTCAAAATGTCGATCCAGCACGTATACACCAAGGATGATGATAGCGAGATCAAATACTGGGATGGCGTCATCAAGAAGGTATTTAAGAAGCACGAGCATACTACTACATATAGATAAAAGGAGAGAATATGTCCTTTAAATCAAATTTTGCCGGCATCATACCGGGTATGCTGGACAAGGCTATAATTGAATTTGAGGATCAGCGGGCTGTTGGTAAGGAGATCGAGACCCAGAGACAAAAGCTCACGGATGCTACTACGGCGCAGTTGAAAGCTATGAATCTGGATCCGACAAAACTCCAGCAGCAGGTTACATCCCGGGTGGAGGAAACTCTGGCCAAAACTATGAAGGAACTTCTGGGAAGTACCGGACGTAAGGCTAAAAACGGAGTCAAGTTTCTGCGATACGAGGTCCTCTTTAATCCCAACAGGATCACCCTTACCGGTCGTGGAGCTGCGGAGGTTCCCATGAACGACTGTACCAAGGGCGTATCGGTTTCGTATCAGACCCGACAGGCGAATCTGGAACTTCGAATTCCACTTATCGTGGACAGGACCATTTCCAGTCAGGTATCCATGGGAGTTGATATTCCCGGAGTTAACTGTTCGCTGACTCAGGGAGTGAGGTCCACAGTAGAGTCTGTTGCTAACTGGCTAACAGGTGATGATCTTGGATCGATCCAGAGAGACGTGGAGATCTTTTTGGCAATGCTCCGTAACGAGCACACCAGAATGGTATCTTTTTACTGGGGTTCCATGACCTACACGGGAGTTCTGACCAGTGTCAATTCCACTTATACCATGTTTGATCCCAAAGGAAACCCCACCAGGGCCAATATAGATCTTCTTATCATGCTGGCTGATGCCAACAACCCCGTCCTTATCTACAACGGCAAGGACAAGGGCCCTTGGATGCAGTACTACAGAAAAGCCTTCGAGGGAAAGACAAGCCTTTCAGCCAGGAGCGGAACCCAGTTCTTCGAGAATGTTCTTGGTTTGTAGTTATCATATGGTTAAGTATCTCCGATGCCACCACTGCAAAGCAGAGGGGTTGAGGGACGCAGCATAGCAACGGAGTAGTAAATGGGAGCTGAGTACGATTACAAATTACTTCAAAAAGAATATGGAAATTTCGTAAATCCCAGAGCTAACGTGGTGATCAACGGAGTCTCGCTTCGTGACAGTAAGCTTCTGATGTCCAATCTCGTTATCGAGAACACCTGTAATTATGAAGCGTCCATCGCAACGTTCATGCTGTATGAGACTTATAATCATGAGGATCGCAAGTTCAGGGTGGATGATTTTCAAAAGCTGGTCCAGCTTGGGGCCATAGTGGAGATCGCTCTGGGATATGAAGCCAAGGAGACGGTAGTCTTTGTAGGATATGTTGCCAAGGTAGGTTTCCATGTTACTACAGAAGATGTAGCCGGAGTCGAGGTCATCGCACTTGATGTCAAGGGAATGATGATGGCAGGCAAGCGCTCCATGCAGCTTGAGGAGGAGTTTTACTCCGATGCCATTCTTACCCTTCTGGGAGAATCCAGATATCAGAGCCTCCTGGGAGATTATGCGCCGGACCTTGAGAGTACCATTGAGGATTCCCCTGATAAAAAGCAGGGAGCTGCAGGTATGGCAGCAGCAGCCATTGAGGCGGCTCAGCAGGCTGCTATCCAGCAGGCCGGCGGAGCCCTCATGGATCAGGTTCAGGACAAGGTTATCGGAGGCCTGGGAGATGCCCTTGATAATGCGGCTTCAGATGCGGCAGAAAAAGCAAAGTCCGCAGCCAAGACAGCAGCCGGTACAGCAGCCGGCGTGGCAATGTCATCCGTACCCGGACTGGCAGGCGTTATGCAGACAGCCCAGACAGCCATGGACACCATCAATACTGTTACAGATACAGTCAGCTCCGTTATGGAGACTGTGGAAAAGGCCAAGGAGACGGCGGCTCAGATCAAAGCTACCATCAAGCAGGCTATGGAGGCCAAGGCCAAGGCAGAGGAAGCTATAGAGGCAGCACTTGCGCTTACAGCGCCTCCCGGCAAGCCTATGCCCAAGCCCGGAGTTATCAAGCCCGCCCGTGAAAAGACTGTTGAGATGGTGGATGAGAGCGATTACGAGTTTGTCATCAAGGTGGCAAGAAGATATAATTACGAGTTCTTTGTAGTGGCAGGCAAGCCCTATTTCAGACCCGCCAAATCAGTTAAGCCTCTTCTTTTAGAGCTTACCAGTGATGATGGTATCAGGTCCCTTGATATAGAATATGACCTTACAACACAGGTGGGCAAGGTAGAGGTCCGCGCCACCAACCCTACCAAGGGCGAGCTTATCTCTGCTAAGCAAAAGATAGGTACCAAGCTTTCCATGGGAAGCAAGACCAAGAGTATCGTATCCAAAGCAAAGTATGTTTACGTAGATTCCACTCTTTTTACCAAGGAGGATTGCGAGGACCGGGCCAAGGCTTTGGCGGATGAGATATCCTACAGATTCGGAGCGGTCGAGATGGAGATGATCGGACTTCCGGAGATGGCTCCCGGCAGATTTATCAACATAACCTCTTTCGGTGAAGGAGTATCCAATAACTTTTATGTTACCAGCGTTAAGCATTTGTTTGACACTGATACCGGTTACATCACCAGAGTCACGGGTACCACACCCGCTCTTGAGTTTGATGCCAATGCAACGTTCTAGTTAAAAACGAGGAGAGATAATGGCAGCACTTTACGAAACCTTATCGGATATGGTCAAAAAGGATGTCACCAAGACTGAAACAGGAGACAACAGGATCCTGGGAGTCATGATAGGTGAGGTCATACAGAATTATAACGAGAGTTTTCCCGGACGTGTATGCGTGCAGATCACTGCCAGGGAAAAAGACGCCAACGTACTTCAGTGGTGCCGTGTGGCAATGCCTTCCGCAGGAAAGGGCTGGGGCCACTACTTCCTTCCCGAGATCGGAGATCAGGTACTGGTAGCCTTTGAGTACGGCAATATCGAGCGTCCCTATGTTATAGGCTGTGTGCCCAGAGAGGGTGACAAGTTCGAAAAAAAGTGCGTGGATGCCAATAACCAGTATAAAAAGATCACAACCCGCAACGGCTCTACCATTACTTTCGAGGATGCGGATTTTGACGGTGGCAAGGACAAGATCAAGATCCATACCGCCAAGGATTCCCACATCATCGATATTGATAATGAGAAAGAGATGATCACCATTGCAAACAAGACCAAAAAGACAATGGTAAAACTCGACACTCAAAAGAGCCGTATCAATGTGGAGTGTGAGGACAAGATGAGTATCATCGTATCGGATGCCACTATTGTTATAGACGGCAGAAAGAACGATATCACCATCAAGGGCAACAGAGTCAATGTCAAGGCAGGACAGATGCTTTCCCTTTCATGCGATGGTAATACTTCCATCAAGGGACAGGCTATCAGCATGGAGGCTTCGGGAGGAAGCGTTATGATCAAGAGTGGATCAAATATCACTCTTAACGCACCGTCAGTTACCGTTTAAGATTGGTAGGAGAAAACTATGCCGGATACAAATTTCTTAGGAGCAGGGGCTACCTTCCCCTTCGCCGTTAATCCAGCCACGGGGCGTGTTGAAGTCTCCGAAGGCAAAAAGAGTGTTAAGGAGAGTATCTTTATCATCCTAAAGACAACTTTGGGAGAGAGATTGCTTAGGTCCGATTTCGGAACCAATCTTAACACCTATACATTTATGGAACTTAATCCGACTACACTTCAGATGCTCAGGCGCGAGTTAGTCAATCAGATCAGCAAGTGCGAGCCGCGAGTAGACGATATCGAACTTACTGCGGAAAGAGGTCCGGAGGGTATGATCCTTTTCAATCTCGGCTATACGGTCAGGGATGACAATGTACCCGAGAATCTGGTCTTCCCGTTCTATCTTGAGAGCGGAATGGAGCAGGAGGGAGAAGGCGACGAGACAGGTGAAGTTGATTTTTCAGATGTCCTTGAATCAGCAGGAGAGTATGTGAACGATGAAGCAAACGATTGACGAAAAAGAAAATATCCGAAATCGGACTTTGGATCGCGTTGAGACGCTTGCTGCGTCTTATACTCCGGAGTGGAAGTTCGACAGGGACAATCCCGATATAGGTACTGCCATAGCTATGGTCTATGCAGATCAGAGCGTTGCAGTAGGAGAGGCAAAGAACAGGATCACAGACAGGTTCCACAGGGAATTTGTTAATTTCCTTGACCTTTCTCTTCTTCCGGCTAAGCCGGCTAAAAGTATTGTCCTTTTGAATCTTACGTCCGAAACCATACCCGGAGCATATATTCCCAAGGGTACTAAGCTCGCGGCATCAGATATGGTTTCCGGAACACAGGACACCATTTTTGAGACAGAGCAGAGCCTCTTTGTTACAAGCGCGACTATCCAGGATATATTTATGTCCGATACAAAGAGCGGCAAGATAATCCCCATCAAGGGATTCTACGATATGCCCGGTCTTTTGGGACAAAAGGAAAGTGATGGTGAGGACGGACCGGAGGATGGCAGTTATCAGCTTATGGCGCCTCCTATGTCTTCCTTTACACTTTTTGGTGAGCATGATGGTATTGGCGACAATATCATGATCTTCTATCATCCTTCTGTATTTGATATAGAGGATTCACCTATATATATGAGGATAGAAGATGGCCCCGAGGTATATCAGGGTATCCTTGACGGAACATATACACTGTTTTATTACAATGATTACGAGATCTTTTCTCCCGTTGATGAGATAAGTGAGTATGGGGACGGAAAAACCCTCGTGATCAAAAAGTCACTTTCCTGCGGCAAGCTTGGTCTTGAGGACAGGGAATACAGTGTATTTGCGATCTATGCCAATGATCCCATCCGCAATGTTGTTACAGCCAGGGGATTCAGTTTTGCATCTTCAGGTGTTGCGGTACCTGCGGAGGTAGTTACTGATTCACGTCTTGATAGAGATGTATCGGATTTCCTGCCCTTTACGGACACGCTTAATCTCTATTCCGAGATCTATATTGGACACGACCAGTATTTTTCCAAGTCCGGATCAAAGGCAACCATAAAGTTTGATCTTTCTTTTGAGGAATGCAGGATCGATATCCCCCGTCAGGAGGAGGATACCAAACTTACCATAATCAAGAGAAAGCCCAAGACTGCGGCAGCAGAGATACCTACCAATGTTTACGTCGATGAGATAACGCTTGAGTATTACAACGGTATCGGTTGGACCCGTCTTGATTGTGATCAGATGACTTCCGGTCTTCTTTCCGGTTCAGATGGCGGAGAGAGGATAATTACTTTTACAGTTCCCGATGATTGGCAGCAGTCCACCATGTCAGCTTATGAGAGTCGTTTCCTTCGCATCAGGCTGATCAGGTCGGATAACTGCTATCTGAGACCGGCGATCCATTATTGCCCCAGGATCAGGGACCTTTCCATTTCCTTCACATATGAGGAGTCCTATGCTCATTCATCCAGGACTCTGAGGATCAGCGGATCCGACAGACGTGATGTTACACTGGAGTCCCATCAGGCTGATGGAGCTGAGCCGCTGGTAGTATTCCAGCCTTCAAAGTTTACGGAGGATTCTCTTTATATCGGATTCAGCAAGAGACCTGCAGACGGACCTGTTTCCCTGTTTTTCAATCTCATGGATGACCAGAGATTCTCAGGACTCAAGTGCCGATTCGAATATTCCAGAGGAGATGGATTTGTAAACCTCAAGGTTCTCGATCACACTGAGAACTTTACAAAGTCAGGCACGGTATTCTTCATTCCGCAGCCGGATTGGACTTCCACATCCATAGAGGAGAGACGCCGGTTCTGGATAAGGATAACACGTATTGACAATTCAACGGATGAGTCAGCTCTGCCCAGTGTGGGAGGCGTTCTTCTCAATGCGGTTGAGGTGGCTAATACCGAGACCCATCCGCCTCAGGAGTTCTTCATGGAAGAGGCGGTTCCGGATATGTCATTTACTGTGCCTCAGACCAATATCCTTTCTGCAGATGTTTGGGTCAATGAGTTCGGTCTCTACAGTCAGAATGCCATGAGACTTATGGAGCAGAATGATCCGGATAATATCCGCAGCGAGTCTGATATCAATAATCGTATTACCGCCTTTTATGTAAGGTGGCACGAGGTTGACAGCTTTGCAACGGCAGAGGATCGCAGATGCTTCGTGCTGGACCGCATGAACAGGCAGATCATTTTCGGAGATGGTCTGAAAACGGACTTCCCGAGAGTAGTCGATAATATAGCATTTACGGTTCAGATCAAGAGTTGTCTTGGAAGAGCCGGTAATGTTCCGGCAGGATCCATAGTTGCACCCGTAGGCAATCTTATTCATATAGGAGAGGTCAACAATCCTATCAAGGCCTTCGGCGGAAGTGACATGGAGACTATGGAGGCGGCACTGGAGAGAGGTGCGGACATCCTCCACAGCAGAGACAGACTGATAACAGCAGCTGATTATGAGAGAGCCTGCCAGAGATTCTCCGATGATATCGATCAGGTTAGATGCCTGATAGCAGATGATGCTTCGGGGCTTGGGATCAGTGAGAACGATGTAGCTATGATCCTTCTTATGACGGATTTTGAGTCGGGCTCATATTCATTCCACAGGACAGAGGCTCCCCTCCGTGAATACATTTGCTCACGTTGTGAGATCACTCTTCCGGATGACAATATCAAGATCCTGGAACCCGTATTTGTCAGCATTTCCTGCGACATCTGGGGCGAGGTAGTTGATATGGATGAGAGTTTTGAACTCCAGCCTATGATCAATGATCTGCTGGATGAATACCTGAATCCCGTTAAGGGAGCAGGCACCGGTGGTTGGAGGATAGGTACTCTTCCCAAGGTTTCTCAGATCCAGATGAGGCTCGGTAACCTTAAGAGCAGGATGATACTTCGTAAGATCTTTGTATCAGCATCCTGGACCGATGCAGACGGTTACCATGAGACAGACCTTTCCAAGCTTGAGGTCATGCCTTATATGGCATGCCGAAGCGGAGAACACAAAGTGCATTTAACACAGGGATGATCATATGCTTAATATCGAAAGTGAACAGGTAAAAACTTTACCGCAGCGCCTCGCAGATGCGATGCTCACCATACCGCTTTATGATCCGGAGTGGACCAACTACAATGCATCCGACCCGGGCATGACCATATTAGAGACCTTGTCGGTCTCCAATATCATGCTTGAGGGCGCCATGGATTTCATGCCTCCTATGGCAAAGCTGAAGCTTTTGGCTCTGGCGGGGATCACACCCCGTAAGGCTAAAAATGCCAAGGTACTTATGGAGGCTGAGGGTGTAAGCAGTCCCATGCTTCTCCCGGCCAACCAGAAATTTACTCTGGGAAATATGGTTTTTGAGACGGATCGGATCACAAGCCTTTACGGTAATTCACTGACAGGTGTGTTTACCAAAAAGAACGGTAGTGATGAGTTCAAGGATATTTCCTATGTGCTTGATGACGAGGTGTTTATACCGGCATACATATTCGGCAAAAAGCCTGTTGCAGGAGATGAGATCTATTTTTACGCAGATTCTCTTCCCCCTGTAGGCGAAGACGTGATATGTTATGCAACCTTTGAGGAAACTGCGAGCCGCAATCCCATGACCGAGCGCAATAAAAACATGTTCTCGGAGATCGTATGGGAGTGCTGGTGCGAGGATGGATTCAAGGAACTTGAACCCAGAGACTATACGGCAGGTTTCCTTATTTCCGGAGAAGTACGATTCCGGATTCCCGAGGGAGCTGTGGAGTATACAGATGGTCCCATAAATGGGTACTGCATAAGGGCGAGACTTACCTTTGCCAATTATGATATCAGTCCCAAGCTTTTGTATTTCTCAGCCTTCCTCTTTGAGGTATGGCAGAAGGAAACCAAGTGTACTTCCTTTACCTTCCAGAAGCCGACTGATGTCAGGATCTACAGTGACCTGGCAGAGGCAGGATATATAAGAGTATTTGCCAAAGAGGAAAAGGGCAGCAGCTACAGGATGTATCGGACCGACCATCCGGATGATGAGCAGGGAAGATTTGTAGATGCCCAAAGGCCCGGATTCGGACAGTTTGAATTTCTCTTTGATAAAGCTAAGTACGGTTTCGGACCTGATAGAGTTAAAAATGCGGTTCGGGTAGTCCTTTATACAGAGGAGGCTATGAGACAGTACAATATCGGTGGTGTTTTGGGATATGACAATCAGAGGATAGATCTTCCCTATGACCATATTGTACGCGGCAGTTTCTGTATCGTGGCTGAGCGCAAGACTCGTGACGGTGAATTCATTTATGATTTCGCCAGACCCGATAAAAATGAACCCGGCAGCCTGTTTTATCACCTTCTTGAGAATGAGGGTGCCATAGTTATCGAGGATGCGGGCGATTATATCGGTGCCAATCTTTATCTGGCATGTTGTGCAACATCCCGCGGTGACGAGGGTAATGTCATAAGACGCAAGGAATTCATTGGAGAGAATATCCCTCAAGGCATTTCTTTCTCAAATGCCGCACCCGGAGTTGGCGGTGCCCTTTCAGAGAGTTTCGAGTCAATGAGAGAGAGGTTCCTTAAGGATGTTCATCAGCCTTACGTTGCGGTTTGCGCAGAGGATTACGAGAATATCGCCATGAGCACTCCCGGTCTTTGCATCAAAAAGGCAAGAGCAGTCATGGATGGGGATCTGAACCTTGTGGAGGTTGTTGTACTTCCCGACAGTGAGGATGAGATCCCGCTCCTTTCCGAGACCTACAAAAAGGAAATCCTTGAGCAGCTTCTTGAGAGGCGTCTGCTTACTACGAGAGTTGAACTACGTGCTCCCAGATTTGTTTCCGTTAATATCAGAGGAACAGTCAGCGTAAGACGCGGATACGAAAAGGAAGCCGAGGAGCACATTAGGGCCGAGCTTAAGAGAGCCTGTGAGTACCGGAACAATGACAAGACTTTTGGAGAGGCACTGTATTACAGCGAGGTATTCAGAGCTCTTGAGAGGATAGAGGATGTGGACTTTGTTTACGATCTTTCCATCCGTCCCAGCAGCAATTCACTGGCCAAGTATGTAGACGGTAATATCTATCCGGACAAGTTCGTACTTTGCAGACTTGGTAATGTAGATATAGAGATCATACATTCATAATTTGATGAAACTACAGGTCATTATTTTATAAGGATAATAAGATGCCTGAGATAATTTTTACGATCAAAAAGAACAGAATAGAGCGAAGCCATCTTACCGGATTTGTTTCCACGGATGATATGCTGCTTCACGTTCCCGATGAGGTCGGGACGGCAGGTATATTCATGGATGTTCTGGACAGCGGTGAAAAGGGTATGCTCTGGGGCAGATTCGTAATGGATCTGACAGCCGATGAGAGCAGGGCGTGGTACGTTTACGGCTACGCAACCGATGATCCGGTGATCTCGGATGGTGTGAAGTACCTGGATATCAGAGAGTATCTCCAGTCGGATGCTTCCGTTTTTGAAAAGGAAGACTTCATGAAGAGACTTGGAGCGAAGCGTTTCACCCAGAAGAGCGATATGCTTTTCTATAATTGCAAGGGACGCTATCTTTTCCTGGCTATTATCGCCAAGGGTGAGGGTACCTTTGATATCAGCGGAATGAGGCTGGATCAGGAAGGAGATATCTTCCTTAATATCTTCCCGGAGATATATCGCGAGAGAGACAGCTTTTTCCACAGGTATGTATCCATTTTTGCAGAGATCTATCATGATACCCAGGCTGAGATCGATGCTCTTCCGGATCTTTTGGATCTGGATAAGTGTCCGCCGCAGTTGCTTACCGTATATAGTAGGTGGCTGGGTATTGAGCTTATCCCGGATTCTTTCCCTGAGGATGTTATGAGGCGTCTTGTTAAGGAAGCCTGGCAGCTCAACCGTATGAAGGGATCCAAGTGGGCCATTGAGCGTTGTATTGAGATAGTAACCGGTGAGAAGCCCATCGTGCTGGAGCAGAACACCATCGTATCATACGAACTCAAGGATAAGGCAGATCAGATCTCTTCCCTGAAGCCCTCTGACAGATACGGAGTAACGGTGCTTCTTGAAAATCCTCTTGATGAGGAGAAAAAGACTTTTATCTTCCATCTTTTAAATCAATTCTGCCCTATCAGAAGCAGGATCAAGTTAATAGAGCTTTCCAAGGACAGCATGTTGGATGGCAATAGCTACCTCGATATGAATGCTATGGTATTCCAGCTTAAAGATGCTACACTTGATAGTGGACAGATTGACGGAGGTCTGGTACTCTCTGAGTAGGAGAGTTTTATCAATATAGTTTAAGAAAGGAAGAAAAAATGACAATTCAGGAAACAAGAGAAGGAGATGTGATCACGCTCGCAATAGACGGAAGGGTGGACACTACCAATGCACCTGAACTCCAGGATGCAGTACTTAATGCTTTCCAGAAGGGTAGCAACATAGTTCTGGATATGGAGAAACTGGCATACATTTCCAGTGCCGGACTTCGTGCACTTCTTATCGGACAGAAGACAGCTACCTCCAAGGGAGGAAGTCAGAAGCTCATCCATGTGGGGGATATGATCATGGAGATCTTCGAGACTACAGGATTCTCTGATATTTTAACTATTGAGGAATAAAACATGAGTTTTCTGGGAAGAAAGATTGATACTCGTTTTCTGCAGGAGCAGAACAAGCGAAATAACGAGGCAAAAAAACAAAATGCCGAGATGGACGAGGACGAGGAGACTCTTATGTACAAACCTTTTGTCCGCGCCAAATACATCAATGATGATCCCGGAGATATGAATAAGAGTGCCTTTGACGATTCTAAGTCGATCAACAAGGCACCCAGTGTTTTTGATGCAACGGCGGTTTTTCATGTAAAGAGGGAAGAGTAGTAAATGGCTGGATCTTTTACCGGATATGATGAATACATGCGCAATGTCTTTGATTGCGTAAACCGTGCTTTAGATGAGCATTTGGAGGGGATGAAGCAAGTCTTTGCCAGTGGGCAGGGCGGCTTTAAAAATGTTCTCTACCCTGATCTGGAAGTAGCTTCGGATGTTACAAGAGACAAGATCCTGGCCTTCGACAGAGATGTGGGAAGTCAGGAAGAAGATACCGGTGGCGGCGCATCCATGTTTTCCGCCGAGGACGAGGAAGAGGATGCCGGCATCGATGGTCTTGATGATGAGCTTGCTTCTCTGTTGGGAGAGTTCGCCCTTGATATGGACGACGAGGAGGAAAGTGAACCTGTATTTGAGAATGCAGCAGCTGCTTCCGGTGGCGGAGGCGGCAGCGCTGATACCGGACTTTCCTATCCCGATAGGATCAGAAAGATAAGAGAAAGGGCAGACGCCGCAATAGCGGAGGGGATTGCCCTTCCTTTCCATACCCTCTGTACAAAGAGAGAGTTCGAGGACTTTACATATTTCTGTTTTGCCTGCGCGATACTGTCTTCGACACAGACGGATTATGCGGGAGTTTTCCAGATAATCAACGAGAATTCAAATCTTTCCTGCCCGACTATCGAGTCGGCAGCAAAGCTTTATTACGGACAGAGTTTCGCAATAACCACAGCCTATGGTGATATGTCAGCCTGCCTGGAGCAGCTGCTTCCCATTCTGGATCTTAGGGTTATTCCGTCTATGCCGTTTTCAACTGCGGTGTCTCCCGACAAGCGTATAATCGACTACCTTTTCGGTCGTCATCCCATGGATCTGGATGAGAACTACTCCAGATTTATGCGCATGCTTACCAAGGAGGGTGAGGAACTTGACGAGATCCTTTGCAATGCCAATGTCCTTGAGGCTATGGAGATCGCATACGATCAGGGTTCACGTCTGTTTTCTTATCGTGGTGACGATGGTAGCGGCCGTAAGTTCTTTGTCCGTCATTTCTGTAAAAAGAATGGCATGAGAGCTTTGGTTGTTAACTGTAAAAAGCTCTTCGTGTATGATTACAGTTTCGTTGAAAAGGCAATCTGGGCAGTTACCAGAGAGTGTATCCTTACCGACGGATGTTGCGTTTTGGACGAGCTGCAGTACCGTGAGGAGGAAAAGGAAAAGTTCTTCGGATACATGGATCTTTTCTTCATCAAGTTGTCCGAAAAGGGATTTACCGTTTTCGCTAACTCCAAGGAGACCATCAACTTCAAGGAGATCACCAAGGAGCAGATCACTATGCTGGAGCTTGCTCCTCCGGATATCGATAGCCGTGTGGCATGCTGGAACTACTATGCCAAGGGTTATGAGTTTGAGGACGAGGTAGACTTTTTCGAGATGTCAACAAAGTTCCTTTTCACACCCGGTAAGATCCGTGACGCTGTTAAGTATGCTAAGTCTCTTGCAGTCATGGAAAAGGCTGAAAAGATAAACCGTCCCATCATATTCAAGAGCTGCAACGCTCAGATGTCATCCGAACTTTCACAGAAGGCCACCAGAGTAGAGGCCAAGTTCGGTTTCGAAGATATCGTTATGAACCCCGATCAGCGTGAGGCTATCGGCCACGCTATCGAGCAGATGAACAACAAGAAACAGGTTTACGAGGACTGGAACTACATGAAGAAGTATCCTTACGGCCGAGGCCTTACGGTACTGCTCTTCGGTGCTCCCGGTACCGGTAAATCAATGATGGCTCAGGTTTTGGCCCACGAGCTGAACCTGGAGCTTTACAGAGTAGATATTTCCAAGGTAGTAGATAAGTACGTCGGTGAGACTGAGAAGTCCCTGTCAATGATCTTCCGCGAGGCGAAAAAGTGTAACGTCGTCCTCTTCTTTGACGAGTGTGATACCATCTTCGCAAAACGTGCCGACGACGGTGGATCCAACCAGGCATCCGCCAACAACAAGACGGCCCTCCTGCTTCAGGAGATGGAGGCTTACGACGGTGTCTGCGTATTGGCTACCAACTACAAGCACAACATCGACCCGGCTTTCTTCCGTCGTATGAAATACATCGTAGAGTTCCAGTTCCCCAATGCGGATACCCGTGAGATGCTCTGGAAGACTACGGTTCCCAAGACTACACCTCTTGACGAGGATGTGGATTTCAGGTTCATCGCTGAGAAGTACGAGTTTGCCGGTGGTAATATCAAGAACTGCGTACTTAATGCGGCTTTCCTTGCAGCAGAAGATGAGACTGCAGGAGGCAAGGTATGTATGAGACATTACCTTATGGCTATCAAGTACGAGTTCGTTAAGGTAGGTAAGGTATTTACCAAGGCAGATTTCGAACCGTACGCTGATCAGGTAGGACTGGCATAATGAGATATTCCTTTGAACAATACTTCGGCAAAGGCAAGTCCATCAAACCTTATAAAGACAGGTCTGAGGAACTTGCCGACCGCCTGAAGATAGTTGACATTATTCTTGAAAACTTCATGGATATAATCATCGAACACGAGCAGGGACTTGTGTTCCATCGTGGTGTGCCCATGACACCGGAGCAGATAGAGACCATTTACGAGCAGGAGCCTGAAGAGCGCAGGATCGACATGCTTGACGACGATACTGCAAAGACGGTGGAGCGGGCCTTTTCTTATATTGGTGACAGAGAAGAGGCTACACCGGATGATGTTTTCCTTCCCTTCAGGATACTTCGTACCGAGTTTGATCTGTCGGAGTTTGAGGAATTTGCCCTTATGTTTTCAGTGGCCTGCGAGGAAAGTCTTACTTACGGCAGGATGCTGGGATTTCTGGTCCAGAACCAGTCCGGTCATACCGCGACCTTCGGTTCCATACTGGTGCTTTACGAAGCCATGATGGGAGAGGGCGCGCAATATGAGTATGATGCAGCCAAGATGGATGCCTTCTTTTTCAAACCTGATCAGGAGGGAAGCGTTCCGGCCATGAGATATTTCCGTACCATGCAGTTGTACGGGCCTATGAGGGATTTCTTCTTTGGTGATGGTGAAAGCCGTCGGGATAAGGAATGCTACAGCAGACATTTTGATGCCCCCGTTTTTTTTGAGGGAGAGGCTGAAAAACTTGCCAGGTATACGGCTGAGTCCGATGAGCCGACCCAGATATTTATGGAGGGCAAGGACGGAACGGATGTGCTTCATATACTTAGTTCCGTTGCCGCAGCTCAGGAAAAGCCCCTTTATCTTCTTGATGAATCGGACAGTGAGGAAGAGGATAATGAGATCGCCATGGCATTTTTGCATAGGCTGATCACAGCGAGACTGTATCCCGGATTTGTTGCTCTTCGTATTACAAGTTCCGTTGCAACAGATGCTTCTGCGGATTCCGTTGTTCTGCTGGAGCGTTCACAGAAGGAGTATCGGGACAAGATCCGCAGGGTTCTGGAGAGGATCAGAAAATATCTTCCTGAGGGTGTGATATTTTTCTACGGACCTGAAAAGATGCCGGAGAGGCTTATACCGGAGGAGTATGCGCCTGCATTTTTCCCGGTTCCCGTTCCGGATCGTCATATGAGACAGGGCATGTGGGAGTACTTCCTGGATAAGTCCGGTCTCGTACTTGAAGAAGGGATCGAGACAGAGGACCTGGCGGACAGGTATGACTTTACTCTCGGAATGATCCGTAATGTTGTATACAGAGCCAAGCTTCAGATGGCTTCCGTGACACGTAAAAAAGGCAAGGGTAGGAGCAAAAAGTCTGATTCCGTACTTGGTAAAGATGTTCTCCTTCCTATCATATTCCGCCGTAATGATGCGGATTTTGGAGCGCTTGCCACATATATCCCGGCTGCTTATGACTGGGATGATATAGAGATGGATGATAACGAGCGCAGGATACTTATGAATGCCTGCAATCGTTTCAGATACAGGGACAGACTGGATGAAAAGTACGGCATAGCCGACAAAAACGCCTATGGCAACGGAGTTTCCATACTTATGTACGGACCTCCCGGTACAGGTAAGACCATGGCAGCCAGAGTTATATCCAGCGAGCTTTCCCTTCCACTTTACAGGGTGGATATTTCCCAGATCTTTTCCAAGTATATCGGTGAGACGGAAAAGAACCTGGCCAAGATCTTCGAAGAAGCATCCAAGTCCAATGTCATACTCTTTTTTGACGAGGCGGATGCACTTTTCGCAAAGAGGACGGGCGCCAATGATTCCAATGACAAGCATGCCAATGCTCAGACGGCGTACCTTCTCCAAAAGATAGAGGAATTCTCAGGCATGACACTTCTTGCCACCAACCTCTATCACAATTTTGATACAGCTTTTGTTCGTCGTATCACCTACGTTGCACGCTTTGATGCACCGGATGCGGCTACCAGAAGACGGCTCTGGGAGAATACCCTTCCGGATACCGTTCCCATGGATGATGATATCGACTTTGAGTTCCTTGCCGAGAGATTCGAGCTTTCCGGCAGCAATATCAAGTCGATCCTCCTTTCCGCGGCATATATGGCCGGGGGCGAGGAAGAACCTGTTGGCGCTAAGCATATTATCCGCGCCATGAAGTATGAGTTTGTTAAGCTCGGAAGGATCATCGATCCGCCTGAGTTTGGAAAGTATGTGATGTACCTTTATTAAGGAAACGCTTTGATCAGCGAGTTCCTAAAAAGTGAGGTAGGATATGGCTATTCAAAAAGATCTCAAAGCTCTGGATGAAATGTACCGCAAAGAGCGGAAAATCGCCGGTAGAAAACAAATAAAGGAGAAGTTCCATCTCAAAGCGGATGTCAGTGAAGAAGAGCAGTTCATGGGCGACTTCTCCACTACTTTTGAGATCCTTTCTCGTACCAATGATGTCGAAAACAAAACCGGTGCGGATCGCGATGTTACGGAGGTTTCCGAAGATAGTTACATCTTTGAGAGGCTTGATAAGATGCTCAAGGAGAGTGGTCGTACCGGAGAGAGTAAGCACATGATCCCGGTCACTAAGGCGCTTAATGAGTATCTGGCTCAGGAGGGGATCCAAGTCAATGCCAATGCGCTAAAGGCTGCAAAGGGTGTCGAGGGAGATGAGGCACAGAAGGATGCCATCAAAAAAGCCCATGATGAGGCTTTTGATGAGACTATGTCTAAGGTAGATGAAATAATGCAGAACTTCATCGACGCTGCCAATCAGTATGTTGAAGACAGAACGGGCATTACACAGGCATGGACAGCTCATGGCAAGGTGAGAAGAGCTCTCATCAGAGCAGCGCTGGTTCAGATGACGGATCAGAAAAAGTTTGTTGACGACAATAAAGAATCGATGCGAAATAATATCCATACTTTTATGGAGTGGACTGTGGGCAACAGAGATGACGTTATGAAACTCCGGGCTCATGACGTAGTTGACATGGCTCTCAAGGAATCCGTTGAAAAGCGTGAGGCCGATATCTACACGAAGCTTGGCAAGGAGATTGCTGAGAGGATCAAGGCTGACGAAGAACTTAAGAAGCACGGTGAGGATAAAGGTAACTACGAGGAGGTTGCACAGCTCTTCAACTTCGGCAAGACTAAGGATGATCTTAAAAAATATGATATCTCTGCATTGTACAATGAGTACGCCAAACTTAGGCAGAGTCAGTATGATCAGCTTACTACAAGCCGCGAGGCATTGCTTGCCCTCAAGCATTACACTATCAAGGATGTTAAGCCTGAAAGTCAGAAACTCAAAAACCAGAAGGCAGCCATCAATGCAGTATTCTATATCCTCACAGGACAACTGAAAGAGCCGGAGTACGCGTATCTGTGGGAGAAGCCGGAGTTGGGCTTTGGTGAGGGAGATGAAAATGTAGCAGAGTTTGTCAAGGTATACCCCACATCCTTCCCGGTCTATGATTCCGCCGGAAAAGCTTCAGGTGAAGAGTTCGTGGAATTTGCAAAGACCAATTTCGGAGAAAATTGTCTTGATGATATCAACTACATGAAGTATACCAAGGGAACAGCTATCCAGGAGAACTTCCTTAAGGATTCGGGAGAGCATTTTTGGTATAATTACGGTAAGATAACGGATCTTAATAATCAGGTTTGGAAGGGTATAGGCAGCAGGCTTAACGCTCAGGAGGAAGCAAAAGCAAAGGAAAAGGATAAGGATAAGGATAAGCCGCCGGAGCAGCATCAGCAGCAGCCTCCGCAGCAGCCGGTGATCCCTGTTGAAAAACTGGATGCGGGCTCGGTTATCCAACTTAGATATCTTGGCATCAT
This sequence comes from Lachnospiraceae bacterium, assembly GCA_016288825.1. Classification (GTDB taxonomy): domain Bacteria; phylum Bacillota; class Clostridia; order Lachnospirales; family Lachnospiraceae; genus Weimeria. The sequence continues at coordinate 10,414 of JAEELH010000041.1, read as the reverse complement.
GAAGGCCCTCAATAATGAGGAGGGTATACTTCCTAAGGGACTCCAGGCACACAAGGATATACCGGAAGCGCCCAAGAAGCAGGGACCGCCTCCTGTCCATGAAGAAGGAGTGGGACCTAAGCCTATAAATCATGTTGATGATGAAGATGAAGAGATGATTCTAATGATGAATGACGTTCATTTGAATTAAAGGAGTAATTATGTCAGATAACAGTACTATCCAAAGGCAAAAGCAGACGCAGCAGCAGATACAGATCCAGCAGCAGGAGATGGTACAGACTACTGCCTTCAAACCTCAGGATGTAATGGGACCGGACGCTTCCGTAGCAGATGCCGGAGCACCGCCTTTTGTCGAGATACCCCGGGCTGCCAGAAGTAAGAAGAGCCCGTCATAAAGAGGTATTGTAATACAGATCACTGCGCAGCTTAGGACCAGGGAATAGCAATTATGAAAGCAGAACTTGTAAAAAAAGAAAACATGGGTGCTTATGCATCATTTCTTGGAAAAGAGGAGATGGATGCCATAGCGGACCGTAAGTGTTCGGGAGTCGGAATGCGTCAGGGACCGGTGCCCTACGGTATCCTTACCTACTCCAAAGCACCTTCGCCGGATGGGAAAAAGGGAGATGTCTTTTTTATAGACCACTACTATGTTCATCCCGATCGCAGACGGGAGGGTGTCTTTAAGGAGCTTCTCGATACGGTAAAGCAGGTTTGTAAAAATCAAAAAATAAAAGGTATCTCCATCCAGACAGTAGAGCCGGGTATGGAGGAGACTGCGGAAGCCCTTAAGGCTATGGGATTCAAGCGTGTTACCGACGGCAACCAGGTATATACCTTTGACGTTGCCGGTGTGGAGAGGATCCCCATCATGTCCGTCAATACCAGGAAGCATGATAAAAGGGCGGTTTCTGTTTCCGAACTCACACCGACTATGAGGCAGGCCTTCCTTAAAAGTTTTAAGACTCGTTTTCCCAAGGAACTGGGACCGGGGGCAGCAGGCGGACCTATCCTCAATGATTACAGTTATGTATATGTTGTGGGTGGAGATGTCAAGGGATACCTTTTGTCCAGCAGTTTCAGGAGGGACGAGATCTATCTTTCCGCATTGCTTATTACGCCTAAGTACCGTCATGCAGCCATCATACTGCTTAAGAGATTTTTATATGATCTTGTCCGAAAGGGGACTTACAAATCTGTTCTTTTTGCGGCAGTCAATGATGCGTCAGTGAACCTGGCTGATCATCTTTTCAAATTTAACAGCATAGACCCCGATGAGCAGGTGGTGTGCAATTACTTGCTAAAGGTATAGGGACGCCACATAAATGTGGATTTTCCTCGTGCTTTCGTGGTATAACGGCCGCAGAGCGCCCGTTATCTCGTAGCGTCGTCAAATCCACATAAATGTGGATTTTCCTCGTGCTTTCGTGGTATAATCATTGGTAGAGTTTTAACTCTTCGACGAAGTATGGTGCAAGAAAGGGTTGATTATGAGATACAATATGTATACGGTCAGCAGGAGTGATATTGGGATATTCGAGGAGGATATACCCGATTCGGTCATGTCAAACTGTGGTAAGCCGGGCTTTTTTGTTTTGGGCGCTGCAGATCAGGAAAACAATCTTGTTGGTATGACCCAGTTTCATATAGGAATGCTTCCGGACGGTGAGTGTGTTTCAGATGTGGTCTACGTATTTGTAGGCGAGGACAACAGAGGAAGGGGAGCTGCCAGCCGTATGCTTTCACAGGTTCACAGCATCCTCAAGAAGAGCGGAGTTGATAAGAGCATGACCGTTCTTTCTAAAAAGCAGGATGAAAAGCAGCTTTTCACCGAGAACGGATACATATTTATGAAGCCGGATAAAGAAAGTATAGAATTTCTTGAGGGTCTGCACGGAGATGTTTCTCCTTCCAAGTCAGAACAGGGAATATACTGGGTTAATCGCTGATTTATATACTCACCCCCGAGTCTAGTGTACCTAGCCCGGGGGCGTATGTCATTTTATAGGAGAACATCATGCAGATTTATAAGACCGTTGACAGCAACAATCTTATCAGACTGGAAGAAGACAGTGGCGCTGCTGTTACCATGTATCAGAGCGGAAGTGTGGGGATCATTATCGCTATCCAGGTTCCCCGCAGTGACAGGGAGGAGGGCATCGGAACTGCTCTTCTTAAGGCTGCAGAAATAGAGGCAGCAAAGCATGGGATTAAAAGTCTGGAATCGGACTTCTCGTCCAAGGTCCGCGGTATGACCGAACTTTTCGAGAGCCGTGGATATGAAGTGACCGAGACTTATCCGATCCTGTCTATGGATATGGCAAAGCTCATTTCCAATGAGAGAGTTAAAAAGATCCTCAACAAGAATGTTCCCGGGATCAAGTTTGCTTCTCTTGAAGAGTTGCTTATGATGCAGTGGGATCAGCTGGTGGAGATCCTTGATAAGTTTTCCATAAGACTGTCTTCCTCCGATCTCGGACGTTTTTCACAGTCCGCCAGCGGAGTTGTTTATGATGCGGGTGGAGAACCCAAAGCTTTTGTTCTTTCTTCCGAAAAGGAAGATTCTTTTCATGTAGATTTTCTTGCAGCACCCGGTGGTGACGGATCCTTTGTAATGGCAGCCCTTCAGGGCATGCTTTTAGAAGTGATCGCCAAAGGCGGTGCTCAAAAGTATCCGACTCTTACGGCTATTTCAGCCAATGATACAATTAAAAAACTTCTGGAAAACCTTCTGGGTGCCGGTAATCTGAATCAGGTGGCCCGGGTTATGTATGCTTCCAGGGATCTAACGCCCATTGATGACGATGATATCGATATTGTGGAGGATATCACAGAGGGAGCGGAGGATGAGGTCCGCCGCGAGGTTAGAACTGTTCTTTTCCAGGACAATATTGCGTGGAAGCCTGCATGGCAGAGGGGAAGACACAAGAAGGACAACAAGGATGTAGGTGAGGCAGATGCTACGGACAAGTCCGAGTCCGGACAAGAAGCAAAGAAAGCGGCGGCTCCTGCTGAGGAAAAAGATGCAAGTACGGTATCGGACTTTCCGGATGAATTCATGTCACCCTATGACATGGACTTTGACTATGACAAGGATGAGGACGAGACAGACGGGCTCATTGAGGAGGGACTTGTCAGGATCTGTGAGGACAATCTTGAGAGTTTTGAGAGTATCCTTCCCATAGATGCGCTCTACAATCTGCCCAGGCCCTACTTCCGTGGTCTGGCTACAGGCAGTGATGAAGACAGTTCTTATATTGTTTATGAGTACAAGGATCTGGACAATGAGATCGATAACAAGTCTCAGATACTCTGGATGAATATTAGGGATGAGGATGCGGGAGCAAGTCTGATATCGGAGTATACTCATGAGATCGGTGATCATGATATAACCGAGACTTATCTTGAGACAGCTCCGGATGATATTAAAAAGAAGGTTCTTTCCGACGCTGATTTTAAAATTTCTGAGCGGGAGAGTGACTATGTTTTAGCAACACTGGATGAATTTCTGGATACTCCCTTTGCAAGGGGAAGAGCACCTGAGTACGTTATCGGACTTGGAGAGGTGGGAGAGCGTCAGTTCAAGCGAGGCGTGGGAAACTGCCTGCTTAACAACAAAAAGGGCGTGGTAGAGGATCTGGCATATCTTCCCATGGAGTGGTTTGACGGAGATGTCTCCACCTGTGTTATCACGGACGATAAGGTTAGTGGTATGCTTCTTTTACATCAGCTTCCTTCCAGGAGACTGTTTGTGGACCTTCTGTTTTCCGCCAGCGGAGATGCGCAGATGGATATCATCAATATGATCAGGCGTTCCATTCAGGCTGCAGCGAAAAAGTATCCCCATGATACGCCGATAGTTCTTTATCGCCACAACAAGATGGTCAAAGGACTGGTATCCAGGATGTTCCCGGGCAAGACGGCGGATACGGTACTGTCAGGCAAAAGGAAGGAGATTTAGGATATGCTTTGGCTTTCAAACATCAATACCGGTTCGGTCATCATGGATATAGCGGCATTTTTTCTCCTTATCGGCATGATGGTCAACACCAGATTATATCGCCAGAGGGGAAGGATAGATGACAGGATCTATTTTTATCTCCTTGTTTTAAATATGGTTGTTGCTGTATTTGACACGGCTATCTACTTTTTGGATGAGAGTCCCGTGCAGGGCAAGTCGCTGATGCTCCTTGGGCTGGAATCTGTTTTTTCCATTCTTATTACTTTGCTGCCACTGCTTATATCACTTGTGTTGGACTATCAGTGGCACAGGCAGGAGGACCGGGTTTTCAGATTGTGGAAGCCCATGATGGTGGGCGTTGTATACTCGGTTGTTATTGTTGTCATCAACTGGGGTACCGGACTTCTTTATTATACTGATGCGCGTGGTGTATATACTTATGCGCCTGCCTACCCGCTGGTTTATGTGCCCACAGTTATCTATACCATATATTCGCTGATCTGCGGTTGGAATATCAACAAGAGGCTGATCGCAGCCTATCTGATTCTGATCGCAGCGAGGCTGTTCCTCAGAGCTTTTCTGGGAGACATGTCTTCGACAACCTTTTTGTATGCCGTATTCCTGGTATACCTTCACCTTCAGACTATGAATGAAGCCTTTTATGAGGAGGAAGCACAATGATCATCGCTGAAAATTCACTTGTGTCGGTTTATTCCGATAGTATGGCCTTCCTTCTGATCCTGGGGCTTACGATCATACCAAGAAAAAGGGATGCAGTAGATGGTACCAGAGAGCGGATGTTTTTTGCAATGTGTCTTTTGTCAATGATCAATGCTCTCGGCAGTTGCGTGGCCTATGCTGTTCACGGGCAGAGCGGAAGCTTTTTTATGAGTATAGAGTTGGCAGCCAAGACAGTATTGGAGGTAGCCCTGCTTCTCATGACATACCAGTGGCTTATGTACGTTGATTACATGCTGTATCGCAGCCGTGATCAGTTGGCACGAAGATACAAATATTTCTTCCTTCCTATCCTGATCCTTTTAGTGCTTCTTCTTGTGAATCTCTTTACCGGAGTGCTGTTTACCATACAGCCGGATATGAGTTACAGATCCACCTGGGTTTATTATGTGTTGATGGCAGTAGAGTATATTTATTTTGCTCTTGCTTTCGGGATCATATATCAGTATTCCGCCAAGCATAAGCATAACCAGGTGTTCAGAATTACCCCGATCATCATTCCGGTTATTCTTGGAACACTTGTCAATATCCTGACGGATTATTCCGCCAGTCCCTTGGGATTTGCCATTGGTCTGGTGCTGCTGTATTTCTCTTTTATTGACAGTTTCAGATATGATGATGAGAAGTCGGGATATTACAACAGATCCTATCTTGTGGGGCTTGTAGAGGGAAATGAAAAGGGAGCGGATGCTTTTTGCGGAGCCATCTGTTTTGAGGCTTCCGGAGATGGTGCTAAAGAGCTTCCGGAGATCCTTAGAAGCGAACTTCCCGCCAAGAGTACTATTGCCCATATAGATGGTGGTAGATATATCCTTCTTACGAGGAGCAGACGCATGTCCGATCTCGGGTTTATCGCCGACATGGTTGAGGATGCTGCTGAGGGCAAGGTGTCTATATCCACACAGTGCTTCACCAGGGGAAAGGATCAGAGTGCAGCGGCGTTTATCAAAGAGGCCGCAGGGGTATAAGTTTTGTGCATAATTTCATAGTATAATACGCTTTATAGATGAGTTTTTACATCCGGAGCGTGTTTTGTCATTCCGAGCGTAGCGAGGAATCTCATTTTCCGGTTAAGGGTTACACAGTTTTAACCGCTGCGTTGAGATTGCTTGTTGCGCTCTGTTTTTCGGTTTTTCATTGATAAAGGGGGACATTATGTCAGATCAGAATAACGGCTTTGATGAATTGGTAAATCATCTTAACGAGATCCAACCTGAAAAAGTTGAGAAAAAAGAGATCAAAGCAGGTCTTGATTTTGATGCAATCTTTGATGATTCAGAATACGAAAAACAGATCAAGGCTGAGGAGGAGATGCGCAAGGCTCATGCCGGGATACGGGAAAAAGAACGTCAGGAGGAGCAGCTTCGCCTTCAGCAGGAAGAGGAAAAGAGGCTTGCCCAGGAGCAAAGACAGCAGAAGCTTAACAACGTTCTTCAGAATATCCTTTCCAACATGCCGGATAACTTACAGGCTACGGAGGACGATATTCTCAAGGCTATAGAATTCAAGCTTGAAGCGGTTACCAGGGATACCAGACGTGCTGCTCATTTTGATAAGGTACGTAAGGCTGTAGCTATGTACAGTGGTCTTACCGAAACTTCCGACAAGCAGGTGGCCCTCCTTGGTATCAGGGAAGCGGCAGCCAATTATCTGCTTGAGAGAAAAAAGGGTTCATACGAGGACAGACGGGAACTTTGTGTCAATCTCGTTAAGTCTATTGATGGATATATCGACGTTATGCGTTCGGAAAAGCATCATATCCCGGATTACCTTTTACGAGATGAATACAATATTCCGGACGATCTTTTGGACGCGGAGATTTCTTTGGCATACAAGCATGTTTGTGCGGATCCGGCCTCGTCTGTTTCCGACCTTAAGGACAGACGCAAGGCTTATAATCGCAAGATAGGAGATGTCAAGTTGGCTCGTCGGATCAAGGATCAGCTTACTGTAGAGACTGAGTCTATCCGTACGGTCATTGAGCAGGCTAATATCAAGTACAACCTTCAGGCCAATATTGAGACAGAGGGATATGATGAGTCTGCCAACGCGGCTATCGTTGTATGGTCAAAACTTTTCAATCTCAATAATTCCGAAACTGAGAGACTGACTTATATACTGAGTGCCAATGAAGATGATGGACAAGAGTTTCTTGATATAAAAAAACATAAGCTCACTGAGATGATCCTGGAGATAATGTCATGGGATATGAAGGATTTTGAGTTCAAAAATCCCGAGGACTTTTTCCACAAGCCCAATGTGTTCAATGAGACCAGACATTTCATGGATCTCTATACAAAACTTCAACTGGCAGCTAACGCTGATATCCTTATGGCTGAGCTTTATCGTATTGGAGGAGATGATCTTTTCAATACGGCCATGGAAAGGGAGATAGTTACCCGTATTGAGATATACAAGGCAATGATGTTTGAGTACGAAGACAGACTTGATATGATGTCTAATCCTTACTATGCTCTTTTGCTGGAAAAGGATACTGCCAGATTTGCCAAGGAAGGAGATATCAATTCCGTTACAGCGGACAAGGATATCCCGGGAGTTGAGAGCAAGTTTGAGTCTTCACAGATGCTTAAGGACTATATAGAGGCCGTATCACGCAAGCAGGTTCGTCTGAAATCGGACAAAAGTGCTGAGGAGACCGGTCCGGTCTTTACGCGTAAAACAGATGTCAAAAAACTGCTTGCAGCCCGCAGAAAGGTCAATAAAGCGCCTGCAGTGCCTGATGATGCTGATTTCAGTGAGCTGAAGACATCCAACGGTCGTAACAAGTTCAGAGAGAATGCTTTTTTGGATCAGTTTTTTAACAGCAAGGAGGAAAGGGAGAGAGAACTTCTCAATCGTCAGAAGAATGAGCAGGATAAACAGCGTCAAAAGGAACTTGACGAGAAGAAGCGTATAGAGGATGAGAAGCGGGCCAAGGAAGAAGAAGCCGCACGGAAACTCAAGATGGCACAGGAGATAGGCGCCGAGGCTTCAAAAAAGACTGAGAAAAGCAGGCAGTGGGCAGGAGATTACCAAAAGGTAGAGGATTCTCTTGCTGACAGAAATATTCGCCTTGCCATGTTAAATGACATGGTTTTGGATTATGAGAAGCTGGCCACAGCAGAAGGAAAGCTGGAGGATGCAGCTGATCTTCGTGTGCGTATGATCAGATTTATCACACATATGGCGCCGAAGATCAACTATAATTTGGATTTTGTATCAACAGATTGCCTTTATCAGGTGATAAAGCAGACCATAGTGGAATACGATAATCCCGTCAATATCGATCTGCGCATTGAGCTGTTAACCCTCAAAGAAATGCGCGGTCATTTCAGTAATGGGATTAATGCAAAGGACGAATATTTTACGTCAAAGATCACAGAGCTTGAGGCAAAGGGAGAAAAGGCCACTGCTCAGGATAAGCTTCTTTTGGCGGAGTATAAGCAACTGTTTAAGGCAAAAAAAGACAGAGAGACTTTGGAAGCGGCTGTTAAAGCGCACCAATACGGACAGCTGGTGGAAGCCATTACGAAGATCTGCGGAGGAAAGCCGGAGGATCTGGAGGGCTTTGTTACCTTTGAACTTGCGGACTTTGCAACGGGTATTTCCAAAGACACCTTGTGCCCCGATGAGATTGCTGCAGAGTATCAGACCATGATCGCTGCTGCAAAGCATATCCATAGCAGGGAATTCTATGAAATGCGTGCCGGGGAGCATTTCAATAATGTTCGTAGTGCCCGTAATAACGGGGATGATCCGGATGATCGGGATCTTAAAGCAATGGCAGAGTACACCATTCTTCAGATAAGAGAAGAGTTTGAGATACCCTGGCTTAAGTTTGATGATTTTGGGGATGACGGAGAGAAGATCTTTGCCATTCCATCACACCTTCGTATCCTTCTTACTTACAAGGAAGTTGATCTTAGCAAGCTTTCAAAGGAGGAGAGAGAGGCCTCTGAGGCGGATATTGCTTTTTCAAGACAGTTTATCGCGAAGCTTAAGCTTTCCAAGGAGGCAAAGCAGGCCTTAGAGTTGCTGCTTGAATTTGAAACTAAGAAGTATATTCCAAAGAAGGCAAAGGAAAAGGATTACTTCCGGGATGTGGAGATGAAGAACTTCGGCGCCGGCTATGATAATCCCGAGAAGCAGGCTTACAAGGAGTCTTACGCATACTTCCAGGAAGTCAGGAAAAAATCCTTTGACGAAAACAAGAAAAAACAAAGAGCTGCGGATGTTCCGGAGGAAACCGGAGTCAACGTTTCATCTTATTCCGATAATGCCAGATTGACTCTTACTCAGCTGGGAAAACTTTTCGAGTTGGGCAGTAATTCTGATCTGGATACCAATGCCCATGTTAAGCTCAAAGGCTATTTCAGTGGTCCGGAGGGAGGCAATTTCCTTTCAATTCTTCTTGAAAAAGATAAGAAGACCGGCAATCAGGTTTATGAAGATGTTTTCAAAGAGCTGATGGCAGGAGCAACTCAAAAGGAGAAGAATTTTGTCCACGTTTTGACTGATTCACTCAGGGGGCTTCTCAAGGCTGTTCAAAAGGCAGGAGAAGGCAAGAAGCTTGACGCTCTTATGGTACCCTCCCTTATTTCCAAGGGTCTGGTTGACGACTCCTTAAAAGAGATGTCGGAGAAGCTTGAAAAAGCCATGGATGTTTTTGATGAGGACATGGAGCCTGTTATGGATATGGCTACCTACAATGTCTTTGATCAGGCTACAGGAGCGGGTCTGCCTACCATAGATACCTTCCTTCCCGGACTTCATGAGGCTCTTATCGAGGGAGAGGAGATCCTTAAAAAGCAAAAGGTGGAGGAGACCAAGTCTGCCAGGGAGAAGATCGAGGTCAGAAAGAAGTCTGACAAGCAAAAGCTTGATGAGCAGGCAGAGCTGGACCAGAAGCATACCCACCTTCTTTATGATATAGATAGGGGACAGGGCAAGTTCATCCAGGGTCTTATTTCCGGATATTACAAAAACGCATCCCTTAAGGACAAGAGGCTCATGCTTTCCTTTATTATCCGTGATATGAAAAAGAGCGGAGTAAACAGGTCCCAGACAGAGATAGGATGTGACTATTTTGCATCTATGCTAAAGGGGGCAGGTCCCATTATGCAGAAAATGATGCAGGGCGTTCCGGAGCGAATGGTTATTCCCGAGATGCAGCCTGCCCTTAATGTAGTTAAATCATCCCTTCGCCCTATAGATTTAGAGTACAGAAAAAAGGTTATCGCCAGGATAAAGGTAGGCTCCAAAAAGGAGATCATCAAGATAGACAGGATCCAGTCCCTTGGTGCGGCTTCTGTGGCAGAGACCTTCAGTGCCCGTGTGGTTTATAAGGACAGGACTCAGGAGGAGGTTGTAATAAAGATCCTTCGTCCGGACGCCAAGAAGCGCATGAAGTCCGAGGAAAAGTTTATTCTCAAGACTGCCATGTATGCGGACATGACTCCCAAAGAGATCAAGGCCTACGAAAAGGCCCATGGTAACAGGATGGTTCCCCATGAGCCCAAGGTTACGGAGTCGGGATTTCTTGCTCAGTACAGTGAAATTAAAAAAGAATTTAATTTTAATAACGAAATAGCAAACTGTGATCTCGGTTATCAAAACTATATTAAGAAATACTCACAAAAGCCGGGAGACAAGAATAACAGGCATGTTAAAACAGTAACTATCAACAACAACTTTGCGCCGGCTGAGGATTATCTT